>CAMPKP010000139.1 GCA_946887295.1 uncultured Gemmatimonadota bacterium | reverse complement strand
CTCCACCCCCTCTCCCGCAACTCCTCCAGCAGCTCTCGCACCTCCCGGCGCTCCTCGTGCAGCGTCAGCACCAGCAGATCCCCCGGCCGCGCCCAGGCGAGCGCCTCCCGCACCCCGCGCATCTCCGTGCCCGGCATCGAGATCGCACCCGGCGGCAGCCCCGCCCGCCGCAGCTCGTCCGCAATCACTGCCGGGACCTCCCCGAGCGCCCGCCCGCGAAGGTACGCCGGCGTCTCCTTCGCCAGCACCCGGTCGGGCCGGAGCGAGAGCGCCGTGCGGGCCATCTCCCGGATCGCCGCGTCGTCGCGGTCCCCGGCCTGGCCGATCATCACCAGGCGCCTCCCGGAGGGCACCGCGTCGAGCATCGCCGCGAGCGCTGCCAGCCCGTGTGCGTTGTGGGCGTAGTCCACCACGATCCGGATCCCGCCGACATCGTAGAAGTTCGCGCGTCCCGGGTTGTCCGACGGATCGCGGGAGAACCGGGAGAGTGTGGCCTGAACCGCGGCGAGTGGAATGCCTAGCCCTCCCGCCGCGGCGACCGCGGCCAGCGCGTTGGCGACGTTGTGCCGGGCCGCACCGCCCGCCGTCATCGGCATGTCCGCCACCCGCCCGACCACCTGACGCCCGCCGCCGCCGAGGAGGACGATCGCGTCGCCCTCGAGCACCGCGGCGGCTCCCCCGTCCTCGGTGTGGCTCTGGATGATGGGACTGCCCGCCTCGAGCGAGAACCAGACGATCGTCGCGCGAACGGCGGCCGAGCCCTCGGCCAGCATCGGGTCGTCGGCGTTGAGGACCACGCGGCCGTCCTCTCCGATCGCGCGCGCGACGAGCAGCTTGGTCTCCGCCAGCTGCCGCAGGTCCTGCACCCCGAACTCCCCCAGGTGATCCGCGGCCACATTGGTGACGACCGCGACGTCCGCGCGCTCGACCGCGAGCCCTCGGCGCAGCAGCCCTCCTCGCGCGGTCTCCAGAATCGCCGTATCGACTTCCGCGCGCCGGAGGACCAGCCTCGCGCCCTCGGGGCCCGAGTAGTCGCCGTCGGCCACCGGCTCGCCCCGGACCAGCACCCCGTCGGTGGACGTCACCCCGGTCACCCGTCCGGCGGCGGCCGCCATCGCCGCCAGCAGGCGCACGACGGTCGTCTTTCCGTTGGATCCGGTGACCAGGGCGACGGGGATATCGTGGGCGCGCGACCACTCGATTGCCTCCGGCGAGGGCAGATCTCGCTCGGGCCAGGTCAGCACCCCCGTCCCGGCTCCGACCGACACGATCCCTTCACCGCTCAGGAACGTGAGCCCGCGGGAGCGCGCGGCGCTCCGGATCGCGAGCAGCGCCGGATTCCGCTCCGCGGCGATCGCCTCGCGCAGCCGCTCCGCCGCGGGGCCGAGCTCCGGCTCGGGCAGCCGCCGCATCGCCGCCTCGGCGGCGCACCAGGCCCACTCGTTGAGATCGGCGGCGGAGTACAGGGAGTCGGGCGGGGCGGAGATGGCGAGGCTCGCCCCCCCGGCGTAGCGGCGCGCGACCACCCGCTCCCCCTTCCAGCCGACCTCGGAAAGCATCCGCGTGGCCGCCGCCCGCCAGGCGGCGATCAGCGCTTCGACGTCGCCGTCGCTCACCCGGACGTCCATGACCGCGCCCGGCCGGTCGAGCACCAGCCCGCCCCCGGTCAGACGGCGCGAGTCGAGCAGTTCCATATGGGCCGTAAACCTATCGCCTCGTGTGCGTTGTGTCACCGACGCCCCCTGCGCGCGAGTCGAACGTGGGTGCCGATGCCCGACTTCGACCCCGCCGATCTCCGGATTACGCGGCTGCGCGCGCTGCGCGGCCCCAACTACTGGCGCCTCGCACCGGTCATCGCGTGCGACCTCGCGCTGGGCTCGCTCGCGGCGCTCACCTCCGCCGACGTGTCCGGTTTCGCCGGACGCCTGGCGGCTGCCATGCCCACGCTCCGGAGCCACGGCTGCACCCGGGAGCGGGAGTGCGGGTTCCTCGAGCGGCTGGAGGAGGGGACCGGCTGGGCCCACACGCTGGAGCACGTCGCGCTGGAGCTGCAGTCGCTCGCCGGGTCGGATGTGAGCTTCGGCCGCGTGGTGCCGTCGGGCAGCGCGGAGAGCTGGTGGGTCATCCTGGAGTACGAGGAGGAGGAGGTCGGTCTCCGGGCCACCACGCTCGCCGTAGATCTGATGCGTGCCTGCCTCGAGGACCGGACCCCGGACATCGCCGCCATGGCCGCCGAGCTCACCGATCTGCGGGAGGCCACGCGGCTGGGCCCCTCGACCGCCGTGATCGTGGAGGAGGCCCGGCGCCGCGACATCCCGGTCCGCCGGCTCAACACCGGATCGCTCGTGCAGCTCGGCCTCGGCCGCAACCTTCGCCGGGTGCGCGCGGCCGCGACCGACTCCACCAGCGTCATCGCGGCCGACATCGCGCAGGACAAGGATCTCACCAAGCGCGCGCTCCAGAACATCGGCCTCGCCGTGCCGGTGGGCGCGGTGGCGCGGACCCTGGACCAGGCGCTGGAGATCGCCGGCGAGATCGGGTTCCCCGTCGTGCTGAAGCCGCTGGAGGGAAACCAGGGACGCGGCATCTGGGCCCGGCTCGCCTCGGAGCCGGCCCTCCGCGACGCCTGGGCTCGGACCGCCGAGCGGTATGGCGCGATGGTCGTCGAGCGCTACGCGGAGGGCCGCGACCATCGCGTGCTGGTGGTGAACGGCAAGGTCGTCGCCGTGGCCGAGCGGATCGCGGCCCACGTGGTCGGCGACGGCGTCAGCTCGATCCGTCGGCTCGCCGAGACGGTGAATCGCGACCCGCGCCGCGGTCCCGGGCACGCCAACCATCTCACCGCGCTTCCGCTGGACCAGGCCACCGAGGAGTTCCTCGGCGGCCGGGGCTTCACCTTCGACACCGTTCCCGCGCCGGGCGAGCGGGTCTCCCTCCGAGCCACCGCCAACCTCTCGACCGGCGGCAGCTCGATCGACCGGACCGACGAGATCCATCCCGACAACGTGACGGCCTGCGAGATGGCGGCCGGCGTGATCGGCCTCGACATCGCCGGACTCGACGTGCTCACCCCCGACATCTCCGTGCCCTTCGGGGAGAATGGCGCCGTCATCATCGAGATCAACGCCGCACCCGGCATCCGGATGCACGAGCATCCGGCGTCGGGCCGTCCGCGCCGCGTCGCCGCGGCGATTCTCGACATGCTGTTTCCCGCGGGCTCGCCGGCCACGATTCCGGTCATCGCGGTGACCGGCACCAACGGCAAGACCACCACCACCCGCCTCATCGCTCACCTCTTCCGGGCCACCGGGAAAACCGTCGGCTTCACCACTACCGACGGCGTGTACCTCCAGAACCGGCTGGTGGTGCGGGGCGACATGACCGGGCCCTTCGCGGCCAACGTCCTGCTCTCCAACCCCGCGGTCGAGGTCGCGGTGCTGGAGACGGCGCGCGGCGGCATCCTTCGCGCCGGGCTCGGCTTCGACGAGTGCGACGTCGGCATCGTGCTGAACGTGGCGGCCGACCACCTCGGCCTCTACGGCATCCACACGCTGGAGCAGCTCGCCGACGTGAAGGCGGTGATCCCCGCGGTGGTGAAGCGAAGAGGCTACGCGGTGCTCAACGCGGACGACCCGCTGGTCGCCGCCATGGCCGAGCGGACCAGGGGCGACGTGGTGCTCTTCACCACCGTGCCCGATGGCGGCAACCCGCTGGTGGAGGCGCACCTGGAGACGGGAGGCACGGCCGCCTGCATCGCCGGGGGCGAGTTCGTGGTCCGGCGGGGCCGGCTCTCCATCCCGATCGCCACGGTAGGCGAGGTGCCGCTCACGGTCGAGGGGCTGGCCCGGTTCCAGTACGGCAACGTGCTCGCGGCGATCGCCGCCACGTTCGTGCAGGGCATGCGCTACGAGGACATCCGCGCGGGGCTGCTGTCGTTCTTCCCCTCACCCGCGCTCACGCCGGGCCGCCTCAATCTCTTCCGGGTCCGCGGCGGGTCGGTGCTGGTGGACTACGCGCACAATCCCCACGCGGTCGAAGGCCTGATGGAGGTCGTGGAGGGCCTCGAGGCTCGGCGCCGCATCGGGGTGCTCGCTGCTCCAGGGGACCGCCGCGACGAGGACGTACGGGCGATCGGCCGGCTCTGCGCCCGGCTGGACCATGTCGTCCTCAAGGAGGACGGCGATCGCCGCGGCCGGCCCGCGGGCGAGGTGGCCGGGCTTCTCGAGCAGGGACTGATCGAGGGCGGGCTCCCGAGGGAGCGGATCGAGACCCACTTCGCCGAGCCCGACGCCATGGCGCGAGCGCTCGGCATGATGCAGGACGGCGACCTGGTCGTGGTGCTGGCGGAGAACGTCGGCGCCGTCCTGCACCGGGTGCGCTCCAGGACCAGCGGCTAGTCGTCCGCCTCGCGGGGCAGGCGCACGCCCCGCACGTCCCGTACGAACTCGCGGCGCCGGTCCTCCAGCTCGATCGCGGGCTCCGCCATGGCCGGCACCATCTCCGGGCGCGAGATCCGGGGCCGCTCGGCGGGGCGGGCGGCCGCGTCGGGCCGGAATTGGATCACCTGCTTCCAGCTCCGGGTGATCGCGTCGGCGAAGATGAGCACCAGATCGCCCGCCTGCGCCTCGCGCAGCGCCGCGTCCACCGCCATCTGCTCGTCGGGGATCACCGCGATCCGGTCCGCCGGGGTTCCGTGGCTCAGCAGCGCGTCGCGCAGCAGGTTGGGCACCTCGTCCGGCTTGCGGCCGCGCAGGCCGTCGTCGCGCCGGCAGATGTAGCGGTCGAAGCGGCCCGCGACGATGCGCCCGATGTCCCTGATGTCCTCGTCCCGGCGGTCGCCCGGGGCGGCGATCACGCAGATCCGCCGGCCGCTCACGTCCAGCCGCTCCACCAGGTCGGTCATCGCCTCGACCGCCGCCGCGTTGTGGCCGTAGTCGAGGATCACCTTGAACGGGTGCTCGTCGTAGATGTTCATCCGGCCCGGCGCCTGGAAGAACGTGGTGTCGAAGGTGCGGAGCCCGTGGCGGATGTCCTCCAGCTTGAGCCCCATGCTGAACGCCATCGCGGCGGCGAACATCGCGTTCTGCACGTTGTGCATCGCCCGGCCCTCGAGGGTGGCCGGGATCAGGTGGGTCCAGAGCAGCGGGATGTGCGCCCCGCGGTCGTAGATGGTGATCATCTGGCCCTTGATCCCCGACTCCAGCACCACGCCGCGGCCGCCCGCCTTGATGTGCTCGCCCACCAGCTCGTGGGTGGGGTCCATGGTGACGTAGCAGAGGTGCTCCGCCTGGGTGTAGTCCGCCATCGCGAGGCAGAGCGGGTCGTCGGCGTTGAGGATGGCGGTGTTCCGCGCCACCTCCACCACGATGCGCTTCACCTGGGCCAGCTGCTCCAGCGTGCCGATGCCGCGGAGGCCGAGGTGGTCGGACTTCACGTTGAGCACCGCCCCCACGTCGCAGTGCCGCACTCCCATCCCCGCGCGGAGCAGCCCCCCGCGCGCCACCTCCAGCACCGCCACGTCCACCGAGGGATCGCTCAGCACCATCCGGGTCGCGACCGGACCGGTCATGTCGCCCGCGACGGTGCGCTGCCCGTCGATGTACACCCCGTCGGTGCTGGTGAGCCCGACGTGGTGGCCCGCCAGCTTCTGGATGTGCGCCAGTATCCGCGCGGTCGTGGTCTTCCCGTTGGTGCCGGTCACCGCGGCGATCGGGATGCGGCTCGGCGTGCCGGGCGGAAACAGCATGTCCATCACCGGCCCGGCCACGTCGCGCGCCCGGCCCTCGCTCGGCGCCATGTGCATCCGGAACCCGGGAGCCGCGTTGATCTCGCAGATCGCGCCGCCCACTTCCTTGTAGGACTGGGTAATGTCGGTGGTGAGGAAGTCCACGCCCCCGACGTCGAGCCCGATCGCCTTCACCGCCCGCGTCGCCATCTCGACGTTGTCGGGATGGACCACGTCGGTCACGTCGGTGGCGGTGCCGCCGGTGGAGAGATTCCCGGTCGAGCGGAGGAACACCTGCTCCCCCGACTCGGGCACGCTCTCGGGGGTGTACCCCTTCCGCTCCAGCATGGTGAGCGCCTGGTGGTCGAACGCCAGCCGGGTGAGCACCTTCTCGTGGCCGATGCCGCGGCGGGGATCGCTGTTCACCTCGTCCACCAGCTCCGCGATCGTGCGGATCCCGTCGCCCACCACGTGGCCCGGCACCCGCCGGGAGACGGCGATCAGCTCGCCGCCGATCACCAGCATCCGGTGGTCGTCGCCGGTGATGAAGCTCTCGATGATGACGCTGCGGCTGTGCTCGCGCGCGACCTGGAACGCGTCGCGCACCTCGTCCGCGGTCCCGACGTGGATGGTGATTCCGCGCCCGTGGTTGGCGTTGTACGGCTTCACCACGACCGGGTAGCCGATCCGCTCGGCGGCCTCGACCGCGTCCTCCACTCCCTGCACCAGCCGCTGCTTCGGCACCGGAAGCCCCAGGTTGCCGAGGATGCGGTTGGTCTCCTCCTTGTCGGAGGCCAGCTCGACCGCGATGTGCGACGTGCGGCCGGTGACGGTCGCCTGGATCCGCTGCTGGAAGCGGCCGTGCCCGAACTGGATCAGGCTCTGCTCGTTGAGCCGGATCCAGGGGATCTTCCGCTCTTCGGCGGCGCGGACCAGCGACACGGTGCTCGGACCGAGTGCCCGCCGCTGGGAGAAGCGGATGAACTCGTCGCGCTCCACCGCGAAGTCGAAGCCCTCGGGCACCGAGCCCTCGGGGCGCAGCGCCTGCGGCAGCAGCGAGTGCAGCAGCATGAGCCCCAGGCGGCCCGACTCGAGTCCGACATCCTCCTGCTCGTACTGATAGATCACGTGGTACTGCCCCGAGGCGCCGTACGAGCGGGTCTTGCCGAAGGTGACCGGCTCGCCGGCCACGTTCTGGAGCTCGATCGCGACGTGCTCCAGGATGTGGCCCATCCAGGTGCCCTCGTCCTCGGTGAGCCGGCGCACGAAGCCGCCCGGCTTGCCGTAGGAGCACCCGTGGTCGCGCAGCCCCGGCAGCGCCTCGATCAGCCCGTCGGTGAACTCCTTGCCCAGCCGGGCGGAGGGCCACGCCTCCAGCTCGCCGAGGTCCACGTCGAGCCGGATGACCGGAAAGTGGGCGTACAGGCTCGGGCCGACGTAGACCGCCTGGTCGAGAATGCGCATGCTCCTGCTCCTGGTGGTGTGCCTCGTCCCGAGCCGGGCGAGGGCGGCTTCGCTATGCCCGCTGCGCGATCTCCGGCGCCGGAGTCGCCACTCGGGTGTGCAGGTTGAAGGTGCAGCCCTGATTGAGGATGTGCAGCCGGAGGCCGATCAGGCACACCGGGTCGTTCTTCCGCACCCGGGCCATGGAGGAGAACTCCAGCCCCGAGGGGTCCACGATGGTGAGCGCGCCGCCGCCCACCACTTCCAGCGTCTCGTCCGGGCCGATGAACGCGGCGGTGTTCTCGTCGAGCCCGATGCCGATGGCGAACGGATTGTAGGCCAGGGCGGAGAGCAGGCGGCCCAGCCGGTCGCGCTGGCGGAAGTGCTGGTCGATGATGATCCGGTTGGTGAGCCCGAGCCCCGGCGCGAGCGTGACGATCTTGGCCCGGGGCGATGCGCCCTCGCGGCCGAAGGCGATCATGTGCTCGCAGAGGAACGCCGCGCCCGCCGAAGTGCCGGCCACGTGCATCCCCTCCTGGTTCCGCTCCCGGATGGCCTTGGCGACCCGGGTGCCGCCGATCATGGTGCTGAGCCGGAGCTGGTTCCCGCCGGTGAGGAAGACGCCCTCCACCTCGTGCAGCACGTCGAGCCACTCCCGGCGCTCGCAGTCGGCGCGACTCGCGATCGGCAGCGAGCGCGCCACCCCGATCCCCAGCGAGTGGAACAGCTCCTCGTAGCGCGCCCCGGTCTCGGCCAGCTCGGACGCGGTCGGGATGATGGCGATCCGGCACTTCGCGCCGCCGCACAGCGCGGCGAACCGGCGCAGGATCGCCACGTCGCCGATCTTCTCCTCGGCTCCTCCCACCGGCACGATGAATCCTCTCGTCGCCATGTCAGCCGGCCTCGGTCCGCTCGAAGACGCCGCGGACTACAGGCCGCCCGCCGCGCACGTGCCACCGGCCCCGGGCCATGACGTCCGCCACTCCGCCGGCCCCGTCGAGCACGACGAGATCGGCGTCGGCCCCCGCGGCGAGGCACCCCTTCCGGCGCAGCCGCAGCAGGCGCGCCGCGTTGCCGGTGAACGCCGGCAGCACCCGCTCCAGCGGCTGGCCGGCCGCGAGCAGGCGGCCCAGCGTCTCGATGAGGGCGCCCGGCTCTCCCACGTCCATGTCCACCACCCGTCCATCCAGGTCGAAGGTCGGCAGGCAGCCGCCGCCGTCCGAGCTCACGGTGATCCGCTCCGGGGGCAGGCCCGCGTCCAGATAGCGCGCCAGGGCGTCGCCCGCATCCCAGGCATCCTCGCCCTCGGTCACCGGGAACGCGGTGACGTCCACGGTGCAGCCCCGCTCGGCGAGCGCCAGCGCCTCCTCGAAGAGGGCCTTTCGCCGGTTCACGTGGGTGGGGTTGAACACCGCGGGGGGCAGCTCGCTCCGGTCCAGCGCATCGCGGACCGGCTGCAGGCCTCGCTCGCCGTCGCCCACGTGCAGGTGGAGGATCCCGGCCTTGTCGCTCATCAGGCCGCCCACGTGCGCGTCGGCCGCCACCCGCAGGAGCTCGTCCAGGCTTGGCTGGCTCGAGCGATGGTCGCTGATGGCCAGCTCGCCCACGCCGAGCACCAGATCGATGAGCACCAGGTCGCGGCGGACATCGCCTGTGACGGTGGCGGGCGGCACGTGGTAGCCGCCGGTGAGACAGTAGGCGGTGAGCCCCTGCGCATTGAGCCCGCGCGCCACGGTCACCAGCTCGGCGGGGGTGCGAATGGCGTCGTCGGTGCCGAGGACGCCGACGGCGGTGGTCACGCCGCCGCCCGTCATCCGGCTCAGGGCGAGCGGCGGCACCCGCGTCTCCGGCCCCGACTCGCCGCCGCCGCCGGTGAGATGCACGTGGCAGTCGATCAGCCCCGGTATGACCCGGCGCCCGCCGAGGTCGTGCTCGCTGACCTCGACCTCACGCCCGAGCTTGGGCACATCGGCGCCGATCCAGACGATCGTTTCACCCGCCACGAGCAGGTTCGCGCGGCCCCGGGGCGAGGGGTCGTAGAGGTCGGCGTCGAGCAGGAGGGAGAGCATGCAAGAAGGTACAGGGAAACGGGGTAGCGGGAAGCGGGGTGGGACTAGTGTCTGCCGTTCACCGACCCTCCTTCCCCCGCGGTCGCCTTCTCCAGCCGGAATCCCCCGACCGCACCGGTCAGCCTCGCCGCCGCGTCCGCCAGATGGCCCGCGGAGGACGAGATCTCCTCGGTCGAGGCGTTCAGCTCCTCGG
>CAMPKP010000138.1 GCA_946887295.1 uncultured Gemmatimonadota bacterium | reverse complement strand
GGTCGAGTCTCAGCGCCGGCGAGTGCAGGGCGCCGTCACCCACTTCCTCGGGGAGACGCTCTCGCGGGGGGTCGCGGACGCCGGCGTGCTCCGGGCCGAGCCCAGCCGTCAGGTGAGCCTCCGGCGGGGAGAAATCGAGAAGGTGGTGGCGCGAGACTCGATCCTCTCCTTCGCCGACCTGATGGAGCGCGCGGAAGCCGCGGCGAGCGCGATCGAGTCCCCTGCCGGACAGCGCGTGGTGCGGCGGCTGATCAGCGCGTTCTACCACCCCACCGTCGTTCCCGATCTCGCGCTCACCTCGTCCCGCCGGGAGCAGCTTCGCGCCAGCGTGGATTCGGTGAAGTATTACGTCAGCGCCGGCGAGCGCATCATGACGGCGGGGCAGCCGGTCACCGAGGTGGGACGCGCCAAGCTGAAGGCCCTGCAGGCCGAGATCGCGAGACGGGGCAGCGGACATCCCTACCTCCGGGGCGGCGCCGGGGCGCTGCTCTACAACGGCGTGGTGCTGGCGGCGTTCTGGCTCCTGCTCCTCTTCTACCGCCCCCAGACGTACGGCAGGCTTCGCGAGGTCGTCTTCTTCGGCGCGCTCTTCTCGCTGGTGCTGCTGCTCACGGCCGGGCTCAACCGCGCGTTCCCCGGCCGGCCCGAGCTGGTGCCGATTCCCTTCGCGGCGATCGTGGTGACGCTGCTGTACAACGGACGGATCGGCATGGTGGTGGCGCTGATCCTGGCCATCCTGCTCGACGGACAGTGGTCGCTCCGGGGAAGCTCGATCCTGTTCTTCGGGCTGGTGAGCGGCGTGGCCGGCGCGGTGGGCATCCGGGTGGTGCGCCGCCGCCGGCATCTCTACCTCACGATCGGCGTCATGGCGGCGGCGTCGGTGCTCGCGTCGGTCACGATAGGGCTCATCCAGGGGTGGAGCCCCCTCATGATCGGCGCCAGCGCCTTCCTCGGCGTGCTCCTGGCTCCGGCGAGCGCCTCGCTCGCCATGATCGTGACGCCGATCGCCGAGTCCATCACCCGGATCACCACCGACCTCACGCTGCTGGAGCTCTCCGACCTCGGCCGGCCGCTACTGCGCCGACTGGCGCTGGAGGCCCCGGGCACCTGGGCGCACAGCCTGGCCATGGCCAGTCTCTGCGAGTCGGCGTGCAACATCATCGGGGCGAACGGACTGCTGGCCCGGGTAGGCTGCTACTACCACGACGTGGGCAAGCTTGCCAACCCGCGCTTCTTCATGGAGAACCAGGGCGGCGGTCCCAACCCGCACGACGAGATGAGTCCCGTCGAGTCGGCCCGCATCATTCGCAACCACGTCCTGGACGGCATCGCGCTGGCGGAGAACGCCGGGCTTCCTGACGTAGTGAAAGCTTTTATCCCTGAACATCATGGGACCACGGAGATCACCTATTTTCTGAGCCGCGCGCGACTGCACGCGCCGGACGGCCGGGTCAACCCCGCCGAATTCCGGTATCCCGGTCCGCGGCCGCAGTCCGCCGAGACCGCGGTCGCCATGCTGGCGGATTCCGCCGAGGCCGTCGTGCGGGTGCTCGACGACCGCAGCCCCGAGCGGGTCCGGGAGTCCATCGAGCAGCTGGTGGCCCAGAAACTGGCCTCGGGCCAGCTCGACGAGGCGCCCCTCAGCCTGGTCGACATCGACCGGATCAAGCGCGAGTTCGCCCGCGTCATGTCCGGGACCTACCACAAGCGCATCGGGTACCCCCGTGCCACCGGCGCGCCGCCGGAGCTCGAGACCGCCGAGCGTGCGTGAGGTGGTGGTCGGCGGCCGCCGCCTTCCGCTGTCGCCCGTCGTGGTCCGACGGGTGGTCGAGGGGGTGCTCGCGGGCGAGCGCCGGCCGGCGCTCGTGTCGGTCACCTTCCTCGGCCGCGACGCCATGCGGCGCATGAACGCCACCCACAAGGGCCGTGACGTGCCGACCGACGTGCTCGCGTTCGCCATGAGCGACGGGACCGGCCGGACGGTGGGCGACGTGTACATCTGTCCCTGGGTCGCGACCCGCGAGGCGAAGGCGCGCGGGGTGCCGCTGCGGGAGGAGCTGATCCGTCTGGTGATCCACGGGACGCTCCACGCGCTTGGGCGCACCCATCCGGAGGGCCCGGCGCGCACGCGCTCGGCGATGTGGCGCCGCCAGGAGCGGTACGTCGGGGAGCTGGCGTGATCGCTTTCCTCCAGCTCTTCCTCGCGCCGCTCGTTGCCGCCGCGCTCACCCTCTGGGCCGCCTGGCTCGCGCTGGCCGCGGAGTCGGATGCGGACCTCCCCCGCGCGCTCGGGGGCGACTCCCCCGAGGTAGTGGAAGGCGGCTCGCTCTCCCGGCACCTGCACGTCGCCCATCTGGCGCTCCTGGTGCTGGCCGGCGCGGCGGCCGGTGCGGCGGTCGCCTGGTGGGCCCGCTCGCCCGTGGGCGGCCTCATCCGCCTGGTGCCGGCCATCGGACTGGTCTGGATCGTGGGCGATCTGCTCCCGAGGCTGGTCGCCGCCGTCGCACCGGAGCTCGCCGGTCCCGCCCGCCGCGGCGCCGCGGCCACGCTCGCGCCGCTCCGCCCGTTCCTCCGTCTGGCCGGATGGGCCGACGCCAGAGCGCGAAACCGGATCCCCACCAGCGCGGCCCGCAACGCCGGCCCCGCGGAGCGCGACATGCTGCTGGGCGTGTTCTCGCTGGCGGGCACCACGGTCGCCGAAGTCATGACGCCGCGAATCGACATCGTGGCCGTGGACTCCTCCGCAAGCCGCGAGGAGGTCAGCACCATCCTCCGGAGGTCGGAGCACGCCAGACTCCTGGTGTACGACGGCCATCCCGATGCGGTCGCGGGCGTCATCTACGCCAAGGACATTCTCGCCCGCACCGACGAGGGGGCGCCCTGGAGCGCGCTCACCCGTCCCGCCGCCTTCGTGCCCGAGGGCAAGACTCTCGACCGGCAGCTGCGGGACTTCCAGCGCGGGCCGAGCCATCTCGCCGTGGTGGTGGACGAGTTCGGCGGCACGGCGGGCATCGTCACCCTGGAGGACATTCTGGAGCAGATCGTCGGCGAGATCCAGGACGAGTACGACACCGACGAGGTGCAGCCGATCCAGGTGGTGGGGGCCGACCACCTGCGGGTCGAGGGCGGTGTCGCGCTGTCCGAGCTGGAGAGCGTGCTGGGCCACAGCTTCGCGCGCGAGGACGTGAGCACCGTCGGCGGACTGGTGCTGGCGGAGTTCGGCCGGGTGCCCCGGACCGGCGAGAGCATCGATCTCCAGGGCTACCGGCTGAGCGTGGATCAGGTGGTGCGCCGCCGGGTCCGGCGGGTGGGCGTGCGGCGCATCGTCGAGATGGCGCCGGTCGGGGCGCCGGAGCGCTCCCAATGATCTGGCTGGTGGTCGCGACCGGACTCCTGATCGCCGCCTTCGGGGCGACCGCCGGCGCCGCGCTCATCACGGTGAGCCGGGCCGAGCTGACGCGAGCCGTGGGTCGCCGGCTCCGCGGCGCGACGCCCTCCCTCTCGTGGCTCGCCGAGGTGGACGCCCACCTCACCGCCGCGTCGGCGACCACCTCGCTCGGCGTGCTGATCGTCGGCGCGGCGCTCCCCGCGCTGCTGGCCGGCTCGGGCCGGCGGCTGCTGGTGGTTCTCCTCGCGCTGGTGGGTGTTCCGCTCGTGCTCCTCGCCGCGTACCTGGTGCCTCGCTGGCTCACCCTGCCGAGGGCGCAGGGCGTCGCGGACCGGGTGATGCCGTTCCTGCGGCCCTGGAGCCGGGTGCTCGGGCTGGTGCTTCCCGCCCGCACGGCCAAGCGGCCGACCGATTTCCGCGCCATCTGGCGGGAGGGCGCGGCCGTCGGGCTCCGCGCCGACGACGAGATGGTGATGGTCGGCGGGGTCATGGCGTTCAGCGTCCGGCCGGTCCGGGAGGTGATGACCCCCCGGACCGATCTCGTGGCGGTGGACGAGGAGGCGGACCTGGAGGACATCCGCCAGGTATTCGCCCAGAGCGGGTACAGCCGCATCCCGGTCTATCGCGGGACGCTGGACGAGATCGTGGGGATGCTGCACGCGTTCGATCTGTTCAAGCTCCGCCCCGGCGATCCCTTGCCGGTGCGGCCGGTGGCGGTGACGCCCGCCAGCCGGACCTGCGGCGACCTGCTCCTCGACATGCAGCGGGAGCGGCGTCACCTCGCGGTGGTGCTGGACGAGTTCGGGGGCACGCTCGGCATCGCCACGCTGGAAGACCTCCTCGAGGAGCTGGTGGGCGAGATCTTCGACGAGCACGACGAGGAGGTGCGGCCCGAGCCCGCCGGCGGCCCGGTCGTCTTCGAGACCGACGGCAACGTGTCGCCGGAAGCGATCGAGGAGCGGTTCGGCGTCGCGCTGCCGCCGGGGCAGTCCAGCACGGTGGCGGGACTGATCGTGGAGTGGGCCGGCCGGATTCCCAACCCGGGCGAGCGATTCCTGGTCCGCGGACTCGAGCTCGACATCATCGAGGCGTCGCCGACCCGGATCGAGCGGCTGATCATCCGCGCGGGCGGCGTCCCCGCGCTCCCCCTGCCTTCGGGCCCCGCATGAGCGCATCCCCCGACCGGGTCGAATGGATGGTGGATCTCGTCCGCAACGGCGAGATCCCGGTGTTCGTCCGTCGGGCGCACGACTTCGAGCCCGCGGACCTGGCCGACGTCCTCGCCGCGCTCGACGAGGACGAGCGGGTCGCCGTGGTGCAGGCCCTCCCGCCGGAGCTGTCGAGCCAGGCGCTGGCCGAGCTCCCCGAGGACGCGCACGCCGAGGACACCCTCGCGGCGCTGAGCCCGACGCGCGCGGCGGAGATCGTGGAGGAGCTGGAGGACGACGACGCGGCCGGCCTGCTCCGCGAGATGGAGCCCGACACGCAGGAGCGGATCCTCCAGGAGGTCGAGGACCGCGCCGAGGTGGAGCGGCTGCTCCGGTACGACGAGGAGACGGCGGGCGGGCGGATGACCACCCACCTCGTCACGGTGCGCGACACGGCGACCGCGGCGGAGGCGCTGGAGGACATCCGCCGGCAGGCGGAGGAGGTGGAGGACTTCTACCAGGTCTTCGTGGTGGACGGCCAGCGACGGCTGGTCGGCATCCTGCCGTTCAAGAGCCTGGTGGTGAGCCGCCCGGAGCGCCCGATCCGCGAGTTCATGGAGGACGCCGACATCGCGGTGAAGCCCGACCTCGACCAGGAGGAGGTCGCCCGCCTCATGGCGAGGTACAACCTGCCGAGCGTCGCCGTGGTGGACGACTCCGGACGGCTGCTCGGCCGGGTGACGTTCGACGACGTGATCGACGTGGTCGAGGCGGAGACTACGGAGGACCTGCTCAAGTTCGGCGGTGTCTCGCCGGACGAGGAGCTGGGCGGCGGCTGGAAGGAATCGGTGCGCAGCCGGCTCCCCTGGCTGTACCTCAACCTGGTGACCGCATCGCTCGCCGGCGGCGTGGTCTACCTGTTCCGCGAGACCATCGCGGGGACCCTGGCGCTCACGGTCTGGATGCCGGTGATCGCGGGCATGGGAGGAAACGCGGGCACCCAGGCCCTGGCGGTGACGGTGCGCCGCCTCGCGCTCGGGCTCATCCCCAGCCATCTCTTTCTCCGCGTCGTGGGGAAGGAAGTGCTGGTCGGCATCACCAACGGCCTGGCGATCGGCGCGGTCGTGGGGCTGTCCGCCGTGGTCATGGGCGAGGGGGGCATGCTGGGCATCGTCGTGTTCCTGGCGATGGCGGGGAACCTGCTGGTCGCCGGATTCGCCGGGGCCTTCATTCCGATCATTCTGGAGCGGTTCGGCGTGGACCCGGCGGTCGCCTCCTCGATCTTCGTCACTACCTTCACCGACGTCTGCGGCTTCGTGCTGCTGCTCGGCCTGGCTGGGTGGCTGCTGCTGTGACATCGCGCTGAATGCGCGCCCTCGTCGTCTTCACTCGGCTGTTCCCGTTCCTGCTCGCCTTTCTCTGGGATCGCCGGCGCTTCATCGTCTTCGGCCGCCCCCGGCCGCGGAGCGAGGAGCGCCATCGCCGGCGCGCCGCCAGGCTCACCCGGACGGTGGCCGACCTGGGGCCCGCCTTCATCAAGCTCGCCCAGGTCTTCGCCGCCCGCGCCGACATCCTGCCCGAGCCCTACCTCTCGGCCATCGGCACGCTGACCGATCAGGTGCCAGCCCTGCCGCCGGGGGCCGCCGAGGCCGTGATTCGCGCCGAGCTGGGCGAGGAGGCCGACCGGGTGTTCGAGCGGTTCGACTCCGAACCGCTCGCCGCCGCCTCGCTGGGCCAGGTCCACCGCGCCTCCCTCCGGGGGCGCGAGGTCGTGGTCAAGGTGCTGAGGCCGGGAGTCGAGGACGTGGTGCGGCGGGACCTCGACGTCTCCTTCCGGATCCTCTTCGTCCTCAACCTGCTCTTTCCCGGCCACCAGGTCCGGGCGATCACGGCGATCGTGAGCGAGTTCTCCAAGCGGATCTCCGACGAGCTCGACTTCCGCGAGGAGGCGCGCAACGCCGCAACGCTGAAGCGGAACTTCGCCGCCGACCCCCGGGTGGTCATCCCCGAGGTGGTGGGCGATCTCGTGAGGCGGCGGGTGCTGGTGCTGGAGTACGTGGAGGGCACCCGGATCGACCGGCTCCGCCCCCGGCTCGAATCGGGGGAGCTGCGGCTCGACACGCTCATGGCGACGCTGGCGGAGATGTACATCAAGATGATGCTGGAGGACGGGGTCTTCCACGCGGATCCGCATGCCGGGAACCTGCTCGTAGATGCGGAAGGCAGGCTGGTGCTCCTCGACTTCGGCATGGTGCTCCAGGTGGAGCGGGAGACCCGGCGCCGGCTGGTGGAGGCCGTGCTCGCCGCCGCGCGGCAGGACGTGGACGGCCTCATCAACGCGTTCTACGAGCTGGGGATCCTGGATCCGGACGTGGATCGGGGCACCGTGCGCGACGCCGCGCGCAGCCTCATGGCGATCACGATCCGCGAGGACGTGTCCTCGCGGCAGATCCAGCAGCTGGTCGAGCAGGTGCTCCAGACCTTCTACGAGTGGCCGCTCGTGCTCCCGTCGAACCTGGTCTACTTCGGACGGGCGGCGGTGCTGGTGGAAGGCATCGGGCTCCGCTACGATCCCGACTTCAACGCGCTCGCGGTAGCCCGCCCGGTGGTGGCGCGGTCGGCCACCCGGCTGATCCAGGGTGTCCTGGAGCAGGACCCGCGCGCCCGGATCACCGACTGGACCCAGGAGGCGATCGCGGCGGTGCGGACGGTGCGCGACCTGGTGCGGCGGGTCGAGCGGGACGAGCTGAGGGTCCGGTCGCATCCCCGCGACACGCTGGAGCTGCAGCGCTTTCTGGCCCAGCAGGTCCGGCGCGCGCTGCTGGCGCTCTTCGCCTTCACGGTCGCGCTCATCACCAGCGTGCTCTACCTCGCCACCCGCCGGCTCACGATCCTGATCCCGGGGCTGCTGCTCTCGTTCGGGATGTTTCTGGTCATCTTCCTGCTGCCCGCGCACCTGTTTCAGAACCCGCTCCGCTTCCGCCGCAAATGGCCGGGGCCCTGAAGGAGGACCGTCTCCCGTGCTCGTCCCCAAGCTGGTCACCACCCTCAAGACCTACACCCGCGAGCAGTTCGCGGCGGACGCCGTAGCCGGCGTGATCGTCGGGGTAGTCGCGCTGCCGCTGGCGATCGCCTTCGCCATCGCGAGCGGCGTGACGCCCGACCGCGGCCTCTACACGGCGGTGATCGCCGGCTTCCTGATCTCGGCGCTGGGCGGCTCGCGGGTTCAGATCGGCGGCCCCACCGGCGCGTTCGTGGTGATCGTCTACGGGATCGTGCAGCAGTACGGGGTGGACGGCCTGCTCGCCGCCACGCTGATGGCCGGGTTCATTCTCCTGGCGCTGGGGATCGCCAAGCTGGGGGGCGCGATCAAGTTCATCCCGTTCCCGGTCGTCACCGGCTTCACCGCGGCCATCGGCGGGTTGATCGCGATCCAGCAGATCCGCGACGCGCTGGGGCTTCGGATGCCGAACCCGCCGGCCGAGCTGATCGAGCGGCTCCAGGCCTACGTGGAATACGGCGGGACGGTGAACCCCTACGCGGCGGGTGTCACGGCCTTCACGCTCCTGATCCTGGCGTTCTGGCCGCGGATCAGCCACCGCGTGCCCTCTCCCCTGGTCGCACTCCTGGCGGGGACGATCGGGGTCCAGCTGCTGGACCTTCCGGTGGAGACGATCGGCAGCCGCTTCGGCGCGATCCCGTCCACGCTGCCGTCACCGGTGCTCCCCTCGGTCACCTTCGCCGAGCTGCGGGCCCTCGTGGGCCCGGCGCTCGCCATCGCGACACTCGGCTCGATCGAGTCGCTCCTCTCCGCGGTCGTGGCGGACGGCATGATCGGCGGACGACACCGCTCCAACATGGAGCTGATCGCGCAGGGGGTCGCCAACATCGTCTCGCCGCTGTTCGGCGGGATGCCGGCCACGGGCGCGATCGCGCGGACCGCGACCAACATCAAGAGCGGGGGCCGCACCCCGGTGGCGGGCATCATCCACGCGCTCACGCTGCTCCTCATCACCCTCTTCTTCGGCCGCTGGGCCGCGCTCATTCCGCTCGCCGTGCTCGCGGCGATCGTGCTGGTGGTCGCCTATCACCTGAGCGAATGGCGGGTGTTCGTGCACGAGCTCCATGCGCCCAAGAGCGACGCCCTGGTCATGCTGACGACCTTTCTGCTGACCCTCGTCGTGGACCTGACGGTCGGCATCGGCGTCGGCATGGTCCTGGCGGCGTTCCTCTTCATGAAGCGGATGGCGGAGGTGACCAACATCACCATCGTGCGGCGCGAGTTCGAGGAGAGCGGCGGGGGACAGGGCGACGACCAGGGCGCGATCTACCGGCGCCAGATCCCTCCCGGCGTGGAGGTCTACGAGATCAATGGCCCCTTCTTCTTCGGCGCGGCCGAGAAGTTCAAGCAGACCCTGGGCGAGATCTCCCGGCGCCCCAAGGTGCTGATCATCCGGATGCGGAACGTGCCCGCGATCGATTCGACCGCGATGCACGCGCTCAAGGACCTGGTCGGCCGGACCCGGGCGGAAGGCACCCACGTGCTCCTGAGCGACGTGCATTCCCAGCCGCTGGTCGCGCTGGGCCGCTCGGGGCTGCTCGACGAGATCGGCGAGGAGAACCTGTTCGGCGATGTGGACGAGGCGCTGGAAGCGGCGCGCCAGCGATTGCAGCCCACGTCCCCCTGACGCCGTCCGATCCGCTTGCCTCTCCACCGGCGGGGGGCGACCTTTCTGCCATGGATCCGGATCTTCTGCTCGCGGACCTCACGGCCGGCAACACGGCCGCGCTGGCGCGGGCGATCTCGGTGGTCGAGAACGGCCGGCCGGGATTCGAGCGGTTGCTCGCGGGGGTCCACCGCTCCCTCGGCAAGGCGCGTCGCATCGGGGTGACCGGGCCGCCGGGCGCGGGGAAGTCCACCCTGGTCGAGCGCCTGGTGCTGGCCTACCGCGCCGCGGGCCTCCGCGTCGGGGTCGTCGC
>CAMPKP010000137.1 GCA_946887295.1 uncultured Gemmatimonadota bacterium | reverse complement strand
GTTCCGGTGTCCGAGGCGTACGTCGGAATCCCGTGGTCCCGCAGCAACAGCGTCGCCGCGACCCCGCTCCTCCCGAGCCCGACCACGGACACCTCGCGGCCGCTGGCGCGCCACCTCTCGAACAGCGGGATGACCGGCATGCTCACCGCACCTTCAGGGTGGAGAGCGCCACCAGCGCGCAGAGCAGGCCGAGGATGTAGAACCGGGTCACGACCGTCGTCTCGGCCCAGCCGAGCTTCTCGAAGTGATGGTGGAGCGGCGCCATGCGGAATACCCGGTGGGCGTCGGCGTATTCCTTTCCCCGGGTACGCTTGTACCACTTGTAGGTGCCCGTCTGCATCAGCACGGAGATCGCCTCCGCGGCGAACACTCCGCCGATGAGCAGGAGGAGAAACTCGGCCTTGAGCAGGATGGCGACCGTGCCGAGGGCCCCGCCGATGGCCAGGCTGCCGGTGTCGCCCATGAACACCTGTGCCGGATGGGCGTTGAACCAGAGAAAGCCGATGGTCGCACCCATCAGCGCGGCACAGAACACGGCCAGCTCTCCCGCGCCGGGCAGGTAGAACAGGTTGAGATAGGTGGTCACGTCGGTCCGGCCGAACAGGTACGCGAACCCAGCGAATGCCGCGGCCGCGACGCCGGCGAGGCCGGTGGCGAGGCCGTCGAGCCCGTCGGTGAGGTTGACCGCGTTGCTGCTCCCGGTGATCACCACGGTCACGAAGAGCACGTAGACCAGCGGCGAGAAATTGACGACCAGGTACTTGAAGAACGGGAGCGTGGTGGCCGTGGCCGGGATGGTCTCGGTCGGCACCACCGGATTGAACGTCAGGAACAGGCCCAGCAGCACCCCGAAGCTCACCTGCCCCGCCAGCTTCCACTTGGCGACCAGTCCGCGCGACTTCCCCTGCACGATCTTGAGGTAGTCGTCGAGAAATCCGATGCATCCCATCCAGAGGATGGAGAGCATCGCGACCACCACGAACCGGTTGGTGAGCGGAGCCCAGAGCAGCGTGGGGACGATGGTGGCGAGCAGGATGATGAGACCGCCCATGGTCGGCGTGCCCCGCTTGCTCTGGTGGCTGGCGGGTCCCTCGGCGCGGATCACCTGTCCCACCTTGCGCGCGCGGAGCCGCCGGATCACGGGAGGACCCACCACGAACGCGAGCAGGAGGGCGGTCACCGTCGCCCCTGCGGCCCTGAAACTGATGTAGTTGAAGAGATTGAAGACGATGTACGTCTGGCCGAGCGGCGCGAGCCAATGGTAGAGCATCCGTCCTCAGCCGTGAGAATTGGCGCGAGCGGTGAGCGCGGGAAGTATACGTTCGAGCGCCACACCGCGGGATGCCTTGAGAACCACGACCTCGTCACCTCGCAGCCGGTCGCTCAGGATCGGGGCGAGCGCCAGGGGGTCGGCCGCGGTGACGAGGCGCTCGCCGAGGTGTTCCCGGTGGGGCGCCAGGGCGGGAACGAAATCCCCGACGGCCGCGAGGAGATCCGGCTCCAGCTCCACCAGCTCGCGCGCGACTTCCGCATGCAGCGGCGCCGAATCCGCGCCCAGCTCCCGCATCGTTCCGGCGACGAACACCAGCCGGCGCCCTTTGCGCAGGCTCCTGGCGGTGGCCACCGCGGCACGGAAGGACTGCGGGTTGGCGTTGTAGCAGTCGTTCAGAATGGTGAGCCCGGCCACCTGGAGCAGCTCGCCCCGGCCGGCGGGAAGGGTGAACCGCTCGAGGGCGGCCGCCACCCGGCGCATGTCGAGCCCCAGCTCCTGAGCGACGGCCCACACCCGCATCGCGTTGTCCGCCTGATGGAGCCCGCGGGCCGCCAGAGTGAAGCCGATCCCATCCAGCGTCACCACGGGCCGCGCCTCCGAGTCCAGCTCGACCCGCTGGGGAACGAGGTCCGCCGCCTCCAGCGCGGCGGTGCGCACCCGCCGGGCGCGCCGGCGCGCGCCCGCCGCCAGCGACGGCGGACTGGTTCCCACCACCGCCAGCTCGGCGCCATCCGTGAGGGCGAGCTTCTCCTGCACCACCCCGTCGAGGGAGCCGAAGCCCTCCAGGTGGCCGGCGACGGCGTTGGTGACCACGACGACCTGCGGCGCGATGATCTCGCGGTATCGGGCGATCTCGCCGGGCAGGTTGGCGCCTGCCTCCACCACCAGCGCCTCGGTGCCTTCCGGCGCCTCGAGAATGGTGAGCGGAACGCCGACGAGGTTGTTGAGGTTCGCCCGGGTGGCATAGGTGGCGTAGCGGGTGCTCAGGGCGGCCGCCAGCATCTCCTTGGTGCTCGTCTTGCCGTTGGTTCCCGTGATCGCGATGACCGGACCGGGGATCCCGAGGCGCCGCGCGTGCGCGAGGGCGCCGAACGCCCGCAGCGTGTCGGGCACTTCCAGCGACGTGAGCCCCGGCACCGGGGGCGTGCCGGTCCGCACCAGGGCCGCGACCGCACCGGCGGCTGCCGCCGCCGCGAGGTAGTCGTGGCCATCGAAGCGCTCGCCCGTGAGCGCCACGAACAGCGCACCGGGAGTGATCGCTCTCGTATCGGTGGAGATGGTGCTGAAGATCCTGTCTTCGCCGCCGCCCGGCAGGCCGAGCGCCTCCCGCACCGCGGACTCGCCCCAGGGCGGCGGGGGCGGCGCGTCGCCGGTGTCGGCGCTCACACCGGCCCTCCCACCGCGCGGGTGACGATCTCACGCTCGTCGAACGGCACTCGCTCGGTGCCCAGGACCTGGTAGGTCTCGTGCCCTTTGCCGGCGAGCAGCAGCGTGTCGCCCGGCCTGGCCTGCTCGAGGGCGGCATGGATGGCGGCGAGACGATCGGGGATCCGCAGGTGGGCCGCGCCCCCCATCCCCTGCTCGATGTCGTCGATGATGATCTCGGGATCTTCGGTTCGCGGGTTGTCGGAGGTCACCACCGCCACGTCCGCTAGCTCGGCGGCGATGCGACCCATGAGGGGGCGCTTTCCCTTGTCCCGGTCGCCGCCGCACCCGAAGACCACGACCAGCCGCCCCGCCGTCAACGGCCGCAGCGTCGCGAGCGCCCGCTCCAGCGCGTCGGGCGTATGCGCGTAGTCACGGAGCACGACACATGGCCGCTCGGTGAGCCGCTCCATCCGGCCGGGCACCTGGGGGGAGGAAGACAGCCCTCCGCGCACCTCGGCGAGCGGGATGCCGAGTGCCAGCGCGCATGCCGCCGCGGCGAGCGCGTTGGCCACGTTGAAGTCGCCGAGGAGCGGGAGCGAGACCTCGGCCTCGCCGAAGCACCCCGTCAGGCGGAAACGGCTGCCTGTGGCGTCCAGGACGATCTCCGTGGCCCGCACGTCCGCCGCCGGGTGCAGCCCGAACGTCACCCGTGGCGAGCGCGCGGGCAGCGCGCTCCACGCGCCGTCGTCCAGGTTGACCACCTCCACGCCCGACTCGCGGAGCAGGCTGCCGAGCTTGAGCTTGGACGCCAGGTACGAGTCCATCGTCCCGTGGTAGTCGAGATGGTCGCGGGTGAGATTGGTGAACACCCCCGCGGCGAAGCCGAGCCCGTCGAGCCGACCCTGGTCGAGGCTGTGCGACGAGGTCTCCATCGTGACCCGGTCCACGCCTCGCTCGGCCAGCGCCGCCAGAGTCGCCTGAAGGTCGATGGGCCCGGGCGTGGTGAGCATGCCGGCCGTGGAGTCCACGGCCTGGCCGTGGCCGTCGAACGCCCCCAGCGTGCCGATGCTGCCGGAGCTGGATCGCGCGTTGAGCAGGTGCCGGAGGATCCCGGTCGTCGTCGTCTTCCCGTTGGTGCCGGTGACCCCGATGAGAGTGAGCCGCCGCGCGGGATGGCCGTACCAGGCGGCGCCGAGTGCGAGGGCGGCTCGCCGGCCGTCTCGGACCACGATCTCCGGTACTCCGGATTCGCCGGCCGTCTCCACCACGACCGCGCTCGCCCCGCGGCGCACGGCGTCCGGAACGAAGCGGTGTCCATCGGCCACCGAGCCGCGGACGGCGATGTAGACCGAGCCGCCGCTCACCGAGCGGCTGTCAACGGTCAGGGCGGCTGGCGCCGGCCCCGAGGGCGGTGCGGAGATCAGCAGATCGGCGCCGCGAAGCTCGCCGATCAGTTCCGGCCAGGTGAGGGGCATGCTCAGCTTCCTCGGGTCATTCGGCCCATACCGTCACCGACGCCCCGGGTTGTGCCGACTCCCCGGCCTCCGGCGCCGTGCGTACCACCCGTCCGAGCCCGCGGAGACTCATTCGGAGCCCCCGGCGGTGGAGCGCGAGCGCGGCTTCGCGAACCGAGCGCCCGGTCACGCTGGGAACCGGGACCGGCCGGGGGGCCGAGTCGGACTTCTGATACGGCCAGCTCACCACCACGACCGGTTTCCGGGCCGGCATGCCCTGCCCGGCGGCCGCGGCGGGCGCAGCCAGGATCTCGGGCGGCGCGAGCCGGCCCCGGTCGATCGCCACCCGGCGTGAGGCGAGGGACTGCTGGAGCATCATCCGGGTGACCGGCGCCGCCGTGCTTCCGCCATAGTAGCTCCCCTTGGGGTTGTCGATCTTCACGATCACCACCAGCTGGGGGTCGTCGGCCGGGAAGATCGCGGCGAAGCTCGCGGTGTACTTCGTGGTGGAGTAGCGGCCGTCCTCGAAGCGCCGGGCCGTGCCGGTCTTTCCCAGCACCGTGTAGTTGACCAGCTGCGCCTCACCGCCGGTGCCGCCCTCCCCGGCGGCTTCCCGGAGGTACTCCCGCAGGCGCCCGGCGATCCGGGAGTCGAGCACCCGGCGCACCGGCTCCGGCTCCCGGCGGAAGAGGACCCGGCCCGAGGGATCCCGGATCTCCCGCACCAGGGTGGGCGCCATCAGCACCCCGTCGTTGGCGATCGCACCGTACGCTGCGGCGAGCTGCACCGGCGTCACGCCGATCTCGTATCCCATGGCCATGCTGGCACGGGTGTACATCGGTTGCCAGCGGTCGGGCCGCGCCAGGATCCCCCTCGACTCGGAAGGAAATTCGGCGCCGCTCGGCGTCCCGAACCCGAAATCCCGGAGCACGTCGTACTGCTGCTCGGGTGTGAGCCGCAGGCTGAACTTGGCCATCGCGATGTTGCTCGACGTCCGGATCGCCTCGGCGAGGGTGACGTTTCCTCTGTGAGCGTGGACGTCACGAATCTGCCGCGTCCTGTTCCCGCTCCGCCGGACCGGCATGAGCCACGAGCCCCCTTCGCCGAAGACCGCGTCGGTGCTGTCCACCAGGCGGTACCGAAGCAGCGCGGCGGCTGTGAAGAGCTTCGCGGTGGAGCCCGGCTCGAAGGGATCGGTGAAGGTCGAGGCCCGGGGGACGGCGCCGGGATGGACTTGCCGCGACGCGAGGGCCAGCAGCTCGCCGGTCTTCGGATCGAGGAAGACGACGTCGCCCCCTTCGGCCTTCATCTCCTCGAGGGCGTCGGCGAGACCGCGCTCGGCGATCTCCTGGAGCTCCGCGTCTATTGTGAGCAGGACGTCGTTGCCCGGCACGGGGTCGCGCACCAACCGCGCCGGAGAGGCGTATCGGCGCCCCGCCCGGTCCTTCAGCAGCACCGCCTCGCCCGGCCGCCCGGTCAGAACCGAATCGAGTGCCAGCTCGAGGCCCGCTCCACCGACGGCCCGATCCGCGGCCAGCCCCCCGATGATGGGCCGCGCGAGCTCGCGCGAGGGATAGAACCGCTGAAACGCGCCGTCCAGGTGAATGCCGCCGGTCTCGCGCAGCGGCTGAACCTGCGTCGCGTTGTAGGGCCCGTGCAGGTAGATCCAGCGCTTTCCCGACCGGAACTCGCGATCGAGCGTTGCCGGCGAGACGCCGAGGCTGCGGACGATGAGGCGGAATACGGCGCCCCGATCGTCCAGCTCGTTCGGGGCGATCCCGACGTGGTAGAACTCCTGGGTGATGGCGAGCGGGACGCCGTTGCGATCGTAGAGCGCACCGCGGCGAGCCTCGAGCACCCGCCGCTCGGTCCGCTTGGTCTCCGCCTCCTTCGCCCACTTCTCGCCGTCCACGATCTGGAGCTGGACGGCACGCGTCAGCAGCGCCACGACTCCGATCGCGAAGCCGAACTGGATGGCGGCGATGCGGGCTGCGGGCTTGGCCATCAGGGCCTGTCCGAGGGCAAGGGGGCGAGTGGAAGCAGCGTGAACTCGGAATCCGAGGGCTCATGCAGCCCCAGCGTCCGCTCGGCGAGAGGGACCAGCACCTGGCGGCTCGAGGCCACCCTGATCTGTCTCTCCAGCTCGGCCCGGCGCGCCTCCAGGGCCATCCGCTCCTCCCGGAGCTCGCCCAGGCGCCGCGCGGCCCGGAAGCCGGCGCTCTGCCGAGTGGCGATCGCGAGCAGCACGCACACGAACACGACCAGCCAGATCATGAGCCAGTGGCGTCCCTTAAGTCGCATCGTCGACTCGAAAAATCCTCAGTTTCGCGCTCCGGGCACGCGGGTTGGAAGCGATCTCCTCGTCGGGAGGCAGGATCGGCTTGCGGGGGTCCAGCCGGCCGAGGGGCCGGCCTCGGCAAGTGCATACCGGCATGTGCGGAGGACAGACACAGGCGCTGGCCCACTCGCGGAAGGCGAGCTTGACCAGCCGGTCCTCCCCGGAGTGATAAGTGATTACGGCCAGCCCACCCCCCGGCATCAAGGCATCACGGAACGCCGGCAGCGCCCGCGAGAGCCCTGCAAGCTCGTCGTTGACGGCGATGCGCACGGCCTGAAAGAGACGGGCGAACTCGGATGGGCCGGCGCGGGGACCGAGCGTGGCGCGGATCGCGTTCACCAGATCGTCGCTGATCGCGAACTCGGCCCGCCCCCGTCGGCGCACGATCTCGCGGGCCAGGCGCCGGGCGCGGCGCTCGTCTCCGTAGTCCGCGAATATCCGTTCCAGCGCGCCCTCGCCGGCCCGGTTCAGCAGATCGGCCGCCGAGGCTCCCTGTGCTTCCATCCGCATGTCGAGTGGAGCGCCGGGTCGGAAAGTAAATCCCCGGTCGGTCTGGTCCAATTGGCGGGAGGAGACCCCCAGATCCAGGAGGATGAACCCGGGCCGGAACCCGGCCACGGCGGACAGCGCTTCCGGGGCATCGTAGGCGGCCTGAACGTACCGGATGCCCCGCTCGCCGAGCCTGTTCCTGGCGAATGCGATCGCGTCGGGATCCCGGTCGATGGCCAGGACCTCGAGGCCGGCCGCGCGAAGCGCCTCGGCGTGGCCCCCGCCACCGAGCGTGGCGTCCACCGCCCGGAGAGCGCCCGCCGCTGCAGCGACGACCGGCTCGAGGAGAACCGGGACATGGTAGGACGAGCTCGGCTCCGCCATGGTGGACTCGACCGGTTGAAATGACAACACCCCGTCCACCGGGACGGGGTGCAGCCTCGAATACTGGAGCGGGGCTGACGGGGCTCGAACCCGCGACCTCCGCAGTGACAGTGCGGCACTCTAACCAAGCTGAGCTACAGCCCCCAGCAGACGCGGGCGGAATATAGGGCATGGCGGGGGCCCCTGGTAGGGCCGGATCCCTGTTGCGGAACGGCCCTCCTGCGCCGAGGCGAGGAGGGCCGTCCTTCGCGAGCATCGCCGGGCTGAGCCGGCGGCTGCCTACTTACAGTATGCCTTGAGCATCGAGGCCACCCGCGGCTTGTATTGCTTGATGATGCCCAGGTTCTTGTCCACCGCCTCCGGGTTCACCGTGCGACCGGCCGTCAGAGCGGTCTCGGCCTCGGTCAGCAGCGTCTCCTCCTGCCTGGCGAGGTCGCACGACTTCTGCTTCACCGCCGGCGGGTCGATCTGGGGCACCTGGAAGAGGGTCGCCAGGCCGAGCAGGTAGTTGGAGGCCGGGCCCACTTTGCCGGTGGGGTTCGCCGACTGGACCGCCAGCCGCAGCAGCTCGGCTGCGCCTTGCAGGTCCTGCGGCTGCTGGAGCAGCTTGGCGCCGGCGGTGTACAGCAGCGCCGCGGCATTTTCCTTCGCCTGGGCGTCGCCGTACTTGATCGCGAATTCGAGGAACGGGAGCGCCTCCTTGGCCCTCGAGGTGCTCGCAGCCGCCGTCGTGTCCGACCCGGTCGGCGGCTTCGAGGTCTTCGAGGTATCGGTCCCGGTGGCCGGGGCCGTCCCCGTGCCCGAGGCGGGCGGTGCGTTGATCAGCGCCTGGGCCGCCTCGAGAGCGGGAACGATCGCCGTGGTGTCCTTGGCGATGATCTTGTTGGTGACCGCCACGACGCTGTCCACCTGCCCCGTCATCGAATAGGCCCGGTTCAGGTACCCCAGCAGGGTCGGGTTGTCGGGATACTTGCGCACGCCGATCTGCGACCACTTGAGGAGCCTCGCCGTGTCGGGCTTCTCACCCTCGGCCGCCGCGGCCGAGATCTTGGTGAAGAAGAGGGTGTCCGCCTTGGTGGAATCCGTGGCGTACATGGTCTCGAGCGCGTCCACCGCGCACTTGAAGTTGCTCAGGAACAGACAGGCGTTGCTCTTGAGGTCGTAAAGATCGGCGTTGTATGGATCGATCTTGAGGCCCTCGTCCGCCACTTCCAGCGCGGTCTCGGGATGCCCGCTCTGGAGGAAGTACTTGAACAGCTCCTCCCGGAGCTTCTGATTGGTCGGCGCGACCCGGAGCATCTGCTTGAAGGCCACGAGAGTGTTGGCCGTGTCGTTGGCCTGCTGGTACTGGGTGGCCAGCGCGGTCCAGACAGGCAGGCTCAGGGGATCGCCCTTGGCCGAGGCCTGCAGGTGCTGCACCACCTCGGCGCGAGGCGCCTTCCGGTCCTGTGCGATGAGCGCGAGACAGTAGTGCGCCAGGCCATGATTCGGGGCCGCCTTGATCGCCTTGTTGGCCGCTTCGACGGCCTTGTCCGGCTTGCTGGTGCGCTGCTCGACACAGGACTTCGCGTCCGGCATCGACTTGACCAGGGGCTCCAGCGCCTCAGCCACCCGCTTGCCGAACGCCTGAGGACTCTCGCCCGGGTTCTGCGCCAGGGTGACCACGTTGCCGGCATCGTCGTTCACGCCCAGCAGCCGGGCGGTCACGGTGTAGCGCGCGTCCTTCCCCTTCGACATGGTCGATGCGATCAGGAAGCGGGCCTGGATATTCTTGGCGAGCGTGGTCGCCAGCGCCGGGCTCAGGATCGCGTCCTTGGGATAGCCGTACTGGGTCAGCGCGTCGTTCATCTGCTGTTGCTCGACCACCTGGAAATCACGCCCCACCACGTCCTTCATCTCTTCCCGGATGGCGCTGCCGATCGTCACGGCGGGTGCGGAATCGGCCGGAGCGAAGACGAACGGGTTCGCGACCATGAAGCGGGGCGCGAGGGTCGCGGTACTCGTGCGGGCGTTGCGAGGGATGCCCTGAGCCGCCAGCGGCGCCGCCAGCGCCCCACCCACGGCCACGAGGGTGACAAGACGGGACAGATACATGCGTAAGCCTCCCCAAAGGTACGGTCCCGCGGGACCGACAACGTCCGCGCTCACGACGCGGGTGCGAATGGGCGAAGAGGGATTCGAACCCCCGACATCCTGCGTGTAAGGCAGGCGCTCTG
>CAMPKP010000136.1 GCA_946887295.1 uncultured Gemmatimonadota bacterium | reverse complement strand
GTTACACACCCACCCCGCCAACCCGGCACGTCCCAACCTCCATCCACACTCTCCGTTATGGCCGCCGCTTCGAGACCTGTCAAGATGACGTTGCATGCAGCGCGGCCCAAGTCATGAAGCGACGCAGAACCAGAAAGCACGTCGTTGCCGGCGCCGCAGCCTCTCCAGGCCTTACAGCCGATCCACCGGGCTTCGCACCCCCAGCCCGCCTCGGTTCAGTACATGGGTGTAGATCATCGTCGTAGCGACGTCCCGGTGTCCCAGCAGCTCCTGAACCGTGCGAATGTCGTAGCCGTCCTGCAGCAGATGCGTCGCGAACGAATGACGCAGGCTGTGGCACGTGACCCGCTTCGCGATGCCCGCTGCCTGAGCCGCGGCACGAACCGCCCGTTGTATGGCCGACTCGTGCACATGGTGTCTCCGGTAATCACCTGAGGGATGCCGGTAGCGGCGCGCCGCCGGGAAGACGTACTGCCAGTTCCATTCCTTCGCGGCACCCGGGGATTTCCGCTCGAACGCCTGGGGCAGCGGCACCTTGCCGCCGCCGCCGGCGATATCCCTTCGGTGCAGGCGGCGGACCCGCTCCAGATGGCGCTGCAGCTCCGCGGTCAGCCCACCGGGCAGCACGGTCACCCGGTCCTTGCCCCCCTTCGCGCGCCGGACCCGGATCTCGCCGCCCGCGAAGTCCAGGTCCTTGACCCGAAGCTGCAGGGCCTCGAGCAGGCGTAGCCCACTGCCGTAGAGAAGAATGCAGACGATGCGCGGGGTGCCCACCAGGCAGTCGAGCAGCTTCCGGACCTCGTCCCGGGCGAGCACCACCGGCAGCCTGCCGGGCTGCTTCGCCCGGATCAGGCCGACCACCGCACCCAGATCCTCGCCCAGGACCTCACGGTAGAGAAAAATCAGCGCGCTCAGCGCCTGCGTCTGGCTGCTGGCACTCAGCTTGGCCCGATCCGCCAGCGCGCTCAGGAACTGCCCGATGGCGTCATGCCCCAGCTCCTCCGGATGGCGCAATCCATGGAACCGCACGTACCGTCGCACCCACCCGACGTACGCCTCCTCCGTCCGCGGGCTGTAGTGATGCACCCGCAGCGCGAGTCGCAGCTGCTGGAGAAGCCTTGGACGGCCGGCGCGTGGACGCATCGCGTCTACGATAGGACGTGCGCCCCAGGTCAGGGAGATCGCAAAAACGCGAGACCACCGATCTCGGCAGCCTCGCGAATACGCCATCTGCAGCCATCCGGCCGGTGAAATGCCCGGGGCGGGATTCGAACCCGCACGGGGTTGCCCCCAGAGGATTTTAAGTCCCAAGCGTCTGCCAGTTTCGCCACCCGGGCCGGGAAGCGCCTGCAATATACCTACCCCGGCAGGGTCTCCCGGCGCACCCCCGCCGCCGCACGCGTGCTCCAGATCGCCGGCTCGCGCCCGAACCGCTCCCTGAAGCCCTGAGCGATCTCCGCCAGCACTCGCCCGCCCCGGGCCTCCGGCGCCAGCACCACCACGCTTCCGCCCCAGCCGGCGCCGGTGAGCCGCGCCCCGTACGCCCCGTGGTCCATCCCCAGCTCCACGATCGCGTCCGCCTCGGGGATCGTCGAGCGATAGTCCACCCGGAGCGACTCGTGCCCCTCCACCAGCAGCCAACCCAGCTGGCCGAAATCGCCCCTGGCGAGGGCGTCCGCCGCCATGCGGGTCCGGAAGGTCTCGGTCACCACGTGCCGCACTCGCGCGGCCAGATCCGCCGGGAGACGGGCATTGACCGTGGGCAGGTCGTCCGTCGAAAGCTCCGCCAGATGCGCGAGGCCCGGCCAGATCAGGCGGCACAGCTCCAGGGCCCGCTCGCACTCCCGCCGCCGCTGGTCCAGCTGGCCCTCGGTGAGCTTGTGAGCCACCCCCGTCTCCACCACCCAGAGCCGCCCGGGGAACGGCACTCGCTGGATCACACCCGTCGCCGTCTCGAACAGCAGCGCCGTGCCGGCCGCCCCCTGCGCCGCGATGGTCTGGTCCATCCGGCCACACCCGACTCCCACATGGTCGTGCTCCGCGCGATAGGCGACGTCGGCCAGCTGCGCCGGGGTGAGCCTCCGCCCGGCCAGCAGGCTCAACGCCTTCGCGGCCGCCACGGTGAGCGCCGCCGAGGAGGAGAGCCCGGCGCCCACCGGCACGGTGGACGCCACCGCCACCCGGGCGCCGGGAGGCGCCGCGCCCACCACCCGCAGCTCCCGGACGACGCCGACCAGGTAGTCGGTCCAGTCGCGCCGGAGCGGCCGATCGATCTCCACCCCCCGGACGGTGCCCTCCAGGCTGGAGACGAAGAACCACCCGTCGTCCAGCGCGGCGGCGACCGCCGTCCGCCGCTCGAGCGCCACCGGCAGCACCGGCCCCCCGTTGTAGTCGGTGTGCTCGCCGATCAGATTCACCCGGCCCGGGGCGGAGGCCGCGACCGCCGGGCGGCTGGAAAAGGAAGACTCGAACAGCGAACTTGCGAGTCTCGCGGACGACAATCGCGTCACGGGGATCGGCATCTCTCTGGAGGGACTGTGGGGTATGGCGCCCGGTATCTGGGAGTTCTCGTCTGCCTGGCCGCGCCTCCAACGGCGCGGGCTCAGCTCGCGCCGGTCGGGGTCCCCGCCGGGGTGCTCCGGTTCGAGATGGACGGCTCCTTCGATACCTGGGACAAGCGCTTCCGCGACGGCGGCAGGGAGGGCCTCGGCGCCGCCCTCAGCGCGCCCGCGCTCGACCGCGGCACCCTCCCCTTCCTCGCTCCCTACGACGCCATCATCGAGCGCGTCACCGGGCTGCCCGACTTTCGCCTCAATCTAGGCGGGCTCACCGCCGACGCGCAGGCCGATGTCAGCACCGGCGTCCTCGGCCTCACCCTCGGCCTCACCCGGTCCATCGCCGCCTTCGGCCGGCTGCCCCTCACCCGGGCGAGGGTGCAGACCGACATCGACGTCAACACCGCAGGGGCCAACGCAGGCCTCAATCCCGGCACGACGGCCCAGGATCCCTTCTTCGCCCAGTTCGACGCGGCGCTGACCACGCTGGAGGCGCGGATCGCCGCCGGCGACTACGATGGAAATCCGGCGCTCCGGAGCCTCGCCGAGACCACCCTTTCGGAGGGCGGGGCGCTGTTCGGAGACCTCTTCACGCTTCTGGGGGATCCCAACACCGCGTCCCCCTTCATCCCCACCGGCAGCAGCACGGCCGGGACCGCGCTCACGTCCCGCATCGCCGCCCTGCAGGGCACGCTCGGCACCGATCTGGGCGTCGGCGGGTTCTCGGCCGTTCCGGCGCTGCCGGCGGCTCCCGCGACGCCCCAGGACGTCGAATCGGCCATCAGCGATCCGTCCGGCCCGATCGCCCTGCGGACCGGGAACTCCGAGGTGACCTTCCGCGGCGACGCCGAAGCGGGAGTGGCTGTGACGCTCGCGGACCGGTGGGACCGACCCGGCCGGCGGGGCGGCTTCCGCGCCGCCGCTGAGGGGCTGGTGAGGTTTCCCACCGGGTCCCGCGCCCGCACCGACCGCGCGCTGGCGATCGGCACCGGCGATGGCCAGACGGACGTGGAGCTGCGCGGGGTGGTGGATCTCGGCGCCGGCAACGTGGGGGTCCGGCTGGAGGGAGGGTACAATCGGCAGCTCGCCGGCGACGTGGTCGAGCGGGTGGCCTCCCCTTTCCAGCCGTTTCCCCCCGCCAGCCGGCTCGCCGCCGTCCGGCTGGATCCCGGCGACGTGACCACGGTGGCCGTGCGGCCCTTCTTCCGGCTGGCCCGCACCATGGCGCTCATCGGGTCGCTCGAGCGGTGGTCGAAGGGCATGGATGCGGTCGAATACCGAAGCGATGCCGACGCCATCCCGGGAGTGGACCCTGGGGTCCTCGCCGAGGGGACCGACGCGTCCGCCACGCTGGTGAGCATCGGGGTGACCTATTCCAATCCCGGGTCGCTCCGCCCCGGGGGCACCGGCCTTCCGGTGGACGCCGGATGGACGTACGAGCGGGTGCTGTCCGCCTCGGGGGGGATCGTGCCCGACACCCACCGGATCCGGGCCCGGCTCCGGCTCTATTTCGGCGTCTGGTGAAAGTCCCCGGCGGATGCCCGTTCCGCCGCCGGGGTTCCCGCGTAATATTCGGGGGATGACCTCGACCAACACGGCTGGCCGACGCCACATCCGCCTCCCCGTCCCCCACCCGGATGGTCCTGCTCCCGTCGGCGGGACGGGTCGGGCCGGCGGCCGATCGAGGATCCGATGAACCTGCGCGGCCCCGCGGAGCACACCGCCGAAGACGCCACCCCCGGCGAGCTGCGCCGCTCGGTGATCATCCTCCTGCTCATGCTGGCGGCGCTGGCGCTCCTGGTGGCGCCCCTGCTCAAGGACCTGCCGCTGCTCGGGAAGAGCACCCGAACGGCGATCTTCGCCTGGCTGCTGGTGGGACTGGCGCTCTACTGGATGTACGCTGGGATGGGATACCGGCCGCTGCTCCTGGTGCAGCTGCTGCTCTTCTCCGCGGCGGCCGCGCTGCTCAGCGTGCAGCTCCTGCTGATCGCCGTGACGATCGACAGCCTGACGGTGCTGCGGTGGACGGCGCGCTACCTGATCATGGCGGGGGCGGTGTGCGCGGGAGCGAACCTGACGGGGATGCTGCTCGCCCTGACCTGGCGGCAATCGCGACCGACGCAGACCTAGCGCCGGACCGCCTTCTCCTTCCGGAGCAGCGCCTGGGCGTGGCGCCGCGCCGCCTCCCCCTCGCCGTCTCCCAGCATGCGCGCGATCTCGGCGACCCGGTCCTCCCCGTGGATCACCTGCACGTCGCTCGTGGCGATCCCGCCCCGGGCCTCCTTGGACACCACCAGGTGCCGGTCCGCCCGCGCGGCGATCTGCGGCAGGTGGGTGATCACCAGGACCTGGTGCCGCTCGGCGACCTCCGCCAGAGCGGCGCCCACCTGAGCCCCGACCTCGCCGCCGATCCCCTGGTCCACCTCGTCGAACACCAGTGTCGCGATCGCGTCGTGCCGGGCGAGCACGACCTTGAGCGCCAGCATCAGGCGCGAGAGCTCGCCCCCTGACGCGACTCGCGCGAGCGGCTTGGCGTCGAGCCCGACGTTGAGTCGGACGGTGAGCTGGACCGTTTCCCGGCCGTGCGCTGCCGGCTCGGCGAGCGGCACCAGCTCGACCCCGAGCTTGCCGCCCGGCAGACCGAGCTGGGGCAGGAGCCGGTTCACCCCCCGCGCGAGCCGCTCCGCCGCCTCGCGGCGCCGCTCCGACAGCGCGGCCGCGGCCGTCTCGAGCGCGCTCTCCGCCGCCGCCCGCCTGACGCCCAGGGCGCGGAGGTCCACGTCGGCGGTGTCGAGCAGATCCAGCTCCGCCGCGGACTCCTCCCTGGCGGCGAGCACCGCTTCCACGGTCGCGCCGTACTTCTGGGTCAGCCGGAAGAGCAGGTCCCGGCGGCGCTCGACCTCGGCGAGGCGCTCGGGGTCCTCCTGCACCTCCTCGGCGTAGGCCGCGGCGAGGCGCGCCAGCTCGGACAGGTTGGCGTAGGCCGCGTCGAGCATCTCCCGCCAGCCCGCGACCGCCGGGTCCACCTTCTCCAGCGCCGCGAGCGCTCGGTCCGCCAGGGTCACCGCGCCGATCGCGTTGCCCTCCTCGCCCTCGAGCGCGTCGGCGATCCGCTGGGCGTGCTCCGCGAGCGCGCCGGCCTGACTCAGCCGCCGGGCCTCCACCTGGAGCGCCTCGTCCTCGCCCGGCTTGAGCCGGGCCTCGTCGATCTCGCCCACCACGTGACGCAGGTAGTCCGCGCGCCGGCGGACCTCGTCGCGCTTCGCGGCGAGCGCGACCTCTTCCGACCGCAGCCGGTGGAGCGCGGCATGGGCCTCCGCCACCGCGGCGCGCTCTCCCTCCGCGTGGGCGAACGCGTCGAGGATGTCCCGCTGGGCGTCGGCGTGGAGCAGTGACTGGGTCTCGTGCTGGCCGTGGAGATCCACCAGCAGCGCGCCCAGCTCGCCGAGCACCGCCGCGGTGGTCGGGCTCCCGTTGACCCACGCCCGGGAGCGCCCCTCGGCCGACACCTCACGGCGCACGATCAGCCGCCCCTCGTCGAGATCGAGCCCGAGACTCTCGATCCGCCGCCGCGCGGCCTTGTCGACGCCCTCGAACGCGCCCTCGACGATGGACTTGGCGGCGCCGGGCCGCACGCTGCCGCTCGCCGCGCGCTCGCCGAGCAGCAGGGCGAGCGCGTCCACCAGCATGGACTTCCCCGCCCCGGTCTCGCCGGTGAGCACGTTGAGACCAGGCCCGAGCTGGAGGGTGACGTCGGCGATGGTGGCGAGGTCACGGACCCGGAGCTCGGCGATCATCAGCGCACCGTCTCCCGCTCGGACAGGTCTCCCCAGTGCAGCTTCTCCCGCATGCGGCTGAAGAACCCGTCGCCGCCGAGGCGAATGAGGCAGACCCGGTGGTCCGCCCGCCGCACGTCCACGCTCTCCCCCGGCGCCAGCGTCGTGCCGGTCTGCCCGTCGAACGAGACCAGCAGATCGTCGGCCCAGCCCGGCATCGGCTCGACCACCACACGATACGTCGCGGGCACGACCAGCGGCCGCACCGCGAGCGTGTGCGCGGCGATCGGCGTGACCAGGATCGCCTCGACGCCCGGCACGACGATGGGGCCGCCGGCGCTCAGCGAGTACGCGGTCGAGCCGGTCGGCGTCGCCACGATGATGCCGTCGGCGCTGTAGGGGCCGACGTTCTCCCCGTTGATGTAGACGTTGACCCGTACCACCCGCGCGACCCCGCCCTTGTGCACGGCGACGTCGTTCACCGCCATCTGTACCGAGCGCTGCACGCCGGCGCCGTCCCTGATCGCGGCCTGGAGCACCTGCCGCCGCTCGGTGACGTAGCGGCCCGAGACCAGGCAGTCGAGCGCCTGCCCCAGGCCGTCGCGGGTGACGGTGGTGAGGAAGCCGAGCCTGCCGAAGTTGACGCCCAGGATGGGGGTCTCGCGGCCGCCGAGAAGGCGGGCGCCGCGGAGGAGGGTGCCGTCGCCGCCGAAGGTGAGGAGGGCGTCGAGCTCGATGGCGGAGAGCGAGGCCAGCTCCCCGGTCCAGAACGGCGCCAGCCGCTCCTCGGCGTAGAGCGTGATGCCGCGCGCCGGCGCCTCGCGGCCGACGTATTCCAGAACGGCCTTGAGGTCCCGGTACCGGGGATTGCCGACGACTCCGACCTTCATCGCGCCTCGAGGCTCTCCTCGTGCTGCAGCGCGGTGATGCGCCGGGCGATGCCGGCAGCGGTGAGCCCGTACAGCTCCAGCTGCTCCGCCCGCGGCGCCTGCTCGATGAGCCGGTCGGGCACGCCGAGGGCGACGACCCGCACCTCGGGATGGGTGGTCTGCAGCGTCTCGGCGAGATAGGCGCCGAAGCCGTTGACGATGGTGCCTTCCTCGACCGTCACCAGGATGCGATGGCGCTGCACCAGCACCTCCAGCAGCGCGGAATCGAGCGGCTTGAGGAAGCGGCAGTTGACGACCGCGCAGTCCACCCCCTCGCCGGCGAGCAGCTCCGCCGCCGCGACCGCGGGTGCCACCATGGTGCCCACCGCGAGGATGGCCACGTCCTCCCTCCCCTCGCGAAGCTGCTCCCAGGTGCCGTAGGGCACCGCCGCGATGTCCGCGGCGGGCGACGGCTCCGCGGGCGCCTTGTCGCGCGGATAGCGGGTGCAGAACGGGCCGTCGGTGTGGGCCAGCCCGGAGCGGAGCAGGCCGATCAGCTCGTCGCCGTCCTTGGGAGCGGTGACCGTCATGCCGGGCACCGCCAGCATGTACGCGATGTCGTAGAGGCCCATGTGGGTCTGGCCGTCCTCGCCCACCAGTCCCGCGCGATCCATGCAGAAGATCACCGGCAGCCGCTGCACCGCGACGTCGTGGATGACGTTGTCGTAGGCCCGCTGGAGGAAGGTGCTGTAGATCGCCACCACCGGCCGGATCCCCTGGGTCGCCAGCCCTCCGGCGAAGGTCACCGCGTGCCCCTCGGCGATGCCCACGTCGAAGAAGCGGTCCGGGTGCTTCTGCTGGAAGATGCTGGTGCCGGTGCCCGACGGCATGGCGGCGGTGATCGCCACCAGCTCGGGATGCTCCTCGCCAAGCGCGGTCAGTCCCTCGCCGAAGACCTGGGTCCAGGTCGGCGGCCCGCTGGCCTTCTTCCGGGCCTCGCCGGTGACCGGGTCGTAGGCCGCGAGGCCGTGCCACTTCTCCTGGTTCGCCTCGGCGTAGGAGAACCCCTTGCCCTTCTGGGTCATCACGTGGATGACGCGGGGTCCGTGCATGCCGCGGACGAACTGGAGCGTCTCGCAGAGCTTGGGCAGGTCGTGGCCGTCGATCGGCCCGAAGTAGCGGAAGCCCAGCTCCTCGAAGAGCATGCCGGGCGAGAAGAGGTTCTTGACGCTCTCCTCGACGTTCTTGGCGAAGTCCACCACGCCCTCGCCGAACACGCCGCCGAGCGCGAAGGTCATCCCCTTGATCTTCTCGCGCAGCCGGTTGGTGCGGGGGTCGGCCACGATGCGCCCGAGGGTCTTGCTGATCGCGCCGACGTTCGGGGAGATGGACATCCCGTTGTCGTTCACGATGAGGATGATGTCGCGGTCGGAGTGGCCGGCGTTGTTCATCCCCTCGTAGGAGAGGCCGCAGGTCAGGGCCCCGTCGCCCACGATGGCGACGACCTTGTGCGATTCGCCCTTCAGGTCCCGCGCGGTGGCCATGCCGAAGGCCGCCGAGACCGCCGTGCCGGCGTGCCCGGCGCCGAACTGGTCGTGCTCGTTCTCGTCCCGCTTGAGGAAGCCGGAGATGCCGCCCCGCTGGCGAAGCGTGGGGAACGGCTCGTTCCGTCCGGTGAGGAGCTTCCAGGCGTAGGCCTGGTGGCCCACGTCCCAGACGATCTTGTCGGTGGGAGAATCGAACTCGTAGAGCAGGGCGATGCTGAGCTCGACGACGCCCAGGCTCGCGCCGATATGGCCCCCGGTGACCGAGCAGCACTCGATCAGGCGGTCGCGGATCTCCTGGGCGAGCTGGGGGAGCTGCTCGCGCTTCAGGCGCTTGAGGTCGGCGGGGGAGCTGATGGTCGAGAGAAGGCTCATCGTCTGGCTCGTACGCGTGGGGTGTAGGTCGCGTGCGTCGTGTGCGCCGTGTGCATCACACAGGTGTCATCCCGAGCGAAGCGAAGGAGGCATACCTCAGGGCATGTCTCCTTCGCTTCGCTCAGGATGACAATCAGGAGTTCCGTGTCACAATATACCCCGCCAGCGCCCCCAACGCCCCGCTCGGCACCCCCACCACCTCGAGGTGTCCCACCGCCCTCCGGGCCAGCCGCTCCGCCTCGGAACGGGCGGCCTCGACCCCCATCACGCTCACGTAGGTGGACTTGGCGAGCTGGGCATCGCGGCCGGCGGTCTTGCCCAGCTCCTCGCTGGTCCCGGTCGCGTCCAGCACGTCGTCCGCGATCTGGAAGGCCAGGCCCACCTCCTCGCCATAGGCGGTCAGCGCGGCGACTTCGGCCGGCCCCGCCTCGGCGGCGATCGCGCCGACGGTGCACGCGGCACGGATGAGCGCGCCGGTCTTTCCCCGGTGCACCGTC
>CAMPKP010000135.1 GCA_946887295.1 uncultured Gemmatimonadota bacterium | reverse complement strand
TGGTCACGTCCTCCTCGCGGCTCGCCATCTTCACGTAGCCGCCGAGGGGGAGCCATGAGATCGAGTACTCGGTCTCGCCGCGCCGGAAGGTGAGCCACGGGATCGGGGGTCCGAGCCCGAGCGAGAAGCGGTGCACGTAGACCCCGGCCCACTTGGCCGCCAGGAAATGGCCGGCCTCGTGGATGAAGATCAGCACACCGAGAACCACGATCAGGGCAAGAATTGTCGTCAGCACGGTCTCCTCACGAGCTCGCGGGCACGGGCACGGGCCCACCGGTCGGCGTCCCGAATCGCGTCCACCGACGTGGCCGCCCCGGGCGTGTGCGCCTCGAGCACCCGCTCGATGATCTCGCTGATCCGCCCGAACGGCGCGGCGCCGTCCAGGAAGGCCGCGACGGCCACTTCGTTGGCCGCGTTGAACACGGCCGGCGCCGTACCGGCGGTCCGGCCCGCGGCCATCCCTGCGTCGAGGGCCCGGAAGACGTCCCGCCGGACCGGCTCGAACGTGAGCGGTCCGGCGGCGACCGGATCGAGCCGGCGGACGCCGGTATCGGGCAGGCGTCCCGGGTGGGTCAGCGCGTACAGGATCGGCAGCTCCATGGATGGAAAGCCCAGCTGGGCGATCACGCTGCCGTCGAAGAACTCCACGAAGGCGTGGATGATGCTCTGCGGATGGACCACCACCTCCAGCGCGTCGTACGAGAGGCCGAACAGATGGTGGGCCTCGATCACCTCCAGCGCCTTGTTCGCCAGGGTGGCGCTGTCCACGGTGATCTTCTGGCCCATGCGCCAGGTCGGATGGCGCAGGGCTTCCTCCACCCGCGCGTGGCGGACCCGTTCCTCGGGCCATTCCCTGAACGGACCGCCGGAGCAGGTGAGGATCAGACGGCCGAGCCCGGCCTCCCGTCCGGCGACGCACTGCAGGACCGCGCTGTGCTCCGAGTCCACCGGGACGATCTCGCCGCCGCCCGCGCAGGCGGCCTGCACCACGAGATCGCCCGCCATCACCAGGCTCTCCTTGTTCGCCAGGGCCACCCGCTTGCCGGCGTGGAGCGCCGCGAGCGTGGCGTCGAGGCCAGCGGCCCCCACCACGGCGTTCACCACGATGTCCACGTCGGGGCGGGTGGCCGCCTCCACCAGCACCTCGGGCCCGCAGGGCCAGCGGTCGTCCGCACCCGGCAGGGCGAGCCCGGCAAACGCGGGATGCCATTCGGCCACCTGCCGCTCGAACTCCTCGCGGTTGCGCCCGCAGGTGAGCGCCACGAGGGCGAAGTGGTCGCGTTGGCGGCGCAGCACGTCGAGCGTGCTCCGCCCGACCGATCCGGTCGAGCCCAGCACCGCCACGCCTCGTCGCCCGTCGCCGTCGCTCACTAGATCACCCCGAAGAAGCGGTACATGGCCGCGCTCGCCGGCACGACGAAATAAAGCGAGTCGAGCCGGTCGAGGACGCCGCCATGGCCGGGAATCAGGTGGCTCGAGTCCTTCACGCCCGCCTGCCGCTTGAAGAGCGACTCGGCGAGGTCGCCCACCTGCCCGACCACCGAGAGCGCGGCGGCCACCATCACCGCCTGACCGAGACTCAGCTCGATGCCCACCCGCGGGAAGACCCAGGCGCCGAAGACCGGTGCCACCGCGAGCGCGCCGACCACGCCGGCGACCGTGCCCGATCTGGTCTTGCCGGGGCTCACCGCGGGCGCGAGCTTGGGCCCACCGAAGGTCCGTCCGCCGAACATCGCGGCGGTGTCGCAGACCCACGTGACCACCAGGGGGAAGAATACCAGCCAGGCCCCGGCCCAGCTCCGGAGCGGCAGCTGCCCGTGGCGGATGAGGAGGAGGAATGCGGGCAGGCACCCGGTGTACGCCACACCCAGCAGCGTCACGGCGGCCGACTCGAGCGGCCGGTCCGTGGCCGAGCGGGCGGCGAGCGCCCAGGTGAGGAGCAGGAGCAGCCAGAGCCCGGCCAGGTAGATCCCGCCCTGCGCCACCGCCGCGCCCATCGAGGGCCGGGCCAGCGCCAGGTAGGTGACCAGCGGGACCGCCGCGGCCGTCGCCATGCCGAGCACCCGGGCGGGCCGCACTCCGCCCCGCTCGGCCAGGCCGAAGAGCTCGGCCGTTCCCAGGGCGCCGGCCACGGCGAGCAGGCCGGCGAGGGGGAGCCCGCCGTACCAGATCACCAGCAGCGCGAGCGGGATCGCGACCGCCGCGAACCCGACGCGGCGGACCAGCTCGGAGTCCATCAGGCGGGGACGCGTCCGAACCGGCGGTCGCGCCGCTGGAACTCCAGTATCGCCTCGAAGAGATGGCGCCGGGTGAAGTCGGGCCAGAGCACCGGTGTCACGTAGAGCTCGGCGTAGGCCAGCTGCCACAGCAGGAAATTCGAGACCCGCATCTCGCCCGAGGTGCGGATGAGCAGGTCGGGATCGGGCCACTCGGCGGTGTAGAGCCGGCGGCCCAGCGCCTCCTCGTCGATGCGGGCCGGATCGAGCCGGCCCGCCACCGCGTCCTCGGCGAGGAGCCGCGCCGCCCGGACGATCTCGGCCCGCGAGCCATAGGAGATGCAGAGATTGAGCGCCAGCCTGGTGCCGCCGCCCGTCTCGGCGACGATCCGGTCCACCGCGCGCCGCGCCCCGCCGGTCAGCCGGTCCACGTCGCCCAGGATGCGGACGGCAACCCCCTGCTCCCGCAGCTCGCTCATCTCCCGGGCGATGTACTCCTGGAGGAGGCTCATGAGCGCCTCGATCTCGCCCGCGGGCCGCTGCCAGTTCTCCTGACTGAACGCGAAGAGCGTGAGGACCCCGACCCCGGCCTCGATGCACCCCTCCACGACCTCGCGAACCGAGCCCATGCCGGCGTGATGCCCCAGAGGCCGCGGCAGCGCCCGGCCCGCGGCCCACCGGCCGTTGCCGTCCATGATGATGGCGATGTGGGCGGGGACCACGCCGTGAACCCGCACGCGCTGCAGCAGGTCGTCGCTCATCCGTCAGACTTCCATGATCTCGGCCTCTTTGGCGTGGATCAGGCCGTCGATCTGCTTGATGTGTTCGTCGGTGAGCTTCTGGATGTCCTTCTCCGCGCGGGTCTTGTCGTCGCCGGAGATGTGCTCGAGCTTCTTGACCCGGGAGAGCGCGTCGGTGCGGGCGTGCCGCACCGCGATACGGCCCTCCTCCGCGAGCTTGTGGACCACCTTGACGAGCTCCTTGCGCCGCTCCTCGGAGAGCACCGGGAGGGGCACCCGGATCAGGTTGCCCTGGGTGGCGGGGTTGAGGCCCAGGCCCGCGTCGCGGATCGCCTTCTCCACCGCCTGGGTCAGCGACTTGTCGAAGGGCTGCACGGTAAGCAGCCGCGGTTCCGGCGCGGCGATCATCGCCACCTGATTGAGCGGGACGGCGCTGCCGTAAGCCTCCACCCGGACCAGCTCGAGCAGCGACGGACTGGCCTTGTTGCTGCGGATGCCGCTGAACTCGCGCTTGGTGTTCTCGACCGCCTTGTGCATCAGTTCCCGGCCGTGCTTGATCAATTCGGGTATGGTGCTCATCGGACGATGGTCCCGATGTCCGGGTCGCCTTCGAGCACCCGCCTGATGGCGCCGGGACGGTTGATGTTGAAGACGACGATGGGGAGCTGGTTGGCCTTGCAGAGCCCGAACGCGTTGGCGTCCATGACGGCGTAGTTCTTGACGATGGCTTCCTGGTAGCTGAGCTCGCGGATGAACGTGGCTTTGAGATCCTTCTTGGGATCGCCGGTGTAGATGCCGTCGACGTTGGTGGCCTTGAGGATCACCTGCGCCTCGACCTCCAGCGCCCGCAGCACGCCGGCGGTATCGGTGGAAAAGAAGGGGTTGCCGGTGCCGGCGGCGAAGATGACCAGGCGCCCCTTCTCCAGGTGGCGGATCGCGCGGCGGCGGATGTAGGGCTCGGCGACCGACTCCATCCGGACCGCGGTCATCACCCGCGTGTCCACCCCGATCTTCTCGAGCACGTCCTGCAGGGCCAGGGCGTTGATCACCGTGGCGAGCATGCCCATGTAGTCGGCCGAGACCCGGTCGATCCCCTCCCGGCTGGCGGTGGCGCCGCGGATGATGTTCCCGCCCCCCACCACCAGCGACAGGTGCACGCCGAGCGCGTGCACCCCCTTGACCTCTTCCGCGAAGGCCTCGACGGCATGAAAGTCGAGGCCGCTTCCCTTGTCCCCGGCCAGCGCCTCGCCCGACAGCTTGAGCAGGGCGCGGGTGTAGGCCAGGGCCATCAGGCAGCCCCGATCTGGAACCGGGCGAAGCGACGAACCGAGATGGCCTCGCCCAGCTTGCCGGACGCCTCCTTGATCAGCTCCCCGACGGTGATCTTGTCGTTGCGGACGTAGGGCTGCTCCAGCAGCGTGCGCTCCGCCACGAATTTCTTCAGCTTGCCGTCCACGATCTTGGCCCGGATCTGCTCCGGCTTGCCCTCGGCGGCGACCTGTTCCTCGGCGATTCGGCGCTCCCGCTCCAGCAGCTCCGCCGGGACGTCCTCCGGGTTCACGCCGATCGGGTCGGCCGACGCCACGTGGAGCGCGATGTCCCGCGCCAGCTGGGCGAACGCCTCGTTGCGGGCCACGAAGTCGGTCTCGGAGTTGAGCTCGAGCAGGACGCCGACCTGCTGATTGTGGTGGATGTAGCTCACCACCAGCCCCTGCGTGGCGACCCGGCCGGCGCGCTTCTCCGCCTTGGCGATCCCCTTCTTCCGGAGGATCTCCGACGCCTTGTCCATGTCGCCGCCGGCCTCTTCCAGCGCGCGCTTGCAGTCCATCATGCCGGCGCCGGTGCGGCTTCGCAGCTCGCTCACGTCTTTCGGGGAGATCGTCACGCTTGCCATGGCTTCCTCTGGTCGTTCTCGGGCTGAATAGTAAGACCGCCGCTCACGGCCCGCACGGGCCAGGAGCGGCGGAGGCTCTCTCGGGGCTCGGGTCCGCCGGGCTTAGGCGCCGGCCTCGCCGGCCCCGGCCGGCGCGGGCGTCTCGGGCGCGCCCTCGGTCTCGGGCTTGAGGCGGGCCGCGATGGCCTCCGGCTTCGGCCGCCGCTTGCGGCGCGGCCGGCGGCGCTTGCGGTCGGCCTCGGAGTCGCCCTCGGAACCCGAGTCCGTGCTGTAGGTCTCGGCCTCCAGGTCCTCGGCCACCTCGCGCATCGGCATCTGGGCGCGGGCCTCCTTGATCACGTCGGAGAGCGCCGCGGTGATCAGCGAGACCGACCGGATCGCGTCGTCGTTCCCGGGAATGGGGACCGTGATGACGTCGGGATCGGCGTTGGTGTCCACGATGGCGACCACGGGGATGCCGAGCTTGTTGGCCTCGGCGACCGCGATCTTCTCCTTCTTGGCGTCCACCACGAAGAGCGCGCCCGGCAGGCGGCCGAGCTGCTTGATGCCCTCGAGGTTGCGGCTCAGCTTCACCCGCTCGCGCTCGAACAGGAGCTTTTCCTTCTTGGTGTAGTTCTCGAAGTCGCCGTCGGTGGCGCCCTGCTCCAGCTCCCGGAGCCGGCGGATCTGCTTCTTCACCGTCTGGAAGTTGGTGAGCATGCCGCCCAGCCAGCGCTCGGTGACGTAGAACGCGCCGGCATCCTGGGCCTCGAGCTGCACGACGGCCTTGAGCTGCTTCTTGGTGCACACGAAGAGGACGCCTTCGCCCTTCAGGACCACGCTGCGGAGCAGCTCCTGGGCCTTCTGGATCTGGCGGAGGGTCTTCTGGAGATCGATGATGTAGATGCCGGACCGTTCGGCGAAGATGAACCGGCGCATCTTCGGGTTCCACCGTCGAGTCTGGTGGCCGAAATGGACTCCGGCCTCGAGCAGGTCCTGCAGTTGCGGCTGTGCCATGCGGGTGCGACGTCCTTCCGTTCGAGTGGTTGTTCGTCCACCGGGTTCATCTCCCGCGCCAACCCCCGAGGGGGCACCGGGCGCGGAATCCGCCGGTGTGAGGGATGGCGGAACGACGTTCCGCCGACTTGCTACCGCTTGGAGAACTGGAAGCGCTTCCGCGCTCCCGGGCGGCCCGGCTTCTTGCGCTCCACGGCGCGGGGATCCCGCGTCAGGAGGCCGGCCGCCCGCAGCTTGGTCCGGTGCTGCCCGTCGGCCTCGACCAGCGCCCGCGCGATCGCGTGCCGGAGCGCTCCCGCCTGTCCCGCCTGGCCGCCGCCGTCCACATGCGCCCGCACGTCGAACGCGCCGAGGGTGTCGGTGGCGGTGAAGGACTGCTGGATGTGCTGCACCAGGGAAGGACGGGGGAAGTAGTCACCCAGCGTCCGGCCGTTGATGTCCCACTTTCCGGTGCCGGGGGTCAGGTAGACCCGGGCCACGCTGGTCTTGCGCCGGCCGACTGCCTGCCAGCGGAATACGGGTGCCGCGGTCATGCGCTCGCCTTGGAGGGGGTGACGGAAAACGGCTTCGGCTGCTGCGCGGAGTGCGGATGCTCGGCGCCGCCGTACACCTTGAGCTTGCCGCGCAGCTTCTGCCGCGCCAGCGAGGTCTTGGGCAGCATGCCGAACACCGCCTTCTCGATCACCCGGTCGGGATGCTTCTGCAGGAGATCGCGAGCCGACGTGTGCCGCTCGTGGCCCATGTAGCCGGTGTGGGAGAAGTACGTCTTGTTCTCCTCCTTGCGGCCGGTGAGGCGCACCTTGGAGGCGTTCACCACCACGACGAAGTCACCGCCATCCATGTGAGGCGTATAGGTCGGCTTGTGCTTGCCGCGGATGAGCTGGGCCACGACACTGGCCAGCCGGCCGAGCGGCACACCGGCGGCATCCACGATGTGCCAATCGTGGGTGATGTCGTCGGGCGTGGCGGTGTAGGTCTTCATGAGCGCTGCCGTCCTGGACGTTGAACCGGAGTCAAACCGAAACAGACTCACAAGATAGCGGGCCGGCGCGGGGCGGGTCAAGGGATTCTGCTCTCGGCCGGCTCCGGGGGCCGGAATTCCACCAGGGCCTGGCCCTTCTCCACCGCCTGGCCCGCGCGGGCCAGCACCGCGCCTACGATGCCGTCCCCCGGCGCCTTGAGCTCGTTCTCCATCTTCATAGCCTCGAGCACGATCAGGCCCCCCCCGGCCACTACCCGCTGGCCCGGCTCGGCGAGGACCTTGACCACCAGCCCGGGCATCGGCGCCCGGACGGTAACGGGGCCGCGGGGGCGGTCCGCACCGGCCGTCAGGCTCCGGATGTGCCGGCTCCGCTCGTCGAGCACCTCCGCCTCCCACCTGTCCCCCGCGACCTGGAGGACCCATTGGCCGCGGCCCTCGCTCCGCATGGTGACGGCGGTGGGACGGCCCTCGATCAGGAGCTGCCGCGTCGGCGTGCCCTCGACGCCGCGGAGGGTCGCGGGACGGGTGGAGCCGTCTACCGTTACCCGGTCGCCGTCGACCTCGACCTCGATCTCGCGCCCGGCGATGGCCACGATGTATTTCACCGCGCCGGCTCCAGCACCGCGACGGTCTCGACGTGCGCTGTCTGGGGGAACAGGTCGAAGGCCAGGGCGCGGGCCAGGCGGAAGGCCGACATCCGCGTCAGGTCGCGGGCCAGCGTGGCCGGATCGCAGGAGATGTAGACGATCCGCTGCGGCAAGACGCGCTCCAGCTCGGCCGTCACCCGCTCGTCCATCCCGGTGCGCGGCGGATTGGTGATCACGAGCTCGGGCGCCCGGAGCCGGCTCAGGAGCCGCTCCACCCGGCCCACGTGCCGCACGGCCGTGGGCCCCCGGGCTTCCGCCTCCGCCACGGCGCGAGGGTCGGACTCGACGCTCTCGACCGTGGCGCCCGCGCGGACCAGCGCCGATGTCGTCTCGCCGATGCCCGCATAGAGGTCCCAGACATGACGTCCCGCCACCTCGCCGAGGGCGGAGAGCGCGAAGGCGCGGACCTTGTCGCCCATGGCGGGATGAACCTGCTCGAAGACTGTCGCCGGGAACGGGACCTGGGCACCGGCGACTGCCTCGGCATCGGAGCCCTCGCGCCAGAGCCATATCGTCGCACTCGGCCCGCGCGCCTCCAGCGCCCGGTGCAGTGCGCCCGCCCCGTCCCAGGCCACGGTTCCCGAGGCGAGCAGCAGGAGATGCAGCCCGCCGGAACGGTCGAGGCGGAGCACGATCTGCCGGATCCCCCGGGGAAGCAGCTCGCGCACCTCCCGGACCCGGGCCCAGAGACCCATCAGCTCGGAGGCCGTGATATGGCAGCGGACGAGATCGAAGGCCCGGTCGGGCCGGTCGAGCGGGTGCAGCCCGATCCGGCGTCCACCGTCGTCCACCGCCAGGGTGATCTTGGTGCGATACTCGAACTCCCGGTCGGCGGGCACGATGTCGGGGTCGGCCACGTCGAGCTTCGCGATGCGGCGGAGCGCGTCGCCCACGAATCCGCGGCGCGCGGCCCTCTGGGGGCCGGCGTCGAGGTGCTGGAGCTGGCAGCCGCCGCAGTCGTCGTGGAGGTAGTGAGGACACGGCGGGTCCACCCGGTCGGGCGAAGGCTCGAAGACGCGGGCAACCCGGGCGCGGGCGTAGCGGCGGCGGGCGTGGAGCCCGCCGATCTCGACCAGGTCGCCCGGCGCCGTGCGGGGCACGAAGACGGTCCGGCCGTCCTCCAGCCGCCCCACCCCGTCACCGCCGGCCGCCAGCCGGAGGATGCGAACGGCGGTCACCGCAGTCCCTCGATCCTCGCGTGCTCGAGCCACCGGGACGCCGGGCGCTCACCATCGGAGACGGCTGGCCGCCGCAGGGACCGCGCCTCGTCCTCGGCGAGCGCCGCCGCGATCGCCAGGTCCACCGCCTCGCTCTCGGTCAATGCCGGCGTCGCGAGATCGGGACGCCGCTCCAGGAACTGAATGTCGATCTCGCCTTCCCGGAACTCGGAGTCCGCCATCAGCCGGCGGTGAAAGCCCTGGTTGGTGCCCACGCCGTCGACCACCAGCTCGTCGAGTGCGCGGGCCATCCGGTCGATGGCCTGAATCCGGTCAGGGGCCCAGACGATGAGCTTGGCGAGCAGCGAGTCGTAGAACAGCGTCACCTCGTCGCCGATCTCGACGCCGCCGTCCCAGCGAACCCCGGGACCGCCGGGAAGCCGCAGATGCCGGATCCGGCCGGTAGAAGGGAGGAAGCCGTTCGATGGGTCTTCGCTGGTGATCCGGCACTCGAGCGCGCATCCCCGCGGCTCCAGCCAGCGGGACGGAATCCGCATCGGCTCCCCCGCCGCGATGCGGAGCTGCTCTCGAACCAGATCCACGCCGTAGACCAGCTCGGTCACCGGGTGCTCGACCTGGATCCTGGTGTTCATCTCCAGGAAGTAGAACGACCGGTCCGCCGAGAGGAGGAACTCGCAGGTGCCCGCGCCGAGATAGCCCACCGCCTCGGCCGCCGCCACGGCCGCCGCGCCCATCCACTCCCGCAGCTCGGAGGTCACCGCCGGGGACGGGGCCTCCTCCACCAGCTTCTGATGGCGCCGCTGGACGGAGCACTCGCGCTCGCCGAGGTGGATGGTGCGCTCGCGGTCGGCGAGCACCTGGATCTCCACATGGCGTGGGCGCTGGATGAGCTTTTCCAGGTAGACGCTGGCGTCACCGAAGGCCTTGCCTGCCTCCGACGCCGCAGTCTCCAGCGCAGGGCCGAGC
>CAMPKP010000134.1 GCA_946887295.1 uncultured Gemmatimonadota bacterium | reverse complement strand
CCAGCTTCCCAAGCTGGACGTCGCCGGTTCGAGTCCGGTCGCCCGCTCTCTGGAAGCTCCCACCCTCGCTCCGACTTCGGTCGGAGCGGGGGTTTTTCGTGCGGGGTTCCCCCTTTCGCCCTCCAGGGCGGCGCTCCGGGTGTAATGGTTCGCAGGGCCGTGCGTTAGCAGGGATGGAGGCCACGATGAGCGAGCCCCGACAACCCGCACCTGAACGGAGAACGACGATGACCGACACGACACGGAAGACCAATGGCTGCTCCTGCGGCTGCAACTGTACCTGCGGAACGGCGTGCCCCTGCGCCGACGCCCCCTGCGCCTGCGGGTGCGGGTGCGAGTAGTTGCGCGGCCACGGAGATCTGCCGGAGATGGCGCTGGACCATCTCCGGCCGGCCCCGTATCCTACGAACCCATGAGCGCCCCGTTCGAATCAGCATCCGAGCCCGCCGAGCGGGACCCGGGCAGCCCGGACATGCTGCGCCTGCTGGTGGACAACCACGCCACCTTCCTTGGCTTCCTGGAGCGCCGGGTGGGCTCCCGGGACGAGGCCGAGGACATCCTGCAGGAGGCGTTCGTCCGCAGCATCGGTCGTACGGAGGCGCTGCAGAGCCCGGAGTCGGCCAAGGCCTGGTTCTACCGGGTGCTCCGGAACGCCATCATCGATCACCGCCGGCGGGAAGGGACCCGGAGCCGCGCGTTCCTCCAGTTCGCCGCGGAGACCGGGGACCGGACAGTGTCGCCCGACCGGGAGCTCGAAGCCGCAGTGTGCGCCTGCCTCACGACCCTGGTAGGCACGCTCAAGCCCGAGTATGGCGCGGCCCTTCGCCGCGTGGATCTCGACGGCCTCAGCGTCCGCGGCTTCGCCGAGGAGGCGGGAATCACGCCGGGGAACGCCGGCGTTCGCCTCCATCGCGCCCGCGAGGCGCTGCGCCGCCAGCTGGCGCGGAGCTGCGGAACCTGCCTCGACCACGGCTGCCTGGACTGCAGCTGTGGTGGGCGGTCGGCGGGCGAAGCCGCGGCGGAGCACCAGGGTCCCTGACCAGGCCCGACTGCAGCGGCGCGCGCTTCGCGGCTCCTGCCGGCGCGGGCGTGAGAGCCTCGACATCTCACAACCCCGCTACATTTCCCGGGTGATTTCCCCGACGATCCCCTCCTCCGACGCCGATGTGCTCGAGCGGGCTCTCCACGAGCGTTTCGGCCTCGCCTCTTTCCGGCCGGGGCAGCGCGAGGCCTCGCTGGCCGTGCTGGAAGGGCGCGACCTCGTCGCGGTGATGCCCACGGGGGCCGGCAAGTCGCTCTGCTTTCAGCTCCCCGCGCTTCTGCTCGACGGTCCGACCGTCGTGGTCTCCCCCCTCATCGCGCTGATGAAGGACCAGGTGGACGCGCTCCGCGCCCGCGGAATGGCCGCCGCCGCGCTGCACTCCGGCATGTCCGTCGCCGAGCGGCAGGCGGCCGAGGCCGCGCTGGGCGCGGGGCGACTCAAACTGATCTACGTCGCCCCGGAGCGGCTGGGGCACCCTGCGTTCCGCGCCGCCCTGGAGCGGGTGGCGCCTGCTCGCCTCGTGGTCGACGAGGCGCACTGCATCAGCCAGTGGGGGCACGACTTCAGGCCTGACTATCGCCGGCTCGCCCGCTTCCGTGCCGAGCTGGGCGTGCCGGCCGCCGCGTTCACGGCCACCGCCACGCCCGAGGTCCGGGCCGACATCGCCGAGCAGCTGGGGCTGCGCACGCCGCTCGAGCTGGTCACGGGCTTCGAGCGTCCCAACCTCACGCTCTCGGTGGAGCGGTCGCGGGGAAGGGAGGAGAAGCGGGCCGCGCTCGAGCGGCTGGTGCGCGACACCGGGCTGCCCGGCATCGTCTACACCGCCACACGCAAGTCGGTGGATCTCTGGAGCGGCGTGCTGGCGGATTTGGGCCTGCGCACCGCCCGCTATCACGCGGGCATGGGCGACGAGGAGCGCACCCGCGCCCAGGACGACTTCCTGGCCGGCCGGGTGGACGTGGTCGTCGCCACCAACGCCTTCGGCATGGGCGTGGACAAGGCCGACATCCGCTTCGTGGCCCACGCCGAGCTTCCGGGCAGCGTCGAGGCCTACTACCAGGAGGTGGGCCGCGCCGGGCGCGATGGGCTCCCCTCGCGCTGCACGCTCCTCTTCTCCCCCGCCGACGTGCGCACCCAGGAGTTCTTCATCTCAGGCGCCAACCCTCCCGCGGCCACATTCCGCGAGGTATGGCGCCAGCTCGGGGCCGGTCTCAGCGAGGAGGAGATCGAGGAGCGGTCGGGGCGCGATGGCGCGAGCGGCATGGCCGCGGCAACTGCCGCGCGGCTGCTGCGGCGTGCCGCGGAGAGCGCCGGGGTCGGGCTCGGAGAGGGCGCGCCCCCGGTGGACATGCAGGGACAGGCCCTCAAAGCACGCCGCGACCGGGAGCGGCTGGACACGATGGTGCGATACGCCTTCTCGCGTGGCTGCCGGACGCGATTCATCTACGACTACTTCGCCGGCGGTGCCCGGGGCGGGGCAGCTCCCCGGTGCGGCGTCTGCGACGTGTGCCTCGGATGGCGTCGCGGCACTGGTCGGGCACTCGGCGAGGACGAGCTGCTGAAGGTGCGGATCGCGCTCTCGGCGGTAGGGCGGCTGTCGGGCCGCTTCGGCGTGGAGCGGGTGGCGCAGGTGCTGGTGGGCAGCACGGTGAAAGAGGTGCTGGATCGCGGCCTCGATCGCATCCCGACATACGGCAAGCTCTCCCTGACGGGGCTCGACGAGGTGAAGGACCTGCTGGGCGTGCTGGCGGACGCGGGGCTGGTCGAGCGGCGAGGCATCGAAGGGGGCCGGCCGGGGGCATTCGTGCTGGCTCTCACACCGGAAGGCCGGGCGGTGGCTCCGGGCGAGGTCCGGCCCGAGCTCGACCTTCCGGCGCGGGGGAGCGCGCCACGCCGCCGCCGAAAGCAGGCCTCCACTTCGACGGAGGCCGCAGCGGCGGCTCCGGACGCGGCAGCGGAAGCTCCGGACGCGGCAGCGGTCGATCCCGAGCTGCTGTCCCGCCTGAAGGCCTGGCGCACCGAGGAGGCGCGGCGCCGCAGCGTCCCGCCATACGTAATCTTCCACGACCGCACCCTCACCGCCATCGCGGCCGCCCGGCCGGCTGCCCTCGCGGATCTGGCCCGGATCAAGGGCGTGGGGCCGGCCAAGCTCGCCACCTACGGCGAGGCGCTGGTGCGTCTCACGAGCTAGACGCCCCGGGGGGCCAGGCGACCTCCAGGAGCTCCGTGGGAGGCGAGGCCTGCCCGCCGCGGCTCGACTGCGGGGTAAAGGTGGATTCCCACCAGCGCCGCGCGTCGCTCTGACTCCAGTCGTCCGCGCCGGCGTGGGTGAGCGCCTCGGCCAGCGTGGCCGCATCGGCAGGGCGGCCGGCAGGAGCCTTGGCGAGGCACGCCAGGATCAGCCGCTCGAGCGGCTGCGGCAGCGGCCGGCCGAGCCGGAGCGAGGGAGGCACCGGCTCGCTCTGGATGTGCTTCAGCACCACCTGCATCGGGCTCTCGCCCTCGAACACGATCGCTCCCGTCAACAGAAAGTATCCCACGCAGCCGAGGCCGTAGAGATCGGCTTTCCCGTCCACCGCGTCACCCGCGGCCACCTCGGGCGCCAGGTAGGCCGGAGTTCCCGACACGGCCTCCGGCGCGGTCAGGCGCGCATCCTCTCCCCGCGTCAGGCCCGCCCGCTTCACCAGACCGAAGTCCAGTACTTTCACGAAATCGTACTCCAGCCCGACTCGGCCGAGGTACAGGTTCGCCGGCTTGATGTCGCGATGGATGAGGCCTGAGGCATGGGCCTCGGCGAGCGAGCGACAGGCCTGGCGGAGGATACAGGCTACCCTTGCGGCGGGCTGGGGTCCGTACCGGGTCACCAGGGACTCGAGATCGGTACCCTCCAGCAGCTCCATCACGTAGTAGAGCCTGCCGTCGCGGGTGATGCCGAAGTCGTAGAGCTGGATGGTGTGGGGCGATCGCAGCTGCGCGGCGGCCTCGGCCTCGCGGCGGAAGCGCTCCTCCGCTACGCGGCCCGACGTCTCCAGCATGCGGTTGCCGGCGATCAGCTTGATCGCCGCCGGCCGGGCGAGGAGCTGGTGCTCCGCCTTCCAGACCTCCCCCATGCCTCCGCGGCCGATGCGCTCCACCAGACGGTAGCTGCCGAGTCGCCGGGCGCGGCTCACCCGGCGGCCCAGGTGGGTGATGATCTTCGCGGGAAGCACGGCGAGCGCGGCACAGATGTAGTTCGGGAGGTAGGCCCAGACCAGCAGCGACAGCGGTGGGAGCTCGAGCCCGCGGGCCCGTGCGACCAGGAGCCCCAGAGGATCCATCGACGCCGCGAGCAGCGAGCCCACGAGGACCTTGCGCGGAGCGGCGGGAACGATGGAGGGAAAGACCAGGATCAGAACGCAGAGCCACGAGAGCCGGCCCGCGAGCACCTGCGGCTGCCACTGGTTGATGATGCCGATGGCGAACGCCATCGCGACCTCGTAGGCGATCGCGACGTCCGGCAGCCGGGCGCCCGCGACCGCGTCCGCCGGGGCGCGCCGATACACCAGGACCGACAGCGCGATGCACCCGAGCGCGAGCACATTCGCGACCGGCGGCCACGGGATCACCTGGCCCTGTGGCAGGCCGAGGTAGGGCGCGACCAGATGATTCACGACCAGCAGCACAGTCCACAGGCTGCCCAGGACCAGGCAGGCGGCGCGGAGCCGTCCCGCCGCCTCGAGGGCGAGGTCGTCCGGAAGGGCCTCGTTGTCGGGTGGACCGCCGACCGGCGCGCCGGTCGGGCGCGGATCGACGAGCCGGGGCTCGCTCATGTGGTCTATCTGGGTGCCGAGGACGTCTCAATCTCACGCGTCGTAGCATGTTCCGCCATGGCGGCGGCACCTTGACTGCCCCCGGGACCGGTCCATCTTTCGGGCACCCAACATCGCCAATCGCCGGAGGAGGTGGGACGTGACGGATGACGGCCGCCGGCCGCTGGCAGGGATCGGGGAGAATCCCGTCGTCCGGGTAGCCGCGTACTACGTGCTGCTGGCTGCCGGCACCGCACTGATCTGGCGGGTCTTTCCCAGCCTCGCGGCGGTATTCGCCGCCGAGCGCCTCGACGCCATCAACACCCCGGCCACACAATCCGATCCTCTGCTCGAGGCCCTCGGCGCCGCCGCCCCGGCCATGGCTCCGCCGGTCGCTCTCGCCATCACGACCGCCCTCTGCATGATCGGCGCCTTCCTCCTCATGCTGCCGGTGAGCTGGGTCTACATCCTGACGCGGCAGAAGAAAGGCTTCCGCCAGTCGGTGGTGCAGACGCTGATCATCCTTCCCATCGTGGTCGCGGGTGTGGTGCTGCTGGTGAAGAACAGCATCGCCCTGGCCTTCAGCCTCGGCGGCATCGTCGCGGCGGTGAGCTTCCGCAACACGCTGCGTGACACCAAGGACGCGGTCTACATCTTCCTCGCGATCGGCGTGGGGCTCGCGGCCGGGGTACAGGTGATGTCGGCCGCCGCGGTGATGTCGTTCCTGTTCAACGTCGTCGTGCTGGTCTTCTGGTACACCGACTTCGGGCGCGCGCCGTCCCACCTCGAGGGTCCGCGGGCCGCCCGCCGACTCGAGCGGTCCCTGGCGCTGGCCAACCGCACCGGAGCCTTCGTCGCGCAGCTCGATCGGGAGATCCTGAAGTCCATGTCTCCGGAGCAGCTTCAGGCGCTGGCGCTGCGCGCCCGCCGGCGAGTCGGTGAACGCGGGAACACCGCCGAGAAGCAGCCGAAGCCGCTCGACACGCTGGTGCGGGTGCAGAGCCCCGACCCCGAGAGCGCGCGGCCGCAGATCGAGGAGGTGCTCGCGACCCGGGTCAAGGACTGGAAGTACGCCGGGACGCAGCGGGACGCCGCCGGCGGCGCGACGCTGGAGTATCGCGTGCGACTCCGGAAGAGCGTGCCCGGGACGCTCCTGGCGGGGGAGCTGCGGACCCGCCTGGGCGGGCGAGCAACCGGAGTCGAGACGAGGTAATCACCAACCCGCGTGAGCGAACTCCTCGACCAGATCCAGCAGCTCCTCGGCGACCGGTACATCATCGATCGGGAGGTCGGCCGCGGGGGCATGGCATTCGTCTACCTCGCGCACGACCGGCGCTACGAGCGCCCGGTCGCGATCAAGGTGCTCGATCCCGAGATCGCCACCGCCGTCGGCGCGGAGCGGTTCCTCCGCGAGATCCGCATCACCGCGCAGCTGCAACACCCCCACATCGTGCCGCTCCTCGACTCCGGCGAAGCCCGCAACCTCCTCTACGCGGTCATGCCGTTCATCGAGGGGGAGTCGCTGCGGGACCGCCTGATGAGCAGCTCCCGCCTACCCACCACCGAGGCGGTGACGATCGGCTGGGAGGTGGCCGACGCGCTCGACTACGCCCACCGCCGCGGCGTGGTCCACCGCGACATCAAGCCGGAGAACATCCTGGTCTCCAACGGCCATGCGCTGGTCGCGGATTTCGGGATCGCGCGCGCGATCGGACTCGCCGGCGGCGCCACGCTGACCGGGGTGGGCTTCCCGATCGGGACCGCGGCGTACATGAGCCCGGAGCAGGCGACGGCGGCCTCACCGGTGGACGGTCGCAGCGACATCTACAGCCTCGGCTGCGTGCTCTACGAGATGCTCGCGGGCCGCATGGCCTTCACCGGCCCGAGCCTCAAGAGCGTGCTGACCCAGCAGCTGACGGTGGACCCTCCGCTGATCCACATCTCACGCTCGGATGTACCCCCGGAGGTGGTCGCCATCGTCCGCCGCTGCCTGATGAAGCAGCCTGACGAGCGCTACCAGTCCGCGGGGGAGCTCGCCGAGCATCTGCGCGGCACCCTGAGCGATCTCCCCCGTCTCTCGACGCCCGTGCCGCGCCCGCCGGTCGAGGATCCCGGGACGGACAGCGGCGGGCTGCTCGCGGCGGCGGGCCGCTGGATCGTGCCCGCCGCGCTGCTCGCGATCGTGCTGCTCGGCGTCATGTTCGGCTATCGACGGCGGGGCGCGGACGGCCGCTCCTCCGCGGCGACCGGACCCTATACCGCCTCGGTGGCGGTTCTGCCGTTCACCAATCTCGGCGGCGGGACCGGGCACGACTACTTCAGCGAGGGCATCACCGACGAGATCATCAGCCAGCTCGCCCAGGTCGAGAGCCTGAAGGTGATCTCCCGAACCTCGGTCCTCGCGCTCAAGGGCACTCCGCTGACGCTGCCGCAGATCGCCGAGACCCTGGGGGTGCGGCACATCGTGGAGGGCTCGGTGCGCCGCGAGGGCAACCGCGTGAGGGTCACCGCCGAGCTGATCGAGGCCGCCAGCGATGCCCACCTCTGGTCCGGCAGCTTCGAGGGAGACCTGGCGGACAGCTTCCGGGTGCAGGAGGAGATCGCCCGGAAGGTGAGCGGAGAGCTGCTGACCAGCATCCAGGGCGTGCGTCCCATGGCTCGGATCACCAGGCCCACGAAGAGCGCGGCGTTCGACGCGCTGCTCATGGGGCGGCACCTCCTGGAGAGCAGGTCACCCGAGTCGGTGGAGGGCGCCATCGGGGCCTTTCGTGACGCCATCCGGGCCGACTCGGGGTACGCCCCGGCATACGCGGGTCTCTCCTCGGCCTACGTGCTGCACGTGGTGTACGGCTTCCCGGGCGGCGTGAATGCGTACGTCGCACTGGCGCGGGCGCTCGCGCTGGCCGACCGCGCGATCGAGCTCGATCCGGTCCTGGGGGACGCCTACCTGGCGCGCTCCGACGCGCTGCTGATCAGCCTCGCTCCCCACGAGGAGGTCCTGCGGAATCTCAGGGACGCGCGCAGGCTGATGCCGGGGTCGGTCGAGGTGTACATGTCCGTGGCGCACGCCCTGGAGCACATGGGGCGGTGGGATGCCGCGCTGCAGCAGGCCCAGCGGGCGCTCGCTCTGGATCCGCTCTCCACCGGCGTGCGCCATTCCGCGATCGCCATCGCGCTCGGGGCACGCCGGTACGACCTCGCGCTGGAGGAGGCCCGGCGCGCGCGCGCGTTCGACCGACGGGACCAGATCGCCGAGATGCTCGAGGGCAACGCTCTGCTGCTCGAGGGGAACGCCGTGGAGTGCGCCGAGCTCGGGCTGGGGCCCTGGCTCGGCACCAAGGCGATCTGCCTCCACGAGGTCGGCCGAACCGCCGAGGGGAAGGCTCTGGCCGACTCGCTCGAGGGGCTGCTGACCCGGGGGGAGTACGCGATCGTCCCGCAGTTCGCCGCGCTGGCGGGATACCGCGCGTGGCTGGGCGACGCTTCGGGCGCCGTGGCGTGGCTGCACAAGGCCGCCGAGATCTCGCCCATGGTGCACTACTGGTACCTCGAGTCCGGTCTGTTCGATCGCGTGCGGCGCGACAGCACCTTCGTCGCCGGCCACGCGCGCATCGAGAGCGGAATCCGCGCCCGGGTCGCGACGGCTCGCCGTGAGCTGGGGGACCGTCTGGAATGACCGACGAGACCCGGGCCGAGGTGAAGTGGGACGTCGCCTCGGCCGCGCTCCTGAAGGCGCTGGCCGCGGCGCCGCCGCCCTCCGGGCTGAGGGTGGTCGGAACCGCTCAAGGCTTCCACCGTGACATCTACTACGACACCGCCGACGGCTCGCTGTCGCGCCGCGACGTGACCTGCCGCTTCCGGCTCGGCGCCGACGATCGACGACTGCTGACGGTGACCTTCGCCTCGCCGCGGCGCTGCTTCAGCTCGCCGGTACCCGAGGTCGAGCTGGGAGCGGCGCTCGGGGGAGAGAGCGAGGCGGCGCGGCGGCTGCGCGGCCTGGTTGATCCGGGGATGCTCCAGCCGCTGGTGGAGCTCGAGGTCGACCGCACCACCCGAGCCGTGGCGGGGCGGTGGCCCTGGAGCGCGCGGTACGAGCTGGATTACGATACCGTGACGGTCCGCCATCAGCGCCTGTCGCGCGAGTTTCACGAGCTCAAGCTCCGGCGCCTTCGGCCGGGCCGGCCGGACCTCGCGCAGGTCGCAGGGGCGATGCGGGATGTCGAGGGCACGCGAACGATCCTGGAGAGCAAGCTGGCGCGGGCCCAGCGGATGGTCGCCGCGCTCGAAGGCGAGGCGCTGGCGCGCTCGCTCGGCACCGGGCGTGCGGTGACCCTGCTGGCGCTCGACGGCGGCGCCATCGCTTTCCAGCGCAAGGGCGACGCACTCACGCTGCCCACCGCCGACGGCCAGGGGGAGGCCGCCTCGCGCCACCTGCTGCGCGCGACGTTCGGGAGCGCGGTGGGCGACCTGGCACTGCTGGGCACCGCCAGCGGCCGCGGGCCCGCCGGGCGGCTCCAGGAGGTCTGGGTGGTGCGCCGGCTCCGGCTGGACGGAGAGGCGGCGGACGGGGTCGAGTGGGTGCCGCAATCGGAGGTCGCCAGCCGCGCGGGATCGGCGGGGCTGCAGGATCCCGACACGCTCGCCGCGCTCGCGGTGGCCCTCCGCTCCGAGCTGTTCCGGTCGGTGGATCCCGGTGTGCCGACGCGGCGCTCCCGGCCCTCGGTGCCTCCGCCGCTCGCTCCCGGGGAAGCGCAGCTCCTGCTGGATGCGGACCTCAGCACTCTGGAGTTCCAGAGCCGGGTGCTGGCGATGGCGGAGGATCCCGGGACCCCGCTGCTCGAGCGACTCAACTTCCTCGCCATCGTGAGCGCGAACCTCGACGAGTTCTACATGGTGAACGTCGGCGCGCTCAAGGAGAAGGGCGACGAGGAGAGC
>CAMPKP010000133.1 GCA_946887295.1 uncultured Gemmatimonadota bacterium | reverse complement strand
CTCAGTACCCCGCTCCCCCTCCCCCCCGCCGCGGATCGCTCACACCCTGCCAGCCGCCGGGGGTGCGGATGATCGCCTCCACATCCCCCCAGTAGCCGCCGGTCGAGATGCCGTGTCCCCGGGCCCGGAGGCTGTCGAGCGTCGTCGTCGTGAAGCCGCCCTCCTCCACCCGGAGGCTGTCGGGAAGGGCCTGGTGGTGGGCGCGCGGGGCCGAGACCGCCTGCGCCAGGGTCATGTGGTGGTCGATCACGTTGGAGATGACGTGATAGACCATGGTGATGATGCGCGGCCCGCCGGGCGTGCCCACCACCATGTACAGGCGCCCCGCGGGGTCCAGCACGATGCTCGGCGTCATCGCCGACAGCATCCGCTTCCCCGGCGCGATGGCGTTGGCCTCGCCCTGCACCAGTCCGTACATGTTCGGCTTGCCGGGCGCGGACGCGAAGTCGTCCATCTCGTCGTTGAGCAGGAAGCCCGCTCCGGTGACGGTGACCGCGCTGCCGTAGCTGTCGTTGAGCGTCGTGGTGCAGCTCACGGCGTTGCCTTCGGCGTCCACCACGGAGTAGTGGGTGGTCGAGGACCCGCCGGCCGCCGCCGGATCGAATCGAGGCGTCGGAGTGGCGCGCTCGCCGATCTCCCGCCGGAGCGCCGCCGCGTACTCCTTGGAGAGCAGCCGGTCCACCGGGTTCCGCACGAAGTCGGGATCGCCCAGATGCGTGTTGCGGTCGGTGAACGCCCGCCGCATCGCCTCCGCCTCGCGGTGGAGCAGCGCCGGCGTCCCGAACGGAGGCAGCGGATCGTACCCTTCCATGATGTTGAGGATCTCACCCATGGTGACGCCGCCCGAGGAGGCCGGCGGCATCGAGTACACCGTGTGATCCCGATAGCGGATCTCGATGGGCTCCCGCCAGATCGCCCGGTAGCCGGCCAGGTCGGCGTGGCTGATGAGGCCGCCGCCCCGCTCCATCTCGGCCACGATCAGGTCCGCCACGCGGCCCCGGTAGAAGCCGTCCGCACCGTCGCGGCGAATCGCCTCGAGCGTCGCCGCGAGATCGGGCTGAGCCAGCCGCGAGCCGGGCACCGGCGGTCGGCCATCCGGCAGGAAGCTCGCAAGCGACGCGGGAAACGAGCTGAGGCGGACGCTGTCGCTCCGAATGGATTCGCTGCGGTACTGGTCCACCACGAACCCCTCGCGCGCCAGCCGGATGGCCGGCGCGATGACGGAATCGAATGGCAGCCGGCCGAGCTTCTCGTGCGCGGCGGTCAGTCCCGCCACCGAGCCGGGCACTCCGGCGGCGAGGTGCCCCGTGACGCTCCGGTCGGTCGGCTCGCCGCTCGCGTCCAGGTACATGTCGCGCGCGGCTCGGCCCGGGGCCGTCTCACGGTAATCGAGGGTGCGCACCTCGCCGCCGGCGGATCGCATGACCATGAACCCGCCGCCGCCGATGTTCCCGGCTTCCGGATGCACCACCGCGAGAGCGAATCCGACCGCGACCGCCGCATCCACCGCGTTGCCGCCCGCCCGCAGGATGTCCCGGCCGATCTGGCTCGCCAGCGGATGGCCGGACACGACCATGGCGGCCTGCCCCTCGGTCACCAGCGCCCGGTCGGCGAACTGCCATCCGGCGGCGACTCCGGCGGCCGGAGCGGGCGTGTCGGTTGAGCGGCCCGCGCAGCCGGTCAGGACGAGGGCGAGCAGCAGCACAAACGGGCGGCACGAGCGCACGAGGACCTCGGGAGCGGGAAAGGAAAGTGGTGCCGGGAGTTGCCCCGGATGTTCGACGCGATCTAATTTAGCCCCGGGCTGACGCTTGGAAACCATTTTCCTCTTTCCGCGTGGCTGACGACTACCTCGACTCGCGCCTGACCGAACGGCGCAATCCCCGCAGCTCAACCATAGATACCGCCTCTTCGCTGGAGATCGTCGATCTCATCGGCGCCGAGGACGCCACCGTGCCCGGGGCGGTCGCCCGCGCGCGGGAGGAGATCGCCCGTGTCGTGGACCTGATCGAGGCCGCGTTCCGCGCGGGCGGGCGGCTGGTCTACGTCGGCGCCGGCACCAGCGGCCGGCTCGGCGTGCTCGACGCGGCGGAGTGCCCGCCTACCTTCGGCACGCCGCCGGACATGGTCGTGGGCCTGATCGCCGGAGGCTACCCGGCGCTGGTGAAATCGGTAGAAGGCGCCGAGGACGACGTGAATGCCGCCATCGGAGAGATGGACGCCCGGCGCATCGGACCCGACGACGTGGTGGTCGGCATCGCGGCGAGCGGCACCACGCCCTTCGTGCGGGCGGCCCTGTCCCGGGCGCAGACGCTCGGCGCGCGGACCGCGATCGTCTCCTGTTCCGAGCCGCCCAGGCTGCTCCGGGAGACCTGCGACGAGTGCATCGTGGTGGCGGTCGGGCCGGAGGTCGTCACCGGCTCGACCCGGATGAAGGCGGGGACGGCGACCAAGCTGGTGCTCAATACCCTCAGCACGGGCGCGATGATCCGGCTCGGCAAGACCTACGGCAACCTCATGGTGGACCTCCGCGCCTGGAACGACAAGCTGATCGACCGCAGCGAGCGCATCGTCATGGAGACGACCGGGCTGGGCCGGGACGATGCCCGCGAGGTGATCCAGGCGGCCGACGGCAAGGTCAAGACCGCGATCGTCATGGCACGCCGCCGGGTTTCCCGCGACGAGGCCGAGCGCCTGCTGCAGGAGTACGCGGGCCGCCTGCGGGACATCGTGGGCGATCCCCCGCCGGTGAGGACCACATGACCGAGCGCCCCATGCTCGGCGTAGGACTCATGTCGGGCACCTCGCTCGATGGAGTGGACGCCGCCCTCGTCCGCATCGACAGCCCGCTCCACGCGACGCTGCTCGACTTCGTCACCCGCGCCTACGACGACGCCGAGCGCGCCGAGCTGCGCGGCGCGCTCGATCCCGGCGCCGCCACGGGGCCGGCGGCGCTCGCGCGGCTCCATGTCCGCATCGCGGAGTGGGCCGCGGATGCAGTCCAGATCCTGCTGGCTCAGGCGCGGACCCCCGCCTCCGACCTGACCTTCATCGCGTTTCCCGGCCAGACCGTCTGGCACGAGCCGCCGGCCGTCACCTGGCAGCTCGGCGAGCCCGCCATTCTCGCCGAGCGGTTCGGCGTCAAGGTGGTGAGCGGGTTCAGGCCGCGCGACGTGGCCGCGGGCGGGCAGGGCGCGCCGCTGGTGCCCATGGCCGACGTGCTCCTCTTCGCCGCGCCCGATCATCCGCGCGTGCTGCTCAATCTCGGCGGGATGGCGAACCTCACCTACGTCGTCCGGCGCGCGCAGGAGGAGGGCGTGCTCGCGTTCGACACCGGGCCGGGCGTCGCGATCATCGACGGCGTGGCCCGGCTGGTGGACCGGCGCCGCTCCTACGATCGCGACGGCCGGCTGGCGGCGCAGGGCACCCCGGACGAGGCGGTGCTGACCGAGCTGCTCGCCGATCCCTACTTCGCCGCTCCGCCGCCCAAGAGCACCGGCCGCGAGCGATTCGGCGACCAGTACGCCGCCGAGCTGCACCGCCGGGTGCCGGGCTTCGACGGCGTGGCGACGGCCGTGGAGCTCACCGCACGCAGCGTGGCGGCCGCGGTCGGCCGCTGGATCCCGGGTGAAGCCGAAGTCGTGGCCTCCGGCGGGGGCTGCCATCATCCCGGGCTGATGGCGGCGCTCGGCCGCGCGCTCGACGCGCTGCCCGGCCGGCATCCGCTCCGCGCGTTCGACGAGCTCTTTTTTCCGGGCGACGCGAAGGAAGCGGTCGCCTTCGCGCTGCTGGGCTACCTCACGCTCCATGGCCAGCCGGGCAACGTTCCCGCGGCTACCGGCGCCTCGGGGTCCAGGGTGCTCGGCGCGGTCACGCCGGCATGACGGCCGAGGCGCTCGATCCCGGCCGCCTGATCCTGCCCGCGCTCCGTGCGAGCCCCGAGGGCACCTTCGCCCGCGAGGCGGGCGCGATCGCCGACGCGCTCGACCTGGGCGTCGGCGGATTCATCATCTTCGGCGGCAACGCCGAGAGCGTGCGCCGGCTCACGACCGATCTCCTGCGGCGCGCCGAGCGGCCCCTGCTCCTCGCCTCCGATCTCGAGCGGGGCGCGGGACAGCAGGTGGAAGGCCTCACCGAGTTCCCGCCGCCGCTCGCGCTCGCCGCCATGGGTGACGCCGGCGTCGCCCGGTGGGCCGGGGCCGTGACCGCGCAGGAGGCGCGGGCGGTCGGGATCAACTGGGTGTTCGCGCCCGTCGCCGATCTCGACGTGCTGCCGGAGAATCCCATCGTCCAGACTCGCGCGTTCGGGCACGATCCCCAGCGGGTGGCCACCCTGGTCCGCAACTGGATCGAGGGATGCCAGGGCGCGGGCGCGCTGGCGTGCGCCAAGCACTACCCCGGCCACGGCCGCACCACGACGGATTCGCACATCACGCTGCCGGCCGTGGACGCGGAGGAGGAGCTGCTGGCCGGGAGCGACCTCGTGCCGTTCGCCGTCGCGGCGGAGTGCGGCGTCGCGTCCATGATGACGGCCCACGTCGCCTACCCGGGGCTCGATCCCTCCGGCCTCCCCGCGACCCTCTCGCGAAAGATCATGGATGGGCTCCGGCGCTCGCTCGGCTTCGACGGTCTGGTGGTGACCGACGCGCTCATCATGGACGGGGCGCTGGTCGGCCGCCGCGAGTCCGACGCGGCGGTGGAGGCCCTGCAGTCGGGTGTGGACCTGCTCCTCTACCCGAAGGACCCCAGACGGGTGCGGGACGCGGTGGTGAGCGCGGTGGAGACGGGGGCGCTGGCCCGGCCGCGAATCGAGGAGGCGCTGCGCCGCTACGAGCGTGCGGTCGCGTTCGCCACGCGATCCACGCCGCCGGTGCGGCGAGGTCCCTTCGACTCGGCGGACGCCCTCGCCGACGCTTTGCTCCAGCAGGGCATGGTGCGGGGAGACGCGCCCCGTCTCACCGGCCCGCTCGACCTGGTGGTGGTGGACGACGACGTCGGCGGGCCCTACCCGCCCGGTCCGACCGACTACGCCGTGAAGGCGCTGGGCCCCGAGCTGGCGGATCGCTATACCGGCGGCTCGCGCGTGGTCCTGGTCTTCGCCGAGCCGCGCGCCTGGAAGGGAAGGGCCGGCTTCGGCGCGGCCTCGCTCGAGGCGCTCGCCGGCCGCGCGTCCGATGCCGATCTGATCGTGCTCTTCGGCCATCCCAGGCTGGTCGAGGCGATTCCGAGCGACTCCCCCGTGCTGCTCGCGTGGCACCGCCAGCGCCTGATGCAGGAGGCGGTCGCCCGATGGATACGGTCGCGGCTCAGTCCTTCGCCGCCGCGTCCTTGACCCAGGGCAGCAGCGCGAAGGCGGGCAGGGCGAGACCGAAGGTGAGGAGAAAGTAGGACGCGTATCCCATCCGCTGGGCCAGGATCCCCGACACCGCGCCCGCGGCGATCCCGCCCACCCGGTAGAGCGCCGTCAGGAGCGCGAACTGGGTGGCCGCGTACTTCCGCGACGACAGGGTCATCAGGAAGGTGAGGAACGCCGCGGTGCCCAGCCCCGCGGTGAACTGCTCGACGATCGCCGCGGAGTACATCAGCGGCACCGTCGCGCCCGCGACCGCCGCGGCCCAGTAGGTGAGGTTGGAGAGCGCCTGCACCAGGCCCAGCACCCAGAGCGCCTTGAAGGCGCCGAGCCGGCGGATCACCTCGCCGCCGAGCAGCGCGCCCACGATGGACGCGCCCACCCCGAGCGTCGTCTGCACCCAGCCGATCTGCTGGACCGTGTACCCGCTGTCCACCCAGAACGGCTTCACCATCGGGGTGAGCGCGAGATCGCCCAGCTTGAAGGTGAGCACGAACAGCGCGGCCACCACGATCTCGGGGCGCGACAGGAGCTCGCGCAGCGGCTCGATCCACGACTCGTGCGGGTCGTGCTCTCGCTTCGCCTCCGGCATCGCCCCGGTGAGCATCGCCGTGAGCGCGTAGAATGCCGCGCCGGCGAGGAAGACCGCGGTCCAGCCCAGTCGGCCCGAGGCCGCGACCAGCACCCCGCCGGCCACGATCATGCCGATCCGGTAGCCCATCACCCGCGTGCCGTTGGCCGGCCCCAGCTCGCTCCGGTCCATGATCTCGATGGTGTACCCGTCCACCGCGATGTCCTGCGTGGCCGACAGCGCCACGAAGGTGAGGAGCAGCACGAAGAACCCCGGACCTGCCGAGGCGCCGCCCGTGGCGATGAGCGCGAGCGTGACGGCGAGCCCGATCTGGGTCCCGGCGATCCAGCGGCGCCGGGTGCCGAGCCGGTCCACCGCCGGCGCCCAGAGGAACTTGAGGGCCCACGGAAGCGCCAGGGTGCTCAGCAGTCCGATCTCCGAGAGGCTCGCGCCGGTGGAGCGGAGGTAGACCGGGATCAGATCGTTGAAGAGGCCGAAGGGAAAGCCGGACGCGACCGAGAGGATGACGATCCAGGCGAGCCGGCTTCGAAGCGGCGCGGCGACGGCGGGACCGGGACGCTCCCGCTCTGCGACTGTCACCCTGGGGTCAGAGGAGCGCGCTGAGGATCAGCGCGATGAGCAGGATCAGCGCGGCGAGCACCACCAGGTCGCTGGCGCGTCGCGCCGGCCGGGGCGGGCCGGCGGCCGCAGCCTGATGCGGCGGCGGGGGTATGGGGCGCGCAGCCTGTACGACCGGCATCGCGTCGGTGGCCTCCTCGCCCGAAACGTGGTACACCTGGTAGCCCGCACCGTCCGCGGAGTCGGGCCCGGGCAGGCCTTCACCGTCGAACCTCGCCGCCACCACGGTCACGTTGTCGGGACCCCCGCGATCGTTGGCGAGGTCGATCAGCGCGCTGCAGAGCGACGCCAGGTCCTCGCTCTGCACCGCCATCTGTGCGAACTCGTCCCGCTTCACCACACCCGAGAGCCCGTCGGAGCAGAGGATGAGCGTATCGCCTCGCCGGAGCTTCTGGTGGCTCAGGTCCACCTTGATCCTCGGGTCGGGGCCCAGTGCCTGGAGAATGATGTTCCTGCGCTCGCTCTGCTCCGCTTCCTCCTCGGTCAGCTCGCCGGCGTCCACCAGCCGCTGGGTGAGCGACTGGTCCCTGGTGAGCTGGAAGGTGACGCCGTTGCGGATCAGATACCCCCGGCTGTCACCGATCTGGGCGAGGTAGAGCTCGTCGCCGAAGATGCCCGCGGCCGTGACGGTCGTGCCCATCCCCCGCACGTCGGGATGCTCCCGGGCGTAGGCGTAGATCTGCTGGTTTGCGAGCTCCAGCGCCTCCTTCATGCGGAAGGCGAAGCGGCTGGCGGAGACCTCGGGGTCGCCGGTCCAGGCGGTGGAGAGATGGCGATAGATGATGTCGGCCGCCATGGCGCTGGCGAGCTCGCCGGCGGCGGCGCCGCCCATGCCGTCGGCCACCATGAAGAGCGAGCCGCGGGGCCCCACCTCGTGATCCCGCACGTCGGGATGCAGGCTGGCGTTGCCCGTGCTGAGATCCGCGACGAGGAAGGTGTCCTCGTTGTGCTCGCGGGTGAGTCCCAGATCGGTCTTGCCGAAGACGGACACACGCACCGGGGCCATGCTCACGCGCGCCCCACGGGAGAGCGACGCCTCTCGAGACCGTCTGCGGTGCTGCGGCTGGCGACGGCGAGAGTCACTCGCGTGAGGCCCTCCAGAGTTTTCATTCCTTGGTGAGGTGCCCCGAATTTACGGGGGGGCCCCAAGAGCGTCAACGTCCGCATGGTGTAAGTTATGGCCAATATGTACCTTGCAACCATGGTTTTCGCTCGACGCCCGAGCGCGCTCGCCCTGCTGCTGGGGCTCGCGGCGTGCGCCGGCTCCCCCGGCTCGCCGCCCGCCGCCCAGCCGGCCGCGGCCGCGCCCGCCGGCGCCCCCGATGCAACCGAGCCTGACCTTGGCGAAACCGCCTTCGGCCTCCCTGCGGTCCCGGTCGTGCGCGGCCCGCTCGATCTCCGGGTCGTCTATCCGGCGCCCGACGCCGTGGTCCGCGCCCGCGATTCCAGCTTCCTGCTCGGCTCCACCGGGACCGGGGCGGCGCGGCTGACGATCAACGGGCACCCGGTGCGGGTGTGGCCCAACGGCGCGTGGCTGGCCTGGGTTCCGCTCCCCCCTGACACCCTGATGCGATTCATCATCACCGCGCGCACCGCCACCGACTCGGCGGCGCTCGACTATACGATGCGGCGGGCCGGCTGGGAGCCGCCGCGCGGCCCCGAGCTGTGGCTCGACTCCGCTTCGCTCGCTCCGCGTGGCAGGGTCTGGTGGCCGGCTGGGGAGTATGTGACGCTCTCGGTCCGGGCCGGCGAAGGGGCCCAGGTCCGCCTGCGCCTTCCCGACGGCTCCCTGGTTCCGCTGCTCCCCGAGTCGCGTCTGGAGGAGGTCCCCGAGGCGATCCGCGTCTTCGACCGCGACACCGCCAACCTGGTCTCACCGGTGCGCCGCGACCGCTACGTGGGCGTGCTGCGCGGCCGCGCGGTCGGCCCCAGTCCCGGCCCGGTCCTGCCGAGCCCGTGGAGTCCGCCGGTCGCGGCGGGCCTGCTGCCCGACTCAGTGGCCTGGGGCGTCGTCGAAGCGATCCGGGGTGGCGACACGGTGCGCGCGCGCTGGCCCCTGCAGCTCGGCCTGCTCGACACGCTTCCTCTGGTCGCCGAGCTCGACGACGACACGACCGGGACCGGCGGCACCGACGGCATCAGCGTGGCGCGCGCGGTGCCGGGCGGGACCTACCACTGGTTCTTCCCCAAGGGGACCCGCGCCCGGGTGAGCGGCCGGTTCAACGGCGATCTCCGGCTGCGCCTCGCCCCGGAGGCCGAGGCCTGGATCTCCGCGGCCGAGGCGCGGCCCGTGCCGGGCCTCACCGCCGTGCCGGCCGTGGTGGGATCGGTGCGGCTGACACCGATGCCCGATCGCGTCCGGCTGCGGATCCCGCTGAGCCATCGGGTGCCGTTCAAGGTGACCGAGACCGAGCGCGGCCTCACCCTTCGGCTCTACGACGCGCTCGGCGACGTCAACTGGATTCAGTACGGCGCGCACGACACGCTGGTGCGGCGGGTCGCCTGGGTCCAGGACGATCGCAACGAGGTGACTCTGACGCTCGAGCTGGGGCAGCGTCTCTGGGGCTATGATGCCCGCTGGGAGCGGGGCGACCTGCTGCTCGACGTGCGGCGCCCCCCGCACCTGGACCGGGGCGGCTCGCTGAAGGGCCGGCTCATCGCGGTGGACCCGGGCCATCCGCCCGGCGGGGCCAGCGGCCCCACCGGCCTCCGCGAGGCCGAAGCGAACCTCGCTATCGCTCTGGAGGTGAAGCGGCTGCTGGAGCGGGAGGGCGCGCGGGTGTTCATGACCCGCACCGCGGACGTGGACCTCGAGCTCTGGCCCCGGGTGGATCTGGCCCAGCGGTCCGGCGCCGATCTCCTGATCTCCATTCACAACAACGCGCTGCCCGACGGGGTGAATCCCTTCACCAACAACGGGGCCAGCGTCTACTACAACCAGCCCCGAAGCGCGCCGCTCGCGAGGGCGGTGCAGGAGGAGCTGGTGCGCCGGCTCGGAGTCCGCGACCTCGGAATCGGCCGGGGTGACCTGGCGCTGGTCCGGACGACGTGGATGCCCTCGGTGCTGACCGAAGGCCTGTTCGTGATCGTCCCCGAGCAGGAGGCGGCGCTGCGCGCTCCCGCGGGGCAGCGACTCTACGCCCGGGCGGTGGTGGACGGAGTCCGTCGCTTCTTGCGCGATCGAGCCCTCGAGCCCTAGCCTTTTCGGTGTGGTCCAGCGGCGGGTCGGGGCGTCTCCTACTCGAATCCCCACCCTCCCGCCGTGCCTCAGGATGAGTCGGAA
>CAMPKP010000132.1 GCA_946887295.1 uncultured Gemmatimonadota bacterium | reverse complement strand
CACCTCGAGTCCTGCGTCCTCGCCATGCAGAACGTGCGGTTCGACCTCCTGCGGCTCCGCTCCGCGGGAGTGGCCGCGGTGCTGGGCGATCTCACGCAGGCGACGCAGCAGGCCAAGGCGCTCTCCCGCGACGTGGACAACGCCATCGCCGCCGCGGGCGAGATCCGGGAAGCCATGAAGTAGCAGCACCGAATCCGACCCACATCCCGACCCTGATGCGCTCTCTCCTCCTCGCGGGCGCCGCCCTCGCGGCCCTGGGCTCGCCCCTCGCCGCCGTTCAGGACGGCGCCCGCGACGTCGTGCAGACCGCCGAGCGGGCCTACGCCGACGACAGTGCCGCCGCGGTGACCACCGGCTGGGTGGCGGCGCTGCGGCGCGATTCGACCGACCGCGCCGCGGCCCTCGGGCTCGCCACCCTCGCCCGCCTCACGTACGACTTCGCGGCCGCGGAGCGCCTCTTCAACGGATTGCTGGCCCGCAGCGGCCCCAGGCCCGATCCCTGGACCGTGCAGGCGCGGCTCGGTCTCTACCGGGTGGCGCTCGGCGGAGGCGACAAGGGCAAGGCCGACTCGCTGGTCGCGCTCGCGCTGCGGGAGGCGCGGGCAGCGGGGGACCGCGGCGGGGAGATGGACGCGCTGATCGGGTTGAGCGGCACCCGGAGCTCGGGCGGCCCCGCCGATCCGGCCCTGGCCACCCTCGACTCCCTGAGGCGCCTCCTCCCGCCGGGCGACAGCTGGGAGCGGGGCGAGTACCTCTGCCGCCTCGGCCTCTTCCGCGGCGTCGCCGGCGACTCGGGAGCCTCGAGGATCATCCGCGACGGCGTCCACATGGCGGAGCGCCTGGGCGAGAAATCGCTGACCGGGCACTGCCTCGAGGCGCACGCCCTGATCCACAGCATACAGGGCCGGGCCGACTCGGTCTTTCCCATCATGGCGCGGGCGGAGCAGCTGCTGCGAGCCGCGCGCGCGCACGCGTCTCTCGCGCGCCTCTACTCCCGGCGCAGCGACGAGCTGCAGGCTCGAGGCCGGCTGGGCGAGGCCAAGGTCGCCCTCGGCCAGGTCCTCGCCGAGGCGACGCTCTCCCGCAACCGGCAGCGGACGGCCTACGCCTTCGGCGGTCTGGGCATGCTGGCGCTGCGGGTCGGGGACCTGGCGACCGCGGCGGACCATTTCGAGCGCGCGGCCGCGCTCTACGACTCGCTGGGCCTGGGCGAAGGCGCCATGATCTCGCGGCAGAACCGCGCCGAGGTGATGGCGGCCTCCGGCGAGCTGGACGACGCGCGCCGGGCCCTCGCCGCCACGCTGGAGGAGGCCGAGCGCGACGGATTCTTCGAGGACGTCGTAGAGGCCCACCAGCGGCTCGCGCGGGTAGCGATGCGACAAGGGGATTGGGCCGAGGCGGAGCGCCAGCTCGCCGGGGCGGACCGAAAGGCGCGCGACCGCGGGCTCGACCAGATGACCGGCGCGCTGATCTACGATCGTGGCGTGCTGGCGCTGGGACGCGGCAGGCTCGCCGAGGCCGGGCAGCTCTTCGGACGATTTCTCCGGCGGATCCCGCCGGAGGACCGGCTGGTCCGGCACGCCACGCGGGTGCGCCTGGCCGAGGTGGCCGCGAAGCGCGGCGACCTGAGCCGCGCGGAGCACGAGATCACCTCCGCCGGCCGGGAGCTCGAGGAATGGCGCGCGTCGCTGGGAGACGACGAGCTCCGGGCCTACGCCTTCTCGGCCACGGTGCTCGGCGAGTACGATCCGCAGGCGCCTACCGCAGCCGTGCTGGCCGCCCTGGCCGGCGGCGGCAGGGCGGACACCGCGTTCGCGCTCGCCGAGCAGCGGCGGGCGCGGATGCTCACCGACCGGCTCAACCAGGCCGAGGTGCTGCGGGAGAGCCCGGTGGCGGCATCCGCACCGGTGCAGCGGGCGCGCCCGCTGGCCGCCGGCGAGATCTCCGCCGCGCTGCCCGACAGCGCGACCGCCATCCTGGAGTACGTCGCGGGCAGCGAGGGCGCGCCGACCACGCTCTTCGTGCTCACCCGCGCGGGGGTGCAGGCGCGAGTGCTGCCGAGCGTGGACACGCTGGTGCCCGCCATCCGCCGGCTGGTGGCGCTGCTCGAGGGCGGCGACCGGCCGGATCTGCTCGCAAGGAGGCTGGGCGCCGCGCTGCTCGATCCGGCGCTCGATGCGCTGCCGGGTGGAGTCACGCAGCTGGTGGTGATACCCGACGGCCCGCTTCACCGGGTGCCCTTCGACGCGCTTCAGCTGGCCGACGGCCGGCCGGCCGTGGAGCGGTGGGCCATCGGCCTCGCGCCCTCGGCGAGCCTCGCCGCGTCGCTCTGGCGCAAGCACGCCCCCACGCCGCTGGTGAGCCAGACGCGGATCCTGGCCCTGGGGGATCCCGCGTTCCCGGTGGAGCCCGCATCGGGCACGACCCGGGAGGCCGAGGTCTTCCGCTCGGCGTTCACCTCGGAAGGTGGGCTGCCGCGGCTCACCGGCAGCGGCGAGGAGGCCCGCGAGGTGGCACGCTACGCCCTCGGCGGGTCCGAGGTCCGGGTGCGGGAGGACGCGAGCGAGGAATGGCTCAAGCACGCGCGGCTGGACCGGTTCCGCGTCATCCACCTGGCGACCCATGCCGTGGTGGACGAGGGCTCGCTCAGCCGCACCGCGCTCGCGCTCGCGCCCGGGGCGCAGGAGGACGGCTTTCTCTCACCCGCCGACCTCGCCGATCTGAGGCTCGACGCCGACATGGTGGTGCTCTCCGCCTGCCGCACGGCGGGCGGCGTGACCGTGGCCGGCGAGGGAGTCCAGGGCCTCACCACGCCGCTCGTCGCGGCCGGCGCGAGATCGGTGGTCGCGACGCAGTGGCGAGTCGGCGACCGCAGCACGGTGCGGCTGGTGTCGGATCTCTACGACGGACTGGCACGCGGGCGGCCGGTCGCGGAGGCGCTGCGCGAGGCGAAGCTCGCCGCGATCCGGCGCGGCGCCCCTCCGGGTGAGTGGGCCGGGTTCACGGTGGTGGGCGACCCGCTCTCGCGCGTCGCGCTGGTGGTGCCGGGGAGCCGGGCCGAGCCCTGGCTCAGGGCGGGGGGCTGGGTCCTGCTGCTGTGCGCCGCGGGCTACTGGGCGGTGAGACGAAGGGGCCGCAGGGTCGAGCGTGCGTCCCTGCCCCGCGAGGTGGCGCCGACCCACCAGCGGTAGTCACCCGGAGGGAGTCCGGCCGTGCTCTGCAGCGTGATCGCCGTGTCCGAGGTCTCCGCCTCCAGCGCCACATCACCCTCTCTGGTCAACACCTCGAGACGATAGCCGGCCGCGCCGGGAATCGGGTGCCAGGCGAAGAGCATGGGCGAGCCGGCCGGTGCCTCCTGCGGCGGCGCCAGCAGGGTCACGCCGCCGGCGTCGGGGCCGGACCGGACGACGTCGCCGTCCGGCGCGGTGGGCAGCGCCAGGCGTCCGAGCACGACGGCGAGCAGCACCGACGCCGCCAGCGCCGCGGGCGCCATCCATCTCCGCGTGCCGGGGCGTGCGGCCGCTCCCAGCTCGGCACCGGCCAGCTCGACGCTCCGGAGCAGGTCGAACTCCGAGCGGCACTCGGCGCAGCTCATGACGTGGTCGAGGGTGGCGAGCCGCGAGTCCTCGCCGCCCTCCCGACGGACGAGCGCGAGGACCGCCTCGGGCGAGGGGCAGCCGGCGCTCCGGCCCGCCGCGCCGCGCGACGCCATCACGCCGGCGTAGACCTCACGGAGCCGCTCCTCGTTCATCGGCTGGTCTCTCCCGCCGTGTCCCATCCTATCCCCTCCGCCGTCAGCAGCTCCCGCAGGTCCGCGAGTCCCCGGTAGAGGAGGTTGCGGGTCTTCGCTTCGGTCCATCCCATGAGCGTGGCGATCTCCTCGCGGGGGTAGCCGGCGAGATGCATTCGGACCGGCGGGCGCCTGGAGGCCGGAATCCGATCTATCGCGCGGGAAACCCGGTCGGCCAGCTCGGAGCCCTCGAGCTGCGCGTGGGCATCGGGAGCCTGGGCGGCAAGGACCGCCACTGGGCCCTCCTCCTCGATTGCGTCGTGGCGATCGGCCTGACGGGCCCGGCGGCGGCGCAGAATGTCGAGGGCGGCCGTCGAGGCGGTGCGATATACGTAAGACGTGTTGGTCTCGCCGACCTGCTCACTCGTCTCCCGGGCCCGCCAGAGGCGGATCCGGACCTCCTGCATCACCTCGTCCAGGCCGCTCTCGTCGAGCCGGTAACGCCGGCCGACCTGCCTCACCATCGTCCCGAACCGCGCGACCGCCGCTTCCAGGGCGAGGGAGAGGTGCTGCTCGGCTTCGGGGAGGGTCATGCCCACGAATGTAGAGCGGCTACTGACTCGTTCGCCATCCGGGGCCGCGAGCCGGCTGCGAGGATACTCCTAAGGCCAACCGGGGTCCGCAATTCCTTCGGGTTGACAGGGTCCTGCGCCATCCCTACTGATGGAAGTGCAATCCCAATGAGAGGAGGGTCCGCGGCATTCGCCGAGGTCAGGGTACCCCCGAAGCGAGCGCCCGCCTATGGACCGATACCTTCCAGTCACGCCTCATCAGGCAGCGTAGCTGAACCCGATCAGGCACGGCAACCAGCAGAAGCCGCGCCTCCAATGCAGCGGCACGACCGCCGCGAGCCGATCAGGCGCCGGGGACCAGAGAGTCGGTCCCCGGTTTTTTTTGCCGCACTCCCCCGCTACAATACTGCCCCCGGCACTCTGCCCTCACCCCTCGATGGAGTCCGCTCGAGATGTCGAATTCCGGAAGGCCCCTGCGCGCGCGCCTCATGCTGCTCGCGCCGCTGACCCTGCTCCTCGCGACACCGGCGGTCTCGGCCCAGTCCCAGAGCGACGCCGACCTCAAGGCGATCAGCGCTCACACGCTGACGATGCCGAAGTACAAGCAGTACCTCGACGCGACGGTCAACCTCGCCAACCTGGCCGTGAAGAATCCGAAGGTGGCCGAGCAGCTCGACGGCTACGGCAACAAGTCGCTGGCCGAACAGATCGAGCTGTTGGAGGGGATCCCGCCGGTCCGCGGCGCCATCACGGCGACGGGCTTCAGCACCCGGGACTACCTGCTCACCCAGGGCGCGCTGCTCCAGGCCGGGATGGCCTACGCCCTGACCAAGGACTCGGGAGTGCCGAGCGAGAAGGTGATCCAGGACGCCGGGGTGAGCCGGGCGAACCTGGAGTTCTACCAGAAGAACGAGGCGGAGATCAACTGGCTGGCCAAGGAGGCGCAGGCCCGGGCGCCCAAGGTCGAGCCGGACGAGGCTGAGGACGGCGAGGCCGAGGACGGCGAGGCTGAGGACGGCGAATAGAGCGGCACCGGAGCGGCGGCCGGGTCCCTAGAAGGCCGCCACCTCCTCGATGGCCCGCCGGAGATCGGCGACCTGCGGCAGGATCACGTCCTCCAGCTCCGGCGCGTAGGCGACGAACGTGTCGGTGGATGCCACCCGCAGCACCGGCGCGTCGAGGAAGGCGAAGAGATCCTGCCCGATGCGGGCCGCGATCTCGGAGCCGTAGCCCCACGACAGCGAGTCCTCGTAGGCCACCACCACCCGGTTCGTCTTCCGCACCGACTCGCCGATGGTCTCCCAGTCCACCGGCGAGAGCGACCGCAGATCGATCACCTCGGTGCTGATCCCGAGCCGCTCCTCCGCCTCCTTGGCCGCCCACAGCGAGCGCTGCACCAGGGCGCCGTAGGTGACGACGGTGAGGTCGGTGCCGGGCCGGACCACCTTCGCCTTCCCCAGCGGGATCATGAAGTTGGGACCGGGATTCGGCGCCTTGTTGTAGGTCTGCCGATAGAGATGCTTGTGCTCGAGGAAGAGCACCGGGTCCTCGCACCGGATCGCGGTGCGGAGGAGGCCGTTGGCGTCGAGCGCCGTCGCGGGGCACACGACACGAAGCCCGGGCACACCGGTGAACACCGCGGCCCCGGTCTGGGAGTGATAGACCGATCCGCCCTTGAGGTACCCGCCGTACGTCACCCGCACCACCACCGGCGCCGCGAACGCGTTGTTGGACCGCCAGCGCATCAGCGCCAGCTCGTTCCGGAGCTGCATGTACGCCGGCCAGATGTAGTCGAAGAACTGGATCTCGACCACCGGCTTGAGCCCCCGGGTGGCGAGGCCGATCGCGCGGCCGATGATGTTGGCCTCCGCGAGGGGCGAGTTGTAGACCCGCTCGCTCCCGAAGGCGCGCTGCAGGCCCCAGGTCACCTTGAACACCCCGCCCTTCCCCTTCACCTCGCCCAGGCTCTCCTCGCGGCTGCAGTCGGCCACGTCCTCGCCGAAGAGCACGATCCGCGGGTCGCGCGCCATCTCGTCGCGGAGGCAGACGTTGAGCAGGTCCACCATCGTGGTCGGGTCGCCGGCGAAGCGCGGGTCGTCCTCGGTGTCGAACTGCTCGGACGTGGGATCCACGTCGGGGGAGTAGACGAAGTCGTACACCGAGTCGGTCGGCGGCTGGGGCGAGGCGAGCGCGATCTCGGCCGCGACCTGGACCTCCTCCTCGACCTGGCGGACGATCAGGTCCAGCTCGGCCTGGGTCGCGATGCCCTGCTCCAGGAGGTGCCGCGGAAAGCGCGTGAGCGGGTCCCGCTCGGCATCGGCCTGGCGCTCGGCGGGCGGGCGGTAGTGCACCTCGTCGTCCGAGAGCGAATGGCTGTAGGGCCGGATCACGTGGGCGTGCACCAGGGCCGGCCCCTTCCGGGCGCGGGCGTAGTCCACCGCCTTCACCATGGTGTCGAACGAGGCGAGCACGTCGCACCCGTCCACCTCCTGGATGAACAAGCCGGGGAATCCGGTGAGCAGCTTCGAGATCGACCCGCCGGGGGTGTTGACCTCGACCGGCACCGAGATCGCGTAGCCGTTGTCTTCCACCAGGAAGACGACGGGCAGCTTGAGGTTGCAGGCGCTGTTGAGCGCCTCCCAGAACTCCCCCTCGCTGGTGGTGCCGTCGCCGGTGGTGCAGAGCACGACCTCGTCGCCCTTGATCAGCTCGTCCCGGTTCTCGATCCCCTCGATTGCGCTATAGCGGAGCCACGCCTCGGCGCAGCCCACGGCCTGGAGGAACTGGGTGCCGGTGGGGCTGGAGGCGCTGACGATGTTGAGGTCCTTGTGGCCCCAGTGTGACGGCATCTGGCGGCCGCCGGAGTTGGGGTCGTCGGCCGCGCCGACGGCGGAGAGCAGCTGCTCGGTGGCGGTCATGCCGAGGCCGAGACAGAGGGCGCGGTCGCGGTAGTAGGTGTAGAACCAGTCGTAGGCCGGGCGGAGGACCCTGGCCGCGGCGGCGAGGATGGCCTCGTGGCCGGCGCCGGAGATCTGGAAGAAGATCTTGTTCTGCCGCTTGAGCTGGATCTCCTTGTCGTCGATCCGGCGGGCGAGCAGCATCGTCTTGTAGATATCGAGCAGGTCGGCCTTTTCGAGCCTGGATGAGGCTCGGGCGCGGCTGGTTCTGGTCGCCATGGCGCTCGGGGTTCGGGGTCTCTGGCGCGGTGTCGTCTCGTCGGCGTAAGATAGCGGCGGTGGTCGGCTTGGGGGACCTATCTGGGGGCGCCTGCCGGCGGACGTGGCCTTCCAGCGGACGTGGGGTGAGCGCCGGAGGGGCGCTTCCGGACGCTTCGGGTCGGAGCCCGGGCAAACTGCGCCCGGTCTCCTCGCCTGCGCGTCCTAACGCGCCCCTCCGGCGCTCACCTCACGTCCGCTGGCCCGAGCATCGCCGCAGGACTGAGCCGGACCTGGCAGGAACGGTAGTGTCCGGGAGGCGAAGAATGCTACGGAAAGCGTTGCTCGTCTGCGGGGTCCTCTCGTCGCTGCTGTATGTCGGCGCCGACCTGCTCGCGGCCGCGCGATTTCCCGGCTATCACGACTTCACCTCCCAGGCCATCAGTGAGCTGACGGCGGTGGGCGCCCCGACCAGAGGATCGGTGGAGCCGCTCCTCATCGCGTACGACTTCCTCATCATCGCCTTCGGCGTGGGGGTCTGGAGATCGGCCGGCCGCAAGCGGGCCATGCGCCTCGTGGGCGGGCTGCTGGCCGGAATCGGAGTGCTGGGCCTGGTGGCGATACCCTTCACCCCGATGCACCTGCGGGGCACGGGGAGCCTGTCGTCCGACGCCCCGCACATCGCCGTCACCGGCGTGATCGTGCTCTTCATCCTGTCGGCCGTCGGCGTCGGAGCGTTTCTGTTCGGGCGTGGCTTCCGCCTCTACTCGCTGGCGACGCTGGCGACACTGCTCGTCTTCGGCACCTGGACGAGCTTCGAGGCCGCCCGGCTTGTCGCGGATCAGCCCACGCCGTGGCTCGGGGTGTCGGAGCGGATCCACATCGGCGCCTACCTGCTCTGGGTGCTGGTGCTGGCCGTCATGCTCCTGCGCTCGAGGGTTCCCGCCCAGCCGCCGGGGGACCCGATCGGAAGCGGCCCGGCGCGGGGCGAGGCGTAGCCACGGCGCGTTTGATTGCCGGGCGCTCCGGGCTACTGTTTTGGCCATGAATGTGGCCGCCGTCCAGCGCCGTACCCTCCGCCTGCTCTTCGTGACGCAGGTGGTCAGCGGCATCGCCGTCTCGATCGGCGCGTCGGTGGGAGCGCTGCTCGCCGCGGACATCGCGGGCATCGGCGTGTCGGGGTTCGCCCAGAGCGCGGTGGTGATCGGCGCCGCCCTGTTCGCGATCCCGGGCACGGCGATCGTGAATCGCCATGGCCGCCGGCCGAGCCTCACGGCCGGCTACCTCGTCGCGGCGGTTGGGGCGCTCATCGTCGTCACCGCGGCAGTGCGGGGTTCCATACTGCTGTTGTTCGCGGGCTTCTTTCTCTTCGGCGGCGCGACCGCGGCGGGCTTCCAGGCGCGCTATGCCGCCGTCGACCTGGCACCACCGGCGCTTCGAGGCCGCCATCTCTCCCTGATCGTGTGGGCGACGACGCTGGGCGCGATCGTCGGACCCAGCCTGGCGGCCCCCGCCGGCGCCTCGCTGAGCCGGTACGGCATTCCGACGCTCGCGGGCCCCTTCTTCTTCTCGGCGCTGCTGCTCGGGCTGTCGGGGCTCCTCCTCATGCTGCTCCTTCGGCCGGACCCGGCAGCGGTCGCGCGCGCGGCCATGGCGCACCCGGGCACACCTTCACCGGAGGCTCGCCGCGCGGGCATCGGAGCCGCGCTGTCCGTCGTCGCCTCGCGGGCGCCGGCCCGTCTGGGCGTGGGCGCGATGGCCATCGGCCACATGGTGATGATCGCCGTGATGGCGATGACACCGGTGCACATCCGCGGCGCCGGCCACGAGCCGGCGCACACGCTGCGTCTGGTGGGCGTGGTTCTCAGCTCCCACGTGGCGGGCATGTTCGCGTTCGCGCCGGTGTTCGGCTGGCTCACGGACCGGCTCGGCCGGCGCCCGGTCGTCTTCGCGGGGATCGCGCTGCTGCTGGTCGCCTGCGCCCTGGCGGGAAGCGCCGGGCACCACATGGCGCGCCTGGCCGGCGGGCTGACGGTGCTCGGGCTCGGTTGGTCGGCCACGATGGTCGCCGGGTCCACACTGCTCAGCGAGTCGGTTCCCGCGGAGTTGCGCGCCTCTGCCCAGGGTCTGTCGGATCTGGTGATGGGACTGGCAGGCGCCACGGCCGGCGCCGCCTCCGGCATCGTGCTGGAGGCGTGGGGCTACTCGACCCTCTCCGCCCTCGCGGCGCTCGCCACGCTGCCGCTGATCGTGCTGGTGTCGCTGTCGCGGTCCACTACTCCGGCGGCCGACGCACCACGACCATGAACCGGCCGGCCCTCCGGCCCTCCTCGACGGCGACCTCCTCGAAGCCCGCCTGACTCAGCTCCCGCACCACCGTCGCGGCGGTGACGCGGTGACGATTGCCGGTGTCGCGCTCGCCGGGATCCGGGCTCTCCGCG
>CAMPKP010000131.1 GCA_946887295.1 uncultured Gemmatimonadota bacterium | reverse complement strand
TCGGCTGCGTGTCAACCATCCCGACCAGCAGAGGGCGGGACACCGCGCTCCCGTCGCCGAGGTGTCCACGGTCTTGGTGTTCCCCTCCTCGGCTGGCAACTGTTGGACTCCGCTATGGTTCCCACCTCGGTACTCCCACAGTTCCCACAATTAAGAACTGGTCTACTGGAAGCGCCGTATTGCCCGAACCATCCGCATTCATCAGGCGTATGCGGACATCATCGTGATACGCGATCGCACGTCCATCGGAGGACCAGGTGGCATCTGCCCCATAACTGCCAGGGGTGAGATTCAGCTCGTTGGTACCGTCCGCATTCACAACAACCACATGTCTATCGAACCCGCGACCCCGAGTGAAAAGGATCTTGCTGCCATCCGGGGACCAACGAGGGTGATATTCAGGGGAGCCAGACGTCAGCGGGCGCTGGTTAGTGCCGTCCGAGTTCATCAGATAGAGGCGTCCAGGGCCGTCGAGCCGTTCGCCACTACTCGCGAATGCGATGGTCCCGCCGTCCGGTGACCACGCCGGTCCCCACTCGAAGCCACCAGCGGATGTGACGCGCGTCAGGGCGCTTCCATCAGGGTTGACGAGGTAGATGTCCCCTTGCTGTGGCTCCCCCCATCGGGGCTCCCCCAGTGGATCGGCCGTGAACGCGATCTTACGCCCATCGGGTGACCACGCAAGTCCTCCCAGTCCCGCGCCACGACTCAGCAGGGTGAGCCCAGTGCCATCACTGTTGATCACATAGAGGTCTGGGCCGAGTTCTGGATCGTCGAGCCATGCCAGGAAGGCGATCCTGGTTGCGTCCGGAGACCATTCGAGTTCTCCCAAGTACCCGCCGGTGAGAATCGGCGTTTGCCCGCTTCCGTCACTGCTCATCACCACCAGCACCTCCGTTACCGAGTCCGTGCGGCTTATATACGCAATTTGATCACCGCTGGGAGACCAGGCGTAGGAATGGTCGTACTCGCTGCCACCCGTCAACGGCTGCAGACCCGTGCCGTCGCTGCTCATCAGGTAGAGTACGGAGCGGGCTCCAGTGGGGTAGGTGTTGTCCAACACGAGGGCGTTGAAGAGAATGCGGCTGGATACGAGGCACCGGACCTCGAACTCGGCCACGGCCGTCGAGCCCGGCGTCACAGACAGCAGCCGGGGATTAGAGCCTTCGAAGCTGCAGTTGTCCTGCAGCCCTGAGAGACTTACCTCATGCTCACCAGTCGGAAGAGCCTCGTAGGCAATGGTGTCTGCTACCGTGATCAGTTGCGGCTCGCCGCCGTCCAACTCGAGCAGGTAGCCGTCCAAGTCCCATGCCACCCCGACCGTGCGTACCCGGGCGATCAGTGCCGGCAACGCAGAGCAGGTAACCGCAAAGTGGACTGCGGATGGTTCCCCAGGCGAAGCTTCGACCAGGCGTGACGGACTGGTGCTCGGCGTGCAGTTCTCGGCCCAGCCGTCCAGGACCACGGTGTGCGGTCCCGGCTCGAGGTCCAGTACGTTGAGGGTATCCGTAGCGCCTACAGAGATAGGCGTTCCCCCGTCTAGCGAGACGCCGTACCCATCAGGATCGATATGAGGGCCTTCGGTGCTGGTGTAGATAGTGATGGAAACGGGCTCGTCGACGGGTTCGCTGAGGTCCGAGCTTCCGCCGCAAGCCAGCATCGAGACGAGGAGGCACGAACGCCATGCGATCCGGCCTGGAATGGCATTGATCTCATTCACGGTTCTCACCTGGTCCACCCTCCCGGTTTCTCAGCGCTGAAGCGCTACTTTGGTCGGAAGATCATGCACGCCCGTGAACCCGCTCCCCACCTCTCCCACCGCGCTCCGGCCCCAGCAATACAGCAGTCCATCGCTCGCCAGGCCGCATGCGTGATCGGTACCGACCGAAAGGGCGCCGAGCCGCAAGCCATCGGCAACGGGCGAAGGGGTCGAGCGGGCGTCGCGGGTTCCATCGCCAAGTTGCCCGAACTCGTTGGAGCCCCAGCAGTAGGGACTCCCGCCAGTCGCAATGCCGCAGGTGTGCCGACCGCCTGACGCCAATGAGCTGAAGCCGACCCCTCCGTCAACGACTCTCGGGATGGTCACAAAGGGAGTGGCCACCAGCGGGCCTGCGCCGAGTCGGCCATCGCCCGCATCGCCCCAGCAGAAGGCGCGGCCGCCCGCTACCCCGCACGTGTGAAGAAGTCCCGCCGACAGTACAGTAAATGTCAGGTCGCCGATCGGAGGGCCAGGAGCCACTGGGGTGGTGGTATCGACGGCACCGACCAGCGGCGGGCGGGAGACCGCGGTTCCATCGCCCAGCTGCCCGCGGTCGTTTCGGCCCCAGCAGAACGCCCGGCCGCCGGCAAGTCCGCAGCTGTGGTCTCCCCCAGCAGTGACCGCGTCGAAGGCAAGCGCGTCGTCCACTGCGCGGGGGCCATCCAGGTAGAGGGTGTCTTCTCCATAGCGGTATGCCCCCCAGCACAGTGCAGCGCGGGCAGCGTTCGTGGCGCAGCCGTGCCCGCCACCGGCCGTGATCCCCACAAGCGGGCCGTTCGGAAGTAGTGTCGGGGTCCGACGATTGACCGCGGTTCCCGGCGCCTGCCGGTCCAGGCGACCCAGCTGCCAGGACTCATCACTCCCCCAGCAGTACACAGATCCATCCGTGGCGAGTCCACAGGTATGCTCCGCCCCCGCCGAGATGGCATTGAAGCGTAGATCGCCGCCGACTGGTGCGGGAATGCTGCTCGGCTCCAGATTCCCGGTCCCTAGCTGCCCATTGGAGTTGGAGCCCCAGCAGAAAGCGGTACCCGCCGTGGTGATACCACAGGTGTGCGCCCCACCGGCGCTCACCGAGGAGAAGTCGAGCGGCGTGAACGTGAGCGTCGATGGGGATGGAACGGTGACCCCGGCGATGGTGGCAGTGATCTGCACGTCGCCGACTCCGATCCCGTGCACCAGCCCCGTGCTATCGATCCGGCCGATCGAGGGTTTGAGGCTCAACCATTGCACCGGGAGGCCCTCGAGCTTTTCTCCGGTGATCGCGTCCCAGATTGCTATCCAGAACTGCACCTTGCTCCCCGCCTGGGCGGTGTCGCCATCGGAGCCAAAGCCGAGGACGAACGCCCGGGGCAGTTCGATGGTCGTGAACTCGGTCTGATAGGTCTCCTCGAGGACGATGCCGTGTGCGCTGGTCGCGGTGGACTCGACGACGAGGGTATAGGTCGAAGCGGTGTTCAGCGGCTCTGTCGGCGTTGCCACCGCGGTCAGGCCGTCTGCGTCGAGGTCGACAGTGAGGGACACCAGGCCACCTGGTCCGACCAACCGCATGCCGGTCTCCTCCACGGTCTCCGGATCCATCGGCTCACTGAAGACGATGATGATGAGCGAGTTCAGCGGAACATCCGTCGAACCGCGCGTCGGGCCGGTGCGCACGACGACCGGGGTGCGGAACAGCCTGGCAGTAGAGGTGAACCGTCGCGTGCCCCCGTCGCTTTCGTGGACGGTGACTTCAATGGTGTTGCCCTCCTCGGCCGGCACCGGAATCGGGTCGAAGCCTCCATCCTGCATAGGAACACTGGTAGCCAGGCCAGTGCTGAGATTCCGGATGTCGGCCCGTACTCCATCCTGAGCCGTTCCGCCGACGAGCGAGATGTAGGCGACGGTGCCCACGACCAAGGCGGCACCGGACTGCTCGCTCACGGCAGCCGCCTGGCTGAGAGAGCTCAGGCTCGACACCACCAGCCCGGCACTGTCCAAGGGTTCGGGCGGCCCGGTGATGTCACCATCCGATCGGCAGCCGGCAGCGCCGAGGACGACGACCCACGCGCTCACTGCTAACCTGGCAGCGGAAACTCGGGTCCCTCGGGGCAGGTCGATCATTGGGAGAGGGATCCATTCAGGGTGAACCCGGCCCAATAGAACGGTGCCCGGGTCTCCTTCGCGCCCAGAATGAGCCGCTGCGCCTGGGCCAACGCCGTTGAAGTCGAGCGGGTTGGAATCAGCTGAGCGTAGAAAGCGTCGATCAGCTGTGCGGTTGCCCGGTCGTCGACCGACCATAGGGTCGCAACCACACTCTCCGCGCCGGCCTGCAGAAACGCCTGAACCAGCCCGACCCAGTCATCCCCCGCCGGGACCTCGGCTATCGCTCCGGAGGCGAGTCCAGTCTCACACGCGCTCAGAATCAGGACTTTCGCGCGAAGATTCAGCCTGTACGCCTCGTGGACTTCGAGGCGGCCGTCACTCGCAGTGTCGGGCCGGAGTTGTACGAACGAGAAAAGAGGATTCCGCTGGTTCAGCACTCCGTAGGTGGCGAGGTGCACGATGTCGTGTCTCGAGGCGGCAAGGCGGAAGCGATCTTCCGTCGCGTCCTCGTTCAGTAGCGTGACCGCTCGGGGACCGTACTTGTGACGGATTCCCGCGACCTCGGAAAGGGTGCCCGGGAGGGAGGCGGAATGCGGTGCCACCGCGAGAACGGTATTGGTCCGTCGCGGGGAGGGCGGATTGCCGAGGTGCACCCACGATGAGACCGACGGCGCGAAGGCAACCTCGAAGCGTTCCACCAGGAACGTTTCTCGGTGCCCCCCGGAGATCAGGGCAGCGAACGGTAGGTAATGCAGCTCCGCGTGCGGCACGATGACGAGGCGCTGCTTGCCGCTGAGAAGACCGGCGAGCTCGGCCGGCTCCACCAGCGCACGATGCAGTCTCTTGAGCGGGGCGCGCCAAGGCTCCCGTCGGTCCTTGGAAACCGGTCCCGCGATCAGATCGCGAGTGAAGCCCACCATGCCCGCCAATGCCTCGCGGGTCACCGGAACCTCTAAGGACCGTATGGTGTCCGCGGTCAGAGCAAAGATGATGGTGACCGAATCCAGCACCAGGTAGTCCAGGATGGCGTCGCCGTCGCGCAGTCGCTCCCGGGCTTTGGCGGAGGATATTGTGGCACCGCTCACCAGTGCGGCATACGCGGGGCTCGCCTCCCGGATTCTTCCCAGCAAGCGTGCGTACGCCGCCTGAGCCCGATTCAACTCCTCGCGATCTCCCGACAGGTCGTCGGCTCGGCTCGAGGTCTCGCGCCGGGCCAGCGGGCGTAGCGCCTGATCCTCCGCGCCTCGCACCAGCTCGGCGATCCGACGGCGCAGATCCTGCTCTTCCGAGGCCAGCTCGGGAGGAAGTGAGGCCGGTTCGATCCTCCCGTTGGAGAGTTGGTCGAGCATCTGGCGGGCGCGCATTCGCTCGCTGACATCGAAGGCTGACGCCGCGCGGCCTCGCTGGTGCTCGAGCCTGACCAGCTGCCCGTATACCGACCACTTGTCGGCGAGATAACCAGCTCTCCATTCCTCGAGCGGAATGAGTCCCCTCACCTGCTCGATCTCGTCGATCGCGTTCCGGAGGATTCCCGCGGCTCGATCTACCTCGCCCTTCCGCTGTAAGGCATCGGCCAGCCCCGACCTCAGACTCCAGGAGAGGACCGGCGACTGCAGCGTACCTAGCCTCTTGAGTCCTTCGGCAAATCGACTCTCGGCACGCGAGGCGTTCCCCGCCAGGATTTCGAACCCGCCCAGGGCGTCCAACGCCGCTGCTTCCCCCACTCGATCATCCAGCCGGCGAAATGCGACGAGCGAGGAGTCGTAGGCCAGGCGGGCCGTGGGAGTGTCACCCATGCGGAGGTGGGCATAACCCGAAAGCAACCGGGCCACGGCCGCGCCCCGCAGATCGCCCTGCTGTGTTCTGAGATCGAGCGCTCGCGCGAGGTATGGGTGAGCCCTGGCCGGCTGCTGACGGCGCAAGAGCAGGAAACCGTGACCCTCCGCCGCAGCAGCCTGGCCCGCCAGATCACCCAACTCGCCGTAGAGCCGGGCGGCCTCGTCGTAGGACTGCTCTGCCTCCGGCAGGTCGTTGAGCGCGAAGACGAGCTCCGCGGCGACGAGCGCCAGTTCCGCTCGGGTCTCCGGCCCCAACCCATCGCCGCCGGCCAGCCGCTCGGCGGTGCGGAGCTCTTTCACGGCCTCCTGCACCTGGCCGAGGTGCATGCAAAGACTGCTCAACGCGATCCGCGCGGCCACCGCGCCGTCTACCAGGCCGGCTTGCTCGTACAGGGCGACGCTCTCCCGCAGGTGGGTCATGGCGCCCGGGTAGTCGCCCCGGCGCACGCCGAGAAGTCCGAGATCGTAGAGGACGGTCGCCTGCTCGGGTCGCTCACCCCGGCTTCGGCGTATGCCGAGCGCAGCGGTGTAGCTCGAGGCCGCTTCGCCATAGGCCCCGCGCAGCGAAGCCAGATTTCCCAGGTTCACCAGATTGGTGGCGGCGGGGCCATCCCGCTCGAACCGTCGGTTCAAGGCCAGCGCCCGCCGGTACAAGAGTGCAGCTGAATCGAGCTCGCCGAGAGCCTCCGAGATGAGGCCCAGATTGTTGAGATCAGCGGCCATGCCTCTAGTATCCGCCGCCCGCTCGCGGTACTTGCCCGCCCGCTGGTACAGCGTCCGGGCCTCCGCCAATCGGCTCCCGGCCTTGGCGACGTTGGCGAGGGCCCCTAGTGCGTTCCCAGCGGTGCGATGATCGCCAATGGCGATCGCCATCCGGCGTGACCGCTCGAGATAGGTCGTGGCACTGTCGGGCTCCGAGGCTGCGAGCCATCCGGATCCGACGTTGCCCCACCCCGCGGCAACACCTGCTGAATCCCCGGCAGCCTCGGCCTCAGCCACGCTGTGGATCCAGAGCGTCAGAGCGGCCCGCGGGCCTTCTCGGCCGAATACCTCGTTGCCGGCCAGCCGGAGGCTGTCCGCCCTCACCTTGCCCCGTCTCCGTTGCGACGTCCAGGCTGCGAATCGGTCAACGGTGCTGAGAGGGAACGAGTCTCCCCAAGTTCGCACGATTGCCCTCGCGATTCGGGCCGCACTATCCACTGCCCCGGTCGCGCCGGCACCACCGGATGTAGCTGCCTGAACCAGCAGTTGCTGGATCCGGGCCCGTGCAGAGTCGGGGTCGATCCGTGCCTCGGTGAACTTGGGAGGCGCTGGCGAAGAACCGGCCGAATCGGTGACGGTGCTCCCACCGACTGCTTGAGTCAGAATGATCAGGAGCTGGAGTTCCACGCCGCCGGCGATCATGCTACGGGCGGGCCTTCCTGGCTGCACCCACCGAGAACTCGACCAGCTTCGAGCTCACCCAACGATCCAAACCGGTATCGGCTTCGACCTTCCAGAAGTACGCCTGTCCGGGAGAGAACGGCAGCGAATCGGGTAACGGGAGGACGGTGTCGCCGGCTTCGACCCGATACAGAGTCGTCCCCTCGGCATCGAAGACAAGGACTCGATAGCGCTTCGCCAGATCTAGCGGCGACCAGGCAAGCCTCACCGGCGGTGACACCGGTCCAGCGGGAGCTATCGGCACGACTAGGGTGACCGCGCCCTGCGAGGGATCGCGGTGCAGTGGAGGCTCCGGGCTCGAGATGCGGCCTGGCTGGACCAGGAGAACTACCGCCGCTGCCGCGGCCGCGCCCAGCGCGAGACCGGCCCGCACGAACGATCGCCGGGAGCTCTGGCCCGAAACCAAGGGGCGCAGCGCGACCACCTCGTCCCGGCACTCGACGCACGCCGCCAGGTGCGCCTCGGTCGTTGCCCGTTCCTCTGCGGTGAGCACGCCGTCGAGATAGCCCGCAGTCTGCTCCGGTGTCAGGTGCAGCTCGCGATCTCCGGCATTCGTCACTTCACGACCTCCTTGCTGTGCTGGTCCTACGTAGCCATGAAACGGCAGCCGGCTCTCACTTTGCGGGCACCGGACCGGAGCATCTCACCCCTCGGACCCTTCGACTCCGCCGGCCCGTAGGGAACGCCTCAGTGTGAGAAAGAGGGCGTTCAATCGGCGGTAGACGTGAAAGGGGGTTGGGAAACCCATCGCCTTGGCGATTGCACTGGCGGAGAGGTCGTCCTCGAAGCGGAACTTGAGCAGCAACCGGTCCGCTGGCGGGAGGGCCGTCAGGGCGGCGGCCAGACGGTCCGCACGGTGCTGATCGGTCAGCTCGGCCTCAGGGGACTGTCGCCGGGGCGCCTCGACCAGTTCGGGGTCCACCAGGCTCGTCAGCCCGTCGGCCAATTGGCGCCGAAGGACGCGGTCGCCGGTCACGGACTCGACCCGCCCACGTGCGGGCGACCGTCCATACCGCTGGCGGTAGTGGTCTAGGCAAAGGCGCCGCAAGACCACCAGCAGCCAGGTGGTGAACTTGGTCCGCCCATCGGGCCGGTAAGCCCGCAGTCGATGAAAGTCGCGTTCCTGGAGTCGCTCCAGGGCGTAGGCGTATCGGTCCATGGCCCCGTCGTAGTCCTTCCCGAGGGACCGAGCCGCATGGAGCAGCAGGCGACTGTGGAGGGCGACGAAGCCACCCCAGGCCGCATCCCGAGCCCCGGCATCCGGGGCCGTAAAAAGAGCGACCAGCTCTGGGGGAAGAGCTTCCGCCATGCCGTCACACTCGAAATGTTGCCGGGCTGTGGAGATTGCTGGGGGAGCAGTGCTTGGGAGTGAAGGTACTGGTGAGGTTCGGGGACGGCAACCAAGGCGGGAGCCGCACCGACCCTAAGCCCACCTGCCGGTAATGGGTCAATTGACCCTAAGCCGGCTCCCGCGCGCCGCTTGACTTCGACTCCGCCGAATCCTACAGTAACCACATGACGTCCGCCCCGACCCGTCTCGCCTGCATCTGTTCCGTCCCGGGCCGTGCTCCGGAGACGCGGCGGGCGTAACACGTCGTCTGCTGCACTCCGAGGCCCGGCCCGCTCTTCCGCGGTCCGGGCCTCTTCGTTTCCAGGCAAGCCACAACTTCTCCGAGGAGATATCCATGGCGGTCATCGACGAGCTGTTGCAGGCCAACGAAGCCTACGTCCGGACATTCGACCGAGGCGACCTCCCGCTGCCGCCCGCCCGCCGGATCGCGATCGTCACCTGCATGGACGCCCGGATCCTGCCGTCGAAGGTGCTGGGACTTCAGGAGGGCGATGCCCACGTGATTCGCAACGCGGGCGGCAGAGCCCGCGATGCCCTGCGATCCATCATCGTCTCGCAGCGGCTGCTCGGCACCCGGGAGCTGGCGATCATCCATCACACCGATTGCGGAATGCTGACTTTCACCAATCGTGACCTGCGGGAGAAGGTGCGGGAGGACCTGGGACAGGACACGGGAGAATTCGATTTCCTGCCGTTTCACGACCTGGACGAGAGCGTCCGGCAGGACATCGAGTTCCTTCAGGCGACCCAGCTGCTCGATCCGGACACGCTGATCCGGGGCTTCGTGTACGACGTGCGGACCGGGAGGCTGCGGGAGGTGAGCGTAGCGGCTGATGCGGAGGCGGGGTGACCGCCCCCGCCTAGGCGAGGAAGCTCTCGAGGGCTCTCGCCCGGCTCACGTGCCTGAGCCGGCTGAGGGCCTTTTCCTTGATCTGCCTGACGCGCTCGCGGGTGATGCCGAGCAGGCTGCCGATCTCCTCCAGAGTCATCGGCTCGGGGCCGTCCAACCCGAAGTAGAGGCGCAGAATCTTGGCTTCGCGCTCCTTCAGTGTGGACAGCACTTCCTCGATCGACTCGGTGAGCGCGTGCTCGAAGGTCTCGGAGTCGGGGCCGGGATTCTGGGTGTCGGGCAGGTAGTCGAGAAGCTTGTTGTCTTCGCCGGGGGTGAGCGGCGCGTCGAGCGAGAGATGGTTCTGGGAGATGGAGAGCGTCTTCTGCACCTCCTCCATGGAGATGTCCATCCCCTCGGCGATCTCGGAGGGCGTGGGCTCGCGCCCCAGCTCCTGGAGCAGCGCGGAGGACCGCTTGCCGATCCGGTGCAGGGTGCCGGCCCGGTTGAGCGGCACCCGCACGATCCGGCTCTGCTCGGCCAGCGCCTGGAGGATCGCCTGCCGGATCCACCACACGGCGTACGAGATGAACTTGATGCCCTTGGTCTCGTCGAACTTGTGGGCGGCGCGGAT
>CAMPKP010000130.1 GCA_946887295.1 uncultured Gemmatimonadota bacterium | reverse complement strand
CCGCAACGCCGGCGGCGCGCCTCACCGGCCGCCGCTCCGCTCGGCGTCGCCGGCCGGGCGGCCCGCGCCTTGCGCGCGGCGCTGAAGCTCGGCGAGCCGGTTCAGCGCCTCCAGCGGCGTGAGCGCGTCGAGATCGAGCGCCTTGAGGTCGCGCATGACGGGATCGGGCGGCGCGTCGGCGAAGAGGGCGAGCTGCCCGGCGTCCCGCTCCAGCGGCGGCGGGGAGCCCGGCACCATCCGGTGCTCTCCCTCCAGGGTGCCCAGGATCTCACGCGCCCGGCCCACCACGGGGCCCGGCAGCCCCGCGAGCTGCGCCACATGGATGCCGTAGGAGCGGTCGGTGCCGCCCGGCTCCAGGCGATGGAGGAACACGACGGTGTCGCCCGTCTCCCGCACGGCCACGTTGTAGTTCCGCGCGTGCTGAAGGCGCTCGGGGAGCTGCATCAGCTCGTGGTAGTGAGTCGCGAACATGGTCTTGCAGCCCACCCGGTCGTGGAGGTGCTCGGTGACCGCCCAGGCGATGGCGACGCCGTCGTAGGTCGAGGTGCCGCGTCCGATCTCGTCGAGCAGCACCAGGCTCCCCGCGGTGGCGTTGTGGAGAATCGCGCTGGTCTCGCTCATCTCCACCATGAAGGTGGACTGGCCCCGGGCCAGGTCGTCGCTCGCGCCCACCCGGGTGAAGAGCCGGTCCACCACCCCGATCGAGGCCTCCGCCGCGGGAACGAATGCCCCCATCTGCGCCAGCACCACGCACAGGCCGATCTGCCGCAGGATCGTGGACTTGCCCGCCATGTTCGGGCCGGTGACGAGGAGGACGCGCTCCGCCTCGGTGAACCGCGCGTCGTTGGGCATGAAGGCCTCGCGGGCCATCATCCGCTCGATGACGGGATGCCGGCTCTCGCGCAGCGTGAGATCGAAGCCGGCCTCCACCCGGGGCCGCACGTACCGGCCCGCCACCGCCCGCTCCGCCAGCGAGGTCCAGACGTCGAGTCGTGCGAGCACCCGCGCGGTCCGCTGAATGCGCCCGATCGCGTGGCCCACCGCGGCCCGAAGCGACCCGAACAGCTCCGCTTCGCGGGCGGCCATCCGCTCCTCGGCGCCGAGCACCCGCGACTCGTAATCCTTGAGCTCGGGCGTCACGTAGCGCTCCGCCGAGGCCAGCGTCTGCCGCCGCTCGTAATCGGCGGGTACCTTGGCCGCGTGGGAGTTCGTGATCTCGAGGTAGTAGCCGAAGACCTTGTTGAAGCCCACCTTGAGCGACGGAATGCCGGTGCGCTCGCGCTCCCGCTGCTGCAGCGAGGCGATGTACCGCCTGCCGCCGTCCCTGAGCGACCGCAGCTCGTCCAGCTCGGCGTCGTAGCCGTGGCGGATCACGCCGCCGTCGGCCAGCACCGGCGGCGGCCGGTCTTCCAGCGCGGCCGTGAGCTCGCTCGAAAGATCGGCGAGCAGGTCGAGCTCCTCGACCGCGTCGGACAGGAGCGCCGCCCGCGTCCCGTCGGGCAGGGCGAACCCGGCGACGGCGCTCAGCGCCTCGGCCACGTCGGGCAGCCGCCGGAAGGAGTCGCGCAGCGCGCCGAGCTCGCGCGGTACCGCCCGGCCGGCCGCCGCGCGCCCCGCGAGCCGCTCGAGGTCGCGCACACCGTCGAGCGCCTCGCGGAGCCGAGCCCGGCCGCGGGAGTCGCGGACCGCCACGTCCACCGCGTCGAGCCGGGCATCGATCGCCGCGGGATCCCGGAGGGGAGAGAGCAGCCACTGGCGCAGCAGGCGTCCGCCCATCGGGGTGACGGTCGCGTCGATGGTCTCCAGCAGCGTGCAGCCGCGCGCACCGGCGCGCAGCGGCTCGACCAGCTCGAGGTTCCGCCGGGTCATGTCGTCGAGCCAGAGAAAGCCGTCGCTCCGGCGCAGCGTGGGTCGCGCGAGGTGAGGGAGCCCGGCCGGCTGGAGCTCGACCAGATAGCGGAGCAGCGCGCCGCCGGCGCCCAGCGCCGCGGCATCCTCCGGACCGACGCCCAGCCCGTCGAGCGACGCGAGGGAGAATCGCCGGGCCAGCTCCTCGCGCGCGAGGTCGGGATCGAACTCCCAGGCCTCCCGGGAGGTCAGCAGGGGGATCACGGGACACGGGGGCAGCGGCGCGGCATCGTGGCCCGGCATCACGACCTCCGACGGACCCAGACGCGACAGCGCCTCCTCGAGTCCCGCTTCGCTCATCGTCTCGAGCACGAACTCGCCGGTGCTCAGGTCCACCGCCGCGAGTCCCACGTGGCGGTCCCGCTGAATCGCCACCATCCAGTTGTTGCGGCCGCCGGGGATCCACCCGTCCACCAGGAGCGCCCCCGGCGTCATGGTCTCCACCACTTCGCGGCGGACGAGTCCTTTGGCGAGGCGGGGATCCTCCACCTGCTCGCAGATGGCGACACGGTGCCCCGCGCTCACCAGCTGGCGGAGATACTCGGCGGCCGCCTTCACCGGCACTCCGGCGAGCGGCACGCCGTCGCCCCGGGAGGTGAGCGTGATCTCCAGGACGCGCGCCGCCAGCTCGGCGTCCTGGTAGAACATCTCGTAGAAGTCGCCGACCCGGTAAAAGAGGATCGTGTCGGGACGCTGCGCCTTGACCTCGCGCCAGTGCTTCAGCATTGGCGGGGTCGAGGCACTGGCGGTCTCGCGGCTCACGGCCGCGGCGGGGAAAAGCGAAGGGACTGGCGGGACATACGGTGGAGAATATAACCCTTCATCGGAGGCGCGACCGCGCCCTTTCATCCACGAAACGTGAGGTGCACATGGCTGGTCAAGGCTCGACTCTCGACGCGGTGCTGTGGAAGCCCCGGGAGGTCTCGATCTGATGGCGGCCTTCCATTTCGCCTTCTTCGTGCGCGACCTCGAGTCAACCCGGCGCTTCTACGGCGAGATCCTGGGCTGCCGCGAAGGGCGGAGCACCGGCACCTGGGTGGACTTCGATTTCTTCGGCAACCAGATCTCGGCCCACAACACCGGGAAGGTGACGCCGACCCAGACCACTGGAAAGGTCGAGGACATCCTGGTGCCGATGCCTCACTTCGGCGCGATCCTGAGCTGGGACGAGTTCAGCGCGATCGCGGGACGAGTCCGGGCGGCCGGGCTGCCGTTCGTTCTCGAGCCCCGCATCCGCTACGCCGGCGAGCCGGGGGAGCAGGCCACGATGTTCCTCCTCGATCCCAGCGGCAATGCGCTCGAGTTCAAGAGCTTCAGGCACCCGGAGCACGTGTTCACCGCATGACGACGGCTTCGGTCGCCGTGATCGGCGGGGGCGTGATCGGCGCCAGCGTGGCGTACCACCTGGCCGCCCGCGGGTGGCGCGACGTGGTGATCCTGGATCGTGGCGCCGGACCTGGCGGCGGCAGCACCAGCCGCGCCACGGGCGGGTTCCGCGCGCAGTACGCCACGCCCATCAACGTGCGCCTCTCGCTGCTGGCGAGAGAGAAGCTCCTCCGCTTCGAGGCGGAGACCGGCGTGGATCCCGGCTACTCGCCGGTGGGCTACCTCTGGCTCGCCCGCGACGAGGGTGAGCTGGCCCGGCTGCGTGAGGGGCAGCGCGTCCAGCACGCCGAGGGACTCACGGAAGCCGTGGAGGTCGCTTCCGACGATGTGCCCCGGCTCAATCCGGCGCTGGTGACGGGCGACATCGTGGGAGGCGTCTTCTGTCCCACCGACGGGTACATCAGGCCGATGCAGCTGCTCGAGGGCTATCTCGCCGCCGCCCAGCGGCTCGGGGCGCGGGTGGAATGGGGAGTCGAGGCGACCGGGTTCTCCCGCCGCGCGGACGGCACCGTCTCCGCGGTGGTCACGTCGCGTGAGTCCATCGGAGTGGCGGCCGTCGTGAACGCCGCGGGAGCCTGGGCGGCCGCAGTCGGCGATTGGGCGGGCGTGACGCTGCCGGTCACGCCGCTCCGACGACAGGGCGCGGTCACGGGCCCGTGCGATCTGCTCCCGGAGACGATGCCGATGACGATCTTCGCGGGAGACGGCTTCCACCTGCGGGTGCGCGACGGCCGCGTGCTGCTCCTGTACCCGACGCCGGGCGTCGAAGGCCGTCCATTCGACTGTTCGGTGGACCCGTCCTGGATCGGGCAGGTGAGAGCCCTGGCCCACCAGCGGGTGCCCTCGCTCCGCGGCTGCCCGATCGATGGATCGTCCTGCTGGGCCGGCCTCTACGAGATGTCGCCCGACAGGCATGCCATTCTCGGCGCCGCGCCGGGGTGCTCCAACCTCTTCCTGGCGAACGGCTCGTCGGGCCACGGCGTCATGCACGCACCCGCGCTGGGCCACCTTCTCGCCGAGATCATCTCCGACGGCGCCGCCTCGACTCTCGACGCCACGGCGCTCCGGCCGACCCGTTTCGCGGAGGGCGAGCCCAACCCCACGTCGGGCGTCCTGTGAGAAGCGCTGCTCTCCTGGGCGCGCTGGCGCTGCTCGCAGGCTGCGCCGCCGGCACTCGGTCGAGCATGGTCCTGGAGCGCCGCTCGCGGCCGCTCGGGACCAGCGGGCCCGACGCGATCGCCCTTCCGGTGGACGACCGCTTCCGGTACGGGGTGGTGGTCGGGTCGGTCGTGACTGCGGAAGGCGAGCGGGGGTGCAACGGGGAGGTGTGGCTCGAGCCCGATGGGGCGCCGGTTCGTGACGTCCGGTCCATCGCCGCCGCTCGGCTCCAGAACATGTTCCGCTTTCCCCAGCTGCTCCCCGGCCGCTACCGACTCGGTGTCCGCTGCTTCGGCTTCGAGCCGGTGCGCAGAACGATCGACGTGCGGATCGGCCAGGTGCTTCGGGCTCTCGTGACGATGGCGCGGAAGGAAGGCTCCGGGAAGGCGGAGCGTGGAGAACAGAAGTCGTAATCACCGGCGCGGGGCGAACGAGAGGGTCCGGTTCGCCCCGCGCCGACGATCGCTCAGCTCGGGTGGCAACTCACTCCATACTGTTGGTCGAATCCCTCCACCGCTGCACCTCGGCCTGAAACTCCGTCACGAGCGCCGGCAGGTCCACCGTGGAGCTGTCGCTCTCCACGTGCGGGGTGACCCGGCCGAGGCTCGCCGCGGCCTTGCCGTAGGTGCTGTCGGCCGCGAGCGCCGCCTCGTAGGCTTTGGCCGCCGCGGCGAAGTGCCCGGTGCGCTCCAGCGCGGTACCGAGATTGTTCTGGAAGACCGGCGAGTCGGAGCGAAGCTCCACCGCCCGGGCCAGGATCGGGAGTGCGCTGTCGCTCCGGTCCTGCTGGATGTGAATCAGACCCAGGTTGTTCATCGCCCAGGCATCCCGCTCGTCGAGGGCGATCGCCCGCTGGTAGGCGTCGACCGCCTCGGGAATCTGCTTCAGCTCGTAGCGGGCCCGCCCCAGCAGGCGGAGTCCTTCGCCCGAGAGAGGCTCGAGACTCATCGCCCGCTCGATGCGCCCCAGCGCCTCACGCGGACGACCGGTCTCCAGAAGCACCCGCGCGGAGTTCAGCAGGCTCTTGCGGTGCCGGGGATCGAGGCGGAGCGCCTCGTCGAAGCTGGCGATGGACTGCTCGGGGTCCCCTGCTTTCCAGGACGACAGGCCGTACATGTAGTGGCCCCAGGCGTTGTCGGGGTTGGAGCGGGTGTAGGCCGCGAACAGGTGGGCGGCCTCGTCGTAGTTGCGGCCGGTGTAGGCCGCCTCGGCGTCGGCGTAGGTGACGGAGGCGGTCGGGCCGGCGGCTTCGCCGCTCGTGGCCGCCGGGCCGCTGTCCACGACGGCGACGGTCGCGGGAGAGCTCGAGATGGTGGTCGTGACGGGGCGCTTGTCGTCGCCGCAGCCGGCGGCAAGGGGCACGAGGGCGGCGATCGCGATAGCGATGTGAGACGGGCGGAACGACATGGGTTTCCTCCTGGCTGGGCGTCGGCGAGGACGCGTGTGAGTGACCGGCGTGCCGATTAAAGGCAAGCCGGCGGCCAGAAGGACACATTTCGCGACTAGATCTTCATCATGTTGGTATAAATAGGCTTGTGAATTTGCGCCTAGCCGGGTCCACGCCGTCCGTGTTCCGGTGGACACGCTTCGATCCAAGGCTAAGTGTCCGACCGTACACGGTCTCAGCCTCCAGGGTTATGGCCCCCGGTCGGCCGCCGGATCCCGTGCCGGCGCATGATTTTCAGCAGGCTGGCGTGGTCCGCCAGGCCGAGCGACTGGGCCGTCCGGGTCACGTGCCACTCGTGCCGCTCGAGGGCGGCCACGACGATCCTCCGTTCCGCCTCGGCCTTGAGCTCCTGAAAGCCCTGCAACCCCGGCGAGGGCGGGGGTGCGGCACCGCCCGGCGGACGGATCTCCGCGGGCACGTGCTCCGGTGCGATCACCTCGCCGTCCGAAGCGATGATCATCCGCTCGACGATGTTCCGGAGCTCACGGACGTTGTTCCGGCGCCACTCGCAGGCCATCAGCAGGTCGAGCGCGTCGGCCGCCACCCTCTTCCGCCGGATCCCGAAGCGGGCGCAGATGCCGGTCAGGAACTGGTCCACCAGCGCCGGCACATCGGAGAGCCGGTCGCGGAGCGGAGGGACCCGCAAAGTGTGGACGGCGAGCCGGAAGTAGAGATCCTCGCGAAAGCGGCCGGCGCGGACCTCGGCCTCGAGGTCGCGGTTCGTCGCCGCGACGATCCTCGCCTCGATCGCGATCGGCTTGCTCCCGCCGAGGCGGGTGACCTGCCGCTCCTCGAGCACACGGAGGAGCTTGGCCTGGGACTGGAGCGGCAGCTCCCCCACCTCGTCGAGGAAGAGCGTGCCGCGCTCCGCCGCCTCGAACGCCCCCTTCCTGGTGGCGACCGCGCCGGTGAACGCCCCGCGCTCGTGGCCGAACAGCTCGCTCTCGATGAGGCTCTCGGGGAGAGCGGCGCAATTGATCGCCACGAACGGTCCCGAGGGATGCGGGCCGAAGCGATGGAGGTCGCGGGCCACCAGCTCCTTGCCGGTTCCGCTCTCCCCCGCGATCAGCACCTGGCTCGGAATCGGCGCCACTCGCGCGATCGCCGCGCGCAGCTCGGCCATGGCGGCGCTGCCCCCGACCAGCGAGGTCTCCCGGCCCAGCTGCCGCCGCAGCGCGCCGACCTCGAAGCGGAGGCGCCGGCGCTCCATCGCGGTCTCGATCTCGTGAACCACCCGCTCCATCGGCTCGGCCTTGTCGATGAATCCGTACGCGCCGAGCCGGAGCGCCTGCACGCAGCGGTCGTAGCTGCCGGTTCCGGTGTAGACGACGACCGGCACCTGCGAGCCCTTTCGCTCCAGCGCCCGCAGCACGTCGAAGCCGTCCATCCCCGGCATCTCGAGGTCGAGCACCACGCAGTCCACCGGCGCGGCGGCGAGGATCTCCAGCGCCTTCTCCCCGCCGGGCGCGACGAGCACCTCGTACCCGCCGGTCCGGCGGAGATCGTAGGCGTACTGCTCGGCGAGGGGCGCCACGTCGTCCACCACGAGCACCAGGGTCATCGTGCCGCTCCTCCGGCCGGGCCGGTGGGAATCTCCACGGTAGCGCGGGTGCCCGCGCCCGGCTCGGTCTCGATGCGAAGCGCCCCGCCGAGGTCGAGAATCAGCCGGCGCACGATGGACAGCCCCAGCCCCGTGCCTCCCGGCTTGGTGGTGTAGAAGTCGTCGAATGCACGGTCCAGCTCGGCGCGGGTCATGCCCGGACCGGAGTCGGCGATGACGACTCGGAGGACGAGCCCACGGCCGTCGTCCGTGACGCTCTCGGTCGAGACCACCACCTCGCCGTCCAGGGGCGGCGCGACGCTGTCGGCCGCGTTGCCGATCAGGTTCTCCAGCACCCGCCGGAGCATGAGCCGGTCGGCCGCCGCGGGCGGAAGGCCGCTCGCGAGCTCGGTGCGGACCCTGGGCGAGCCGGCGGCCCGAACCACGTCGGAGACCATCGCGTTCAGGTCGCAGGCCTCGGGTGAGAGCGCGGGCGACAGTCTGGCGTAGTTGCGCGCCAGGGTATCGAGATAGCTCACGCTCGACTCCAGCGTCGCGCGCCGCTCCTGGAACACGGCGCCCAGGGTCTCGGGCCGCTCCCGGGCGACCTCCTCCAGGTGGCGCAGCACGTTCCGGATGGGCACCAGGCCGTTCTTGATGTCGTGATTCACCTGCCGCGCCAGCTCGCCCATGGCGACCCGCCGCTCGACTTCACGCAATCTGGCCGCGCCGGCACGAAGCCGTCCCGTCATGGCGCCGAGCAGGCGGGAGAGCGCCCCGATCTCGTCCTCGCGCGCGGTGGTGAAGTCCGCATCGAGCCGGTCGAGGTCGATGGCGGCGGTCTTCTCGGCGAGATCGGTGAGGGGCCGGCTCACCAGCCGGGAGAGCCAGGCCGCGAGCAGGAGTGCGAGCAGCGCCGTGACGGCCAGGGACACGAGGAACCAGGTGTTGAGCCCCTGCTGAAGCGCGGCCAGTGTGCCGGAGGTACGGGTCACGACGAGCCGGGCGGTATCCGGTGCGGACCCCTGGCGGGCATCGAGGAACGGAAGAGCGAGTGAGCCGATGACCCGGGCGCCGCCGGGCTGCGCGCCCGCCGAATCCGGCGCCGCCAGCTCCACCCCGAGATCGGGGTCCGGATCCAGCCGGCTGAGGAACCGGTCTTCGGCCGCGATTCCCCCGACGAGCACGAAGGGCCGGCCCGCCACCGTGAACCGCTCGGCGGCGGCCAGCACGAGCAGCGGCGATTCGGCCGTCCGCACGCGAGCCAGGGCGGGGGCCCCGCCGGCTCCGAGCAGAAAGTCGGGCAGCTGGGGGCGGAGCCGGTCGTACTCGTTCCGGAAGTGGCCCGAGCTCAGGATGCGGCCGCTGCTGTCCTGGACCTGGAGCACGGACAGGCCGGCGATGCGCATGGCAATGCCGGCCCAGTCCAGGATGTACGCACGCGATCGAGCGTCGCCCTGAACGGCGGCCAAGCGAAGCCGGTTGTCGGCGGCGAGCTCCTCGGCGAGCGCTCCGAGCCGCGCCGCCAGCCGGTCGTGCTCCTGCCGAAGCTCGGTGCCGAGCGCCTGCACCGCGGCTTCGCCCCGCCTCCGGGACTCCTCGGTGAGCCGGCGATCCATCTCGCGCCGAACGCCGAACGCCAGCACCGTCAGGGGTATCAGCGCGGCCAGGACCGTGGCGAGCTGGAGCCGGGTGCGGAAGGTCACGGCCAGTCCGCCGGGCGGAGCGAGCCGTCTGCCTCCACGGCGAGCGGGGGCACTCCACGCCGGACGATCGCGCGCATCCGGGTGTCGATCAGCGGGACCAGCGCCGAGCCCGCGGGCCAACGCGCCTCACGACAGGGGACCAGCGCCACCCGTGGCACACCCACGACGAATGCCCGGGCGAGGCCCTGCCGGAGCGATCGGGCCAGCAGCCGCGCCGGGATGCCGCTCGCCGCCGTTGCCGGGTCGTCGGTGAGGGCCACCACCCGCTCGGCGAGCGCACGGGCGACAGCGTCATCCCGGTCGTACACGACGGCGCCGGTGCCGGCCGGCTCGAGGGGAGCCGGTTCCTCGGCAGCAGGGCAGTCCCCCAACCCGTCCCACCAGAACGGCGGCTCCGCGGCGCGCGACTCGGTGTGCACCGCGTCGCGGGCGAGGCCGGCGCGGAACCCCACGGTGTCCCCTCGGATCAGGTCGCCCAACCCTTCGCGACCCGGAGGGACCACGAGCACGTAGGTCCGGTTCCAGGGCAGCGGGTGGACCGTGAGGTCGGGGCGATTTCGCGCGTAGTCCAGGATCACCGGATCGCCGGTGCGCAGGACGTCGGCGCCGGCATCGAGCGCGTCGCGAGGATCGCCGCTGGCCGGCCGGCGCGCGGTGAACGTCGTGCCCGTCGAGGGCAGCGAATCGGTGACGAGTCCGAGCGAGGGGTCGGCGAAGAGGGCGGGCACCGAGTCGGCGGGGCGATCCAGGGTGACGACGAGCCGGCGCTCGTCCAGCGGCACCACCGAGCCGACGCCCGAGCTTCGGAGCGTCGTGGCCGCAGTGGGCCGCGTGCTCCATTCGGCCGCGACCGCCGCGGCGGTGATGCTGACGGCGGACGGCGCCAGGACGAAGGTCCAGCTGCGGCG
>CAMPKP010000129.1 GCA_946887295.1 uncultured Gemmatimonadota bacterium | reverse complement strand
ACGTCGTTCGCCCCGACCACGAGCGCCACGTCCACCTGCGGCATGTCGGGGTTGATCTCGTCCATCTCGACCAGGTCGGTGTACGGGATGTCGGCCTCCGCCAGGAGCACGTTCATATGCCCCGGCATCCGTCCCGCGACGGGGTGGATGGCGAACTTCACCGCGATGCCGCGCTTGCGGAGCTGATCGTACAGCTCGCGCACCTTGTGCTGAGCCTGCGCCACGGCCATGCCGTAGCCGGGAACGATCACCACCAGGTTCGCCTGCTCCAGGACCTGCGCCGCCCCCTCGATGGACTCCGCCTTGTAGAGCCGCTCCTCGCCGCCGGCCTTGGTCTGCTGCACCTGGCCGAAGGCGCCGAAGAGCACGTTGGTGAAGGAGCGGTTCATCGCCTTGCACATGATGACCGCGAGGATGAGTCCGCTGGAGCCGTCCAGCGCTCCGGCGGTGATCAGCAGCTTGTTGTCGAGCACGAAGCCCATCGCGACGGCCGCGAGGCCGGCGTACGCGTTGAGGATCGCGATCACGGTCGGCATGTCGGCGCCGCCGATGGGAATGATGAGCAGCACGCCGAAGAGCAGCGCCAGTGCGATGATCGCGGCGAACGCCACCGGCGCCCAGGCCGCGGTCGGCTGGAGCACCACGCCCACGCCGAGCGCCGCGGCCAGCAGCAGCAGCCCCACGTTGGTGAGGTTCTGCAGCGGATACGTCACCGGCCGCTGAGGGATCCACTTCACCTCCTGGAGCTTTCCCGCCGCCATGAGGCTGCCGGTGAAGGTGAGGAAGCCCAGCAGCACCTCGGCGATGATCGCCGTGGTCCGGAAGGCGGTGAGCTGCGCCGAGCCCTCACCGGACCAGAGGTAGAACTTGGCCGCCCCCACCAGTCCCGCGGCGAGGCCGCCGAACGCGTGGGAGAGCGCCGTCCGCTGCGGGACCGCGGTGAGCGGCACCCGTGAGAGCGGTATGCCCACGGCGAACCCCGCGACCACCGCGCCGACGATCCACAGGTGGTGCACCACCTCGGGCTGGGCCCAGGTGGCGACCACCGCCAGCGTCATCCCGATCACGCCCGCGTAGACGCCGCGTCGCGCGGTCGCGGGCGTGTTCATCCAGTGCAGCGCGAAGACGAACAGCCCGGTGGCGATCAGGTACGCCAGCTGGACGAAGCCGTGGCTCATGACCGGGGCCCCTCGCCCGTCCTGGGCTCGGTCTTGAACATCTTGAGCATGCGCTCGGTGATGAGGAATCCGCTCACGATGTTGGTCATGGACGCGAACACCGCGATCGTGCCGAGGATCCGGATCTCGATCGGGTAGTCCGGGCCCGCGACCAGGATGGCGCCGACCACCGCGATCGCCGAGATCGCGTTGGTGAGCGACATGAGCGGGGTGTGCAGCAGCCGGGAGACCCGGCGGATCACGCCCAGGCCGATGAACGTGGCGAGCACGAAAACGTAGATCTGCGACCAGATGTCCGCGGTCTGGGCCGCGACGGGCGCGGCGGTCTCGAGCAGCGTCATGCGGCGCCTTTCTGGAGAGCGTCCCGGGTGCGCTGGTGCTTCACCTCCCCGTCGTGGGTGATGAGCGCGCCCTGTTGAATGTCGTCCGCGGGGTCGAGCTGGAAGCGCTTGTCCCTGGTGAAGGCCTGCACGAACGCGGTGAGGTTGCGGGAGAACAGCAGGCTGGCGTGAAGCGGCATCGAGGCGGCCACGTTGAGCGGCGCCAGGATGGTGACCCCGCCCACCCGCGTCGTCTCCCCGGGGCGCGAGAGCTCGCAATTCCCTCCCCCGTCGGCCGCGAGGTCCACGATCACCGCGCCCGGCTTCATGCTCCGTACCATCTCGGCGGTGAGCAGCCTCGGCGCGAAGACGCCGCCGATGAGCGCGGTGGTGATCACGACGTCGGACTGAGCCACCTGCGCCGCGAGGAGCTCGCGCTGTCTCGCCTGGTCCGCCTCGGACAGCTCCCTGGCGTATCCGCCCCCGGCGGAGGCGGCCTCGCCCAGCTCGATGCCCACGTACTTCCCGCCGACGCTCTCGATCTGCTCCTTCACCTCCGGCCGGACGTCGGTGGCCACCACGTTGGCGCCGAGCCGCTTGGCGGTCGCGATCGCCTGGAGCCCGGCGACCGCGGCCCCGATCACGAACACCTTGGCGGGCGGCACCATGCCGGCCGCGGTCATCAGCATCGGGAAGTACTTGTTGAGCTCCACCGCGGCGAGCAGCACGCCCCGGTACCCGGCGATGTTCGCCATGGATGAAAGCGTGTCCATGGCCTGGGCCCGGGTGGTCCGGGGGATGGCATCGGTGGAAAAGGCGGTGATCCTGCGTGCGGCCAGCGCCCGGACGGCGTCGTGATTCCGGAGCGGCATGAGCGAGCCCACATAGATGGTGCCGGGCCGCATCCAGCCGGTCTCGTCCCTGGCGCCCGCCCCGGTCGCGGGCGGCCCGACCTTCAGCACCAGGTCGGACGAGCCGAGCAGGGCCGCGGCGTCGGTCTCGATGGTCGCGCCGGCATCGCGATACGCCTGGTCGGAATAGCCGGCGGCATCTCCGGCTCCGGCCTCGGCTGCGACCTCGTAGCCGGCCTGGATCAGCTTCTTGGCGGACTCGGGGACCAGCGCCACGCGCCGCTCGCCCGGGGCGGTTTCCTTGGGAACACCGATGCGCATCGGGACTCCGCTTCAGGATGGGGTCGTGCAAACTTACCCGGGAAGGGAAGCGCTGCCAGAGCGTCGCGGCCTTCCTAGATGCCGAGCTTCGGCAGCTTGATGCCCGGCGCGAGGCCCCCGGTCAGGCGCTTGAGCTCGGCCTGCAGCTGCTGCTCCACATCGTCCAGCCGCTTTCGCTCCACCGCGAGCCGCTGCTCCGCCTGGCTCCTGACCTCCGCGACCTGGCGCTTCACCGGCTCGACCTTCGAGGACACCACGCTGTCGACCTTGGCCCGAGCCATCTTCTCCGCCTTCGCCACCTCCTCGCCGATGACCGCCTCGAGGCGCTGCGCGATCGCGCGGTCGAGATTGCTCGAGACCGCGAGCCGGGGCGAGCGCAGCGGTCCGCTCACCCGGGCGTCCACCGACAGCTCCTTCAGACCCGAGACCACCCGCCAGACCAGCTGCTCCAGCTCGTTGAGCCGCTTGCCGGTGCTGTCGAGCGCCCAGCTCACCTGGTCGGAGCCGATGGACCACCGTCCCGAGATGTCGTCATTCCGGAGCGAGAAGCCGAGATTGGCCGCGCCGATCCCCGGCTCGAGCCGGAAGTCGAGTCCCGGCACGGTGAGGCTGGGAAGCTTCACGCCCCTGAGCCGCGCCGACGCCGAGTCCCTGATTCTGTCGGGATGCACGTGATCGATGACGCCGCGCACGTCGATGGACGCGATCGCGCTGCCCTCCGCCGTGCGGGTGGTGTGCACCACCGTCGGCTTGCCGTAGAGCGAGGGGTCGGAGGTGAGCCCCTGCACCACCGCCTCGTACGCGCCTCGCAGCGGGCTGTCGCCACCGATCGCCAGGTCGATCTGGCCCATCTGCAGGAGGAACTTCGGCCAGTCCCTTTCCTTCGGGAACCGGATGGTCTTCCCCGACGCGCGCAACCGCTGCGGGCCCGGATCCTCCCTGGGCAACAGCCCGGGCGGCATGTAGTGCCGGGCCAGCTCGGTGTAGTACAGCGCCTGCTGGAAGCGATCGATGCTGACCTTTCCGAAGAAGGCCTTGCCGATATCCGGCGCCGAGAAGGACGGCAGCTTGAGCAGCGACCTCGCGAAGGCGTAATCCTTCTTTCGCGCCTCGTCCAGCGTCGCGAGGCCCGACGTGAGCGCCGCGACCCCGCCCTTCACCTGCTGCTCCAGCGCCGCGACCCGCTTCTTGGCGTCCTCGAGCCGCCTGAGCGTGGCCCGCGTGTCCTCGATCGCCTTGCGGGTCCCGTCGAGGCCGAGCGACCGCGGATCGGTGGCCTTGAGCCGCTGCACCAGCGCTCCGGCCGTGTCCAGCGTCCCTTCGATGTCGAGCTGCTGGAACGCCTGGTCCAGCGCGCGGCGCGCCGAGTCGGCGCGGGCCGCGGCCGCCTGCGCGGCGCGCACGGTCGTGAGCTGCTCCGGATTCAGGACCAGCTGCTTGATGGTGTCGATGGGGGTGAGCTGGAGGATCGGCACGTCGAACTGCCGAGACCATTCGCGCACCGAGCGCAGCGCCTGGGGGGCGAAGCCGTCACCCTTCACCGGCCGGGCCGGGGTCTTCCGGGCCGTGCCGAAGCGCATTCCGCTCAGCCTGAAGTTCTCCACCACGAACTTCTTCTCGGCCAGTGCGAGGGGATTCAGCTTCAGCCGGATGTCGGACACCTCGACCAGGTTGCGGTTCAGGTTGAAGGGATCGGCGATCTGCAGGGCGCGCAGGTCCACCGAGGCCTGGTCCGCGATGATGTCGAGCTTGCCCACGTCCACCTGCGTCCCCAGCAGCTCGGTGCTCACCTCCTCGGTCGTGTCCTTCGCCACCGGCTCGGCGAACAGCCACAGCAGCAGGCCGACGAGGACGAGGAGCAGCGCCAGCGGACCGATGGCCTTCCAGCGGAAGATCTTCACGGCCATCGCGTCACTCCGGCCGGAAGAGGCGGTAGATGTTGTACACCTTGGACGCGGTGAGCGCCTTGTAGAACCTGGACTGCTGCACTCTCGCGCCGATCGTCGCCCGGTAGCGAGCCACGCCCCAGCGCGCGGCGAAGAAGATCGGCACCGCCAGCGCCAGCCAGCCCACCACGCTGCCCAGCACCACCGTGTTGTTGAAGTTGGTATAGGGCACGAGCGGGGTGTTGTACCACTCGGTCCAGACGGGGCGCAGCGAGGGATCCCCGAGCAGCCGGAACCCGATGGCGTGGAACAGCGGATCGAGCAGAAAGCCCACGGGCACGAACAGCGCCCAGCCCAACATCCCGCCGCCGAACGAGACGTTGAGCAGCAGGATGAGAGAGAACACGAGGAGGTTGTGGACGTTCATCAGCGGCGTGAGCCCGAGCGCCGACCCCAGGGCGATTCCCGCCGCGACCTGTCCCGGCGTGCCTTCCGAGTGCAGCGTCTTGATGAGCGACTGGATCAGCTTGAGGAGAGCGAACATGGGGGCAATGTAATGCGAGGTGGAGGAGGGGCGGAACGCCCGCCCCCCGTTCCCCCTCTTGTATACTTCCCCCATGCCCCGTCCCCGCCGAGCACCACACGTGCACAAGTTCGGCGGTGCGTCGCTGGCCGATTCCACTGCCGTCCGCCACGCGGTCGAGATCGTTCGTCGCCATCGCCCGGAACCGACCGTCGTGGTCGTGTCCGCGATGGCGGGGACCACCGACGCGCTCCTGGAGGTGGCGCAGCAGGCGGGAGCCGGCGAGTCGCGCACCGTCGCGGCTCTGATCGCGCGGCTCCGCTCGCGGCACGCCGAGGTCGCGCGGTCCCTGCTGCCGGGCGGCCGGCTCCGCGCCGACGTGCTGCTCGCCATCAGCGACAGCTTCGCCGAGCTCGAGGCGCTGGCCCAGGGACTCCGCCTCCTGCGGGAGCTCACGCCGCGCACCACCGACTATCTCGTCTCCCGCGGGGAGCGGCTCAGCGCGCGGCTGGTCTCCGCCGCGCTCGAGGCCGCCGGAGCCCGGGCCAGGTACGTGGACGCGCTCGATCTGATCCATGCCGACGCGGCGTTCGGAGGGGCCTCGCCGGACTACGCCCGCACCGATCGCGCGGTGCAGCGCGTGCTCGGGCCGCTCCTCGCGAAAGGCGTCGTGCCCGTCGTCCCCGGCTTCCTCGGCGCCACGCCCGACGGCCAGGTCGCCACGCTCGGCCGCGGCGGGTCCGACATCACCGCCACCCTCCTGGCCCGCGGGCTCGGGGCCGGCCGCGTCTCCCTGTGGAAGGACGTGCCCGGTCTGCTGACCGCCGATCCCCGCGTGGTGCCCGATGCCCGGGTCATTCCCCAGCTGCACGCCCGCGAGGCGGCGGAGCTGGCGTACTACGGCGCCAAGGTCCTCCACCCGCGCGCGCTGATCCCCGTCACCGGCCGCCGCATCCCGGTCTTCGTGCGCCCTTTTGCAGATCCCGGATCGCCGGGCACCGAGGTCTCCGAGCGGGTCGGGCCGGGCCGCAACCCGGTGAAGGCGCTCACCGCCGCGGGCGGACAGGCACTCCTCACGGTCACCGGCAACGGCATGCTCGGCGTCCCGGGCATCGCGGCGCGCACCTTCGCCGCGCTGCACGGGCGGGGGATCTCGGTCTCGCTCATCTCCCAGGCCTCCTCGGAGCATTCGATCTGCTTCAGCGTCCCGGAGCCTCTCGCGGAGGAGGCTCGGGCCGGTCTCGCGCGCGAGTTCCGGGGCGAGATCGCCAGGGGTGAGATCGACGGCGTCGAGGTGAGCCCGAGCATGGCGACGATCGCCGTGGTCGGACTCGGCATGCACGGCACTCCCGGCATCGCCGCCGGCGTCTTCTCCGCCCTCGCCGGGGGCGGCATCAACGTCGTCGCCATCGCGCAGGGCTCCTCCGAGCTCAACATCTCGGTCGTGGTGGAGGCGCGGCAGGCGGCGGAGGCGCAGCGGCGGGTCCACGCGGCCTTCCAGCTCTCCCGGATCGCGGGGGGCGCGGTCATCCGGCCCGAGCGCATGGAGATCGTGCTGCTGGGGTTCGGCCAGATCGGCCGCACCCTGGCGACGATGATCGGGCGGGTGCGGCGCCCGGCCCTCTCGCTCAAGGTGGCTGCCGTGATCGACCGGAGCGGGTTCGTGTTCGATCCCCAGGGGATCGCCCCGAGACGGCTCGCCGCGCTCGCGGCGGAGAAGCGAAAGGCTCGCCCGCTCGCCTCGGCGCCGCGGGGGCGGCCCGGGACCGCCGAGGAGGCGATCGAGCACATCGCCGGCTACGCGCTCACCCGGCCGGTGGTGGTAGACCTCACCGCGGACGACACCGGTGCGGCGCTCGAGGCGGCGCTCACGCACGGGATGGATCTGGTCCTCGCGAACAAGCTGCCGCTGGCGGGCCGCCGCGCCGCGAGCGAGGCGCTCTGGCAGACGGCGCGCGCCCGGGGGCGGCGGATTCTCCACGAGGCCACGGTCGGCGCCGGGCTGCCGATCATCGACACCTATCACAAGCTGACCGAGTCGGGCGACCGGGTGGAGCGGATCGAGGGACTGCTCTCCGGCACGCTGGGCTTCGTCCTCACCGAGGTGGGTGAGGGCATCCCCTTCTCGCGCGCGGTCCGTTCAGCCATGCGGCTCGGGTACACCGAGCCGGACCCGCGCGAGGACCTCTCCGGCATGGACGTCGGCCGGAAGGCGCTGATCCTCGGCCGGCTCCTCGGCTATCGCGGGGAGCTCAGCCGGAAGGCGGTCGAATCGCTGGTGCCCCCGTGGGCCCGCGCGCTTGCGCTCCCGCAGTTTCTGGAGCGCCTGGACGAGCTGGACGCCGGCTGGAAGCGCCGGGTGGACGCCGCCAGAGCCAAGGGCAACGTGCTCCGCTACGTCGCGACCGTCACCCCGGGCAAGGTCGCCGTGGGGCTCAAGGCGGTGCCGCTCGCGAGTCCGCTCGCCACGATCAAGGGATCCGACAACCAGGTCGTCTTCACCACCGCCCGCTACAAGGCGAACCCGCTGGTCATTCGCGGGCCTGGAGCCGGGGCCGAAGTCACCGCGGCCGGGGTGCTCAACGACATTCTCCGGCTGGCGGGCGCATGAGCGACCGCGCCGTCACGGCGTTCGCACCCGGCAGCGTGGGCAACGTCGGCCCGGGGCTCGACATTCTCGGCCTCGCCGTCGCGGGTGACGGCGACACGGTTCGGGCCGAGTGGCTGTCGGAGCCCGGCGTGCGAATGCTCGACCCGGGACACCCGGAGCTGCCGACGGAGACGGACCGGCACACCGCGGGGCTCGCCGCCCGCGCGGTGATCGAGCGTGCCGGCGGGGCGCGCGCGCAGGGCCGGGGCGTCGGTCTGACGGTGCGGAAGGGTCTGCCACTGTCCGGCGGGCAGGGCGGAAGCGCCGCATCGGCGGTGGCCGGCGCGGTGGCGGTGAACGCGCTGCTGGGCGATCCGCTGGGCCGCATGGAGCTGATCGAGGTCTGCCTCGATGCGGAGGAGGCGGTCGCGGGGCGCCACGCCGACAACATCGCGCCCTCGCTGCTCGGCGGGATCGTGCTGATCCGCGCGACCGATCCCCTCGACGTGATCCAGCTGCCGGTCCCCGCCGAGCTGTTCGTGGTGCTCGCGCAGCCCCAGCAGCGCATGCGGACCGCGGACGCCCGCGCCGTGCTCCCGCGCGAGGTCTCCCGCGCCGTCGCGCTGCACCAGGCGGCGCACGTGGCGGCGATGGTCGCGGCACTGGCCCTCGACGACTACGACCTGCTGGCCCGGTCCCTCGACGACCGCATCGCCGAGCCCGCGCGCGCCGGGCTGCTGCCCGGCTTCCCCGAGGCCAAGGCCGCCGCGCTCGCCGCGGGCGCGCTGGGCAGCTCGATCTCGGGCAGCGGGCCCACGTCGTTCGCGCTCGCCCGCGGGCGCGAGAGCGCCGAGCGGATCGCCGCCGCCATGGAAGCAGCGTATCGCGCCGGAGGCGTGGAGTGCCGGGTGCGGGTCGGTCCGGTGGATCGCGCCGGGGCCACCGTGCGCCGCGAGGAAGCAGGGTCGCGGTGACGTTCGAGACGGAGCGCCCCGCGAGCTGGCAGCTCTGCGTCGCGTGCGGCGGTGAGCTCACCGAGACCGACCCGCGCTCCCGCTGCCCGGCATGCGGCGGGTTGCTGGAGATCGCCCACCGCCGGCCCGGCCTCACCCGCGAGGAGCTGCTCCTGCGGCTCACCGAGCGCCGGGGCCGCCCGCCCGGCGCCACCGCATCCGGCGTCTGGCGCTTCCAGGATCTGGTCCTTCCCTCCGCCGAGCAGGTGGTCTCCCATCCCGAGGGCAACACGCCGCTGCTGCACCGGGACGCGCTGGACCGCTGGACCGGCATCCAGGGTCTCCTGCTCAAGCACGAAGGTCACAACCCCACCGGCTCCTTCAAGGACCGGGGCATGACCGTCGGCGTGACCCAGGCCCTCCGGATCGGCGCCCGCGCGGTGACCTGCGCGTCCACCGGCAACACCTCCGCCTCGCTCGCGGCCTACGCCGCGCAGGCGGGGATTCCGGCGCTGGTGCTGGTGCCGGCGGGAAACGTCGCCACGGGCAAGCTGGCGCAGTCGCTCGCCTACGGGGCGCGCACGCTGCTGGTGCGCGGCGGCTTCGACGACTGTCTCCGCCTGGTCCAGGAGGCGAGCGAGCGGCTCGGCGTCTACCTGCTCAACTCGATCAATCCGTTCCGGATCGAGGGGCAGAAGACCATCGTGCTGGAGTTGCTCGAGCAGCTCCGGTGGGATCCGCCCGACTGGATCGTCCTTCCCGCGGGCAACCTGGGCAACACCGCCGCCTTCGGAAAGGCGCTGCGGGAGGCGCGCGCGTGGGGCCTGATCTCAAGGGTGCCGCGCATCGCGGCCGTGCAGGCGGAGGGAGCCGCGCCGTTCGCGCGCAGCTTCGAGGAGGGATTCCGGCGGCGCCATCGGGTGGAGCCCGAGACCGTGGCGACCGCGATCCGCATCGGCGATCCGGCCTCGCATGACCGCGCGGTGCGGGCGATCCGGGAGACGAACGGCGTCGTCCTCGCCGTGAGCGACGCGCAGATCCTCGAGGCGAAGGCGGCCGTGGACGCGTGCGGTGTCGGCTGCGAGCCCGCCAGCGCGGCGAGCGTCGCCGGGGCCCGCGAGCTGGCGCGGCGGGGAACCATCGCGCCCGGCGCGCGGGTGGCGGCGGTGCTCACGGGGCACATCCTGAAGGACCCGGGCATGCTGCTCGAGTATCACGTGGAGCGGGATCCGCCGCCGCCCGGTGCGAACCGTCCGGTGGAGATCGAGGCCGATCTGCGGGCCGTGGAACAGGCGCTGAAACGGAGCGAATGAGGGCATTCCGCCCTGCGCGTCGCTCGGGCGACCGGCCCTCTCCCGAGGGAAAACGGGCATTTCCCTATTGCAACTCCGGGCCGGTCGTGTACTGTTTGTCACGGGAGTTCTGCGGTACGCGGCACGCACGGTCCTCACAAACACTGGGAGACACGCGATGGCCACCAAGAAGAAGGCAGCCAAGAAGTCCGCCAAGAAGAGCGCCCGTAAGCCCGCCAGGAAGACCACCGCGAGGAAGAAGGCCACCAAGAAGTCGGCCGGCAAGAAGCGGACGCCGAGTGCGGCGTTCATGAAGCC
>CAMPKP010000128.1 GCA_946887295.1 uncultured Gemmatimonadota bacterium | reverse complement strand
CGATCGCCGACATCTCCGAGGAGTTCAATCTCCCGCGCCGGATGCCGCACCCGGCACTCTTCGCATTCCTCGGCGGCACGATCGGCAACTTCTATCCGCCCGCGGCGATCCGGCTGCTCGGCCGGGTGCGGGCCTCCATGGAGCCGGGGGACCGCTTTCTCATGGGCGTGGATCTGCGGAAGGACGCCTCCCGCATCGAGGCAGCGTACAACGACGCGCGGGAAGTGACCGCCGCGTTCAACCGCAACATGCTGCTGGTGCTCAATCAGGAGCTCGGGTCCGACTTCGACCCGTCCTCCTTCGACCACCTGGCGTTCTACGAGCCGGTGGCGCACCGGATCGAGATGCATCTGGTATCGCGCCGGGCGCAGGAGGTGACGGTGCCCGGCGTCGGCACGGTCCGCTTCCGGGCCGGCGAGTCGCTCCGGACCGAGATCAGCTGCAAGCATGACCGCGAGAGCGTACGCCAGCTGTTCGAGCCTGCCGGGCTGGAGATCGAGGCCTGGCGGACCGATCCGGAGTCGCTCTTCGCGCTCGTGGTGGGCGCGCCCGCGTGAGCCTCGAGCTGCGCGCCGCGCTCGAGGCCGATCTGGCGGAGCACGCCTTCGCGGCGCCGCCGGCCGCGTCGCTCACGCCGCGGCGGGTGGGTGCCGAGGTGGAGTTCATCCCGGTCGAGGCCGGTACCGGCCGGCGGTGTCTGCTGGAGACCGGCACGGCGCCCGGCACCCTGCCGCTGCTGCGCCGGTTCGGCGCCCGGCAGAGGTGGAAGGAAACCCGCACGGCCAAGGGCACGCCCTGCTTCGAGCTGCCGGCAGGTACGCTGACCTTCGAGCCGGGCGGGCAGCTGGAGTACAGCTCTCCCGCCTGCCGCACGCCGAGTGCGCTGCTGGGGCTGCTGCGGTCGGTGGTGCTCCCGCTCCGCGCGGCGGCGGCGGCCGAGGGCGTCGAGCTCATGGCGGTCGGCATCGATCCGCACAATTCGGCCGACGAGGCGCCCCTGCTGCTTCGCACCAGGCGTTACGCGCGCATGGCCGACTACCTCGCCCGGATCGGCCCGGCCGGCGCGATGATGATGCGTCAGACGGCCGCATTCCAGGTGAGCCTCGATCTGGACGACGAGCCGTGGCTTCGGTGGCTGGTGTCGAACGCCGCGGCCCCATACGCGACCGCGATTTTCGCGAGCTCGCCGGTCTACGCCGGCAGGCGCACCGGATGCCGCAGCACCCGGGCGCAGGTCTGGCGCGCGCTGGACCCCGCCCGGACCGGATTGCCGTGGGATGGGGATGCGCCGGTGGCGGCATACCTCGACTTCGCGCTGCGTGCCCCGGCGATTCTCCTGCCCGAGCTCGACGGCGAGCACCGTCCTTTCGGCGAATGGCTGCGGCACGCGCGACCCACGCTCGAGGAGTGGCACGATCACCTGACCACCCTCTTTCCCGAGGTGCGGCCTCGCGGCCACCTGGAGCTGCGATCGTGTGATGCCGTGGCCCCGGAGTGGTACGCGGCACCCGTAGCGCTCGCGGTCGGGCTCGCCTACGACCCCCGGGCATTGCGCGCCGCGGCCGATCTGCTCGGCCGGCCCGATGAGATCCTCCTCCACCGTGCCGGACGCCTCGGCCTCGGCGATCCTGCCATACGGCGCACGGCGGTGGATCTGGTGGACCTGGCGCTGGCCGGGTGCCAGGCGCTGGGGCCCGCCTGTTTCCACCCGTCGGATCTCGAGCAGGCCCGCGCCTTCTTCGACCGGTATACCCGCCGCGGGCGGTCTCCGGCGGACGATCTCGCGGGCACCGAGATCGCGGCATAGCCGCGTCGCTGGGCAAGGACCCGAAGCCATTGCCGCCTGACGCGACTCCCCTGTGAGGATCGTCACCCCCGCGCCTGCTCCCCCATCGTAGGTTGGCTCCTGGAGGCTATTCGACCACCAGGAGCCGGAGCATGAGCGGGATCGACGACAACCCCGAGATGAATCCACAGGCAACGACCAGCCGCACGGTCGTCGGCCTCTTCCAGCATCGGTCGACCGCCGAGGCGGCGATCCGCGACCTCACGGCCGCGGGATTTCCGCAGGAGCGGATCGGCGTGGCGATGCAGGATCGCGTCGAGCAGGCCGACCTGCTCGAAGGCGCTGGCGGCGAGACGGCCGAAGGCGCGGCCAAGGGCGCGGTGAGCGGTGGGCTGCTCGGAGGTCTTCTCGGTCTCATCGGATCGCTGCTGGTCCCGGGCCTCGGGCCGGTAGTCGTCGGCGGAGTGCTCGCCTCCGTGATCACCGGCGCCGGGGTCGGCGCCGCCACCGGAGGACTGCTTGGGGCGCTCGTCTCGGTCGGTGTGCCCGAGGAGGATGCCCGGCACTTCGACAGCGGACTGCGGTCCGGCGGCACGCTGGTGACCGTGGACGCCCGCGAGCGGACGCCCGAGGCGCTGGCGATCCTCCAGCGCCACGAAGTGGATCTGGGGCCCAGCGGCGCCCAGCGCTTCGGTGGCCCCGACTGGTCGGCCCGCGACAATTCGGTGCCGGGCGCCGCCGCACCGAGCGCGTACGCCGGCGCCGAGCGCCGCATCTTCCTCGACCCGGCGTACACCGGACCGGAGCGCCGCCTGCTCACCCTCTGAGCCGGACGTAGATTACGGCGACCCCAACCCTTGGAGCGCCGATGAAGGCTGTTCGCGTCCATGCCACCGGTGGCCCCGAGGTACTGCGGCTGGAGGAAGTGCCGATCCCGACGCCCGGTGCCGGCCAGGTGCTGATCCGGGTCGAGGCCGCGGGCGTCAACTTCGTGGACGTCTACCACCGCACCGGTCTCTACCCCCTGTCTCTCCCATTCACGGTCGGCAGGGAAGCCGCCGGAATCGTCGAGCGGATCGGCGACGGCGTCACTACCTGCCGGCCGGGCGAGCGGGTGGTGTCGGAGAGCGTCATGGGCGCCTACGCCGAGTACGCCCTTGCAGCGGCCGAGCGCGTCGTGCCGCTGCCCGACGAGGTAGACACCCGAATCGGCGCCGCCGTGATGCTCCAGGGCCTGACCGCGCACTACCTCGCGACGAGCACGTACACCCTCCGCCCGGGCGACACCTGCCTGGTGCACGCGGCTGCCGGCGGCGTCGGCCTGCTCCTCTGCCAGATCGCTAATCGTCTCGGCGCGCGAGTCATCGGCACGACGAGTACCGAGGAGAAGGCCCGCCTCGCGCTGCAGGCCGGCGCGCACGAAGTGATTCTCTATACCAGGGACGATTTCCAGGCGGAGACGAAACGGATCACCGGCGGAGCCGGCGTGCAGGTGATCTACGACTCGGTGGGCCGGACCACCTTTCTCAAGGGGCTCGACTCCCTGGCGCCTCGCGGGATGATGGTCCTGTACGGTCAATCGAGCGGCCCGATCGCGCCATTCGATCCGCAGGTTCTGAGTCAGAAGGGCTCTCTCTATCTGACTCGTCCCTCTCTCGCGCACTACGTCCTCACCCGGGCCGAGCTGCTGCGCCGGTCGGAGGAGCTCTTCGGCTGGGTGGCCGACGGATCGCTCGCCGTGCGGATCGGCAGGGAGTTTCCGCTGGCGGCCGCGCCGGAGGCGCATGCCGAGCTCGAGTCGCGCCGGACGACCGGAAAGGTCCTGCTCGACGTCCAGGCCCCGCCGGCTCTTTCGTGATCGAACGCTCACTGGTCGGCACCGACTGGCTGGCGGATCGGCTCCGCGACCCTCGGCTCCGGGTGGTGGACGGCTCGATGTATCTCCCCGGCAGCGGCAGGGACGCCGCCGCCGAGTACGCCGAGGCCCACGTGCCGGGTGCGGTGTTCTTCGATGTCGAGGCATCCAGCGACTCGGGCTCTCCACTGCCGCACATGCTTCCATCGGCCGCGGAGTTCGCCGATCGAATGAGCACGCTGGGGCTGAGCGACGCGGACGACGTCGTGGTGTACGACGGGTCGGGAGCCAACCTGAGCGCCGCCCGGGTGTGGTGGATGTTCCGGCTCTTCGGACACCAGCGCGTCGCGGTGCTCGACGGAGGATTCCGGAAGTGGCGGCGCGAGGGGCGTCCGGTGGAGCGCGGGGTCGTCGTTCGGCCGCGGGGAAGCTTCACTGCCCGCCTGCCGGCCCCCGGCGCGGTGCGGAGTCTGGACCAGGTTCGGGAGGTCGTCGCGAGCGGCGTCGAGCAGATCGTCGACATGCGATCCGCCGGGCGATTCGCCGCGACGCAGCCTGAGCCCCGGCCGGGCCTCCGGGGCGGACACATCCCGGGAAGCCTCAACCTGCCGTACGACCAGCTGGTCGGCGAGGACGGCACCCTGTTGCCGCCCGAAGCGCTGCGCCGCCGGATCGAAGCGGCGGGGATCATCCCCGGCCGCCCTCTCATCGCCACCTGCGGCTCGGGTGTGAGCGCCTGCGCGCTGATCCACGCCCTTCACTTGCTGGGCCACGACGATGCGGCGCTGTACGACGGCGCCTGGGCCGAGTGGGGCGGACGCTCCGACACGCCCATTCAGAGCGGCACCCAGTGACCACGCCCCCACGGCGCCGGGCTGGGGCAGGGCGCGGCTGCAGCTAGCGGCTGGGCGGCGCCAGGTTTCCGCAGGCGATGATGGTCCTCATGTTGTTGACGGATGCGTGGATGTTGATGAAATACTCGCCCGAGCTGGGAACCGGGACCGGGAGGTCGGCCCGGGATTCCGCTTTGCCGTTGCCGCCGACGCGGAGCGGTGGGTAGGCGTCCGCCGGCCCGAAGATTCCGCGGTCGTTGCCGCAGCGCCCCACGTGGACATGCCATGGGTGCTCGCCCCCGGGGACCGCGTTTTCTATCGCCACGTAGGCACGGGTCTGGGTAGAGTCCCGATCCTTCTGAGCCATCCACCCCGTGCCCTTCACCTGGAGCGCGCCGACCAGCCCGGGCGAGGTAGCGATGATCGCGTTCCACCGCGTGCCGACGACTTCCCTGTTCGGATCGATCTGGGTCTTGGGGCCGCCGCCGCAGGCCGCGACGCCGAGTGTAAGGACGGCCAGTCCCGCCGAGCGTGTCATGCCACCCTCCGTCGCTGGAGTCATCTCCGACGCAGAGTCGGTATATCTAAGCTTCAGGAGGCGGGTGGCAGTGACGAGGAACACAGGGCCCGGTGTCCTCGACGTCTCGTCAGCGCCGGCGCCGGCACGCCCGCAGCACCACCTGCGGCGCCGGGTGATTGGGAAAGAGCTTCCGCGCGCGCTCGGCGTGGGGCCGGGCGAGATCGCACCGGCCGGCGGCACGCCATTCCTGGGCGAGGCGCATGTGGATCCGATAGCTGCCCGGATCCATCTTGCCGGCCAGCTCGAGCGCCGCGCGGCTTCCACCCTCCGAGAGGGACATCGCCGCGACCTGGGCCAGACTCTGGGTCAACAGCACCCCTCCCACCACACTCACCGCCATCGTCAGTCTGCGGCGGCCCCGCGGCGCCAGCGAGACCTCGCGAATCGGCCGAGCCGTGGAAGCCAGCGCGCCGACCACGGTCCACGCCAGGAAGGCGGGCGCGGGGAGGAGCAGTACCGCGTCGAATGCCCCCACCACCACGATGCCGACCAGCGTCGCCACGATGGTGAGATCGGCCGGCGCGGGCGCCCGGCGGGTGCCGCTGCGCACCCGGGCCCAGGCTCCTAGTGCGACCGACGCTCCCACCGAGAGCAGGAGCAGGGTCGCCGGCACCCCCCGCTCGGCGAGCATGGCGACCCAGTCGCTGCTGGGCCAGGGATTCGTCGGAATGACGTCGTCGGCGTCGAACGAGGGATCGCCCGGAGACATGTACTTCGGATAGTGCACCGGCCAGTTGCCCGGCCCGACACCCAGCACCGGATGATCGGCGACCATCTCGAGCGTGTTGCCGTACTGGATCAGGCGGCCGCGCCCGCTCCCCTCCTTGTAGTTCGCGACCCCGGTGAGGGAGTCCAGATAGGGTGAGTCCGATCGCCAGTTGAGCCGGTTGGGCAGCGCCAGCGCGAGCAGCAGGCCGCCCAGGCCGATGCCCGCGAGGACGAGAACGCGATGGCGGAGACGCTGGTCGATCCAGAGCCGCCCCACCCACAGTCCTTCGACCGCCAGGAAGAGCCCGCAGGCCGCCGCGCCAAGCCACGCGGCCCGGGACCGGGAGAGCACCAGCGCCGCGGCCGCGAGCGCCACGCCTGCGGCGCCCAGAGCGAAATCCCGGCCCCGTCGGGCCTCGAGCGTCACCAGGATCAGAACCGGCAGCCCGATCGTCACCAGATGGGCCATGAAGTTCCGGTTGCCGAAGGTTCCGCCCGGCGCCCGGGCGAGGCTGGCCAGGTCGCTGTCGACCAGGCCATACGCCTGGATCAGCCCGGTGCCCGCCGCGAGGACGACGGCGATCGCGATCCCGCCGAGCAGCCGCGGGCCGTGGCCGGCCCGCGCGACCGTCCGCGCCGCCCAGAAGAGGGCGGCCCCGGCCAGCGACACCCCGAGCGCGCGGGCGGCCAGCCAGCCGTTGGCGGCGAACACCGCGGAGACGAGCGACAGCGCCAGAAATGCCGCCACCAGCCCGTCCACCATGAACACGGTCAGCTTGCGGGCGGATGCCAGGCAGAGCAGGACCGCGGTCAGGGCCGCGCCCAGCAGGATCAGCTCCTTTACGAACGTGTAGCGGTCGAGCTGGAAGAACGGGTAGGGGGCGGCGGCGAGCACCACCAGGATCGCTCCGCACTGCAGCGCCAGGAGCGCCCGCCTGTCGCCCGATTCCCCGGCGCGCGGAGCGTGGACCGATCGACTGGATACCGGCCTGGTGGACTCGGTCTGCACCTGCTCTCCTCAGCGATCGCGCGGGGGCGGCTCGGCGGACCGGAACCGGTCGCCGTAGCGAAGCGGCTCGCCATCGAGCCACGGGTGGTAACGGTTGGCGAACTCGATCCGGTCCGCGAGATCCGGGTGGCTGCCGCGCCAGAGCCGGTACAGCAGGCCGGTGCGCGGGACCGAGAGGTTCTCGTTCTGGAGCCGGACGAATGCTCGCGCGGCGGCGCGGTTGTCGCGCGTCATCTCGAGTGCGAAGCGGTCGGCCTCCCGCTCCTGCCACCGGGAGAGCGCCAACGCCGCCGGGGTCGCCGCCAGCGCGACCACCCCGCCGACCAGGGCCAGCAGCGGCACCGAGGCCACGTCGTCCAGCCGGTCGAACCCGAAGCGGTCGTGGAACCGGGCGATCAGCCGCGCGGACACGCGGTGCACGACGTACAGCGAGAGCGTCGCGAGGAGCGTGGCCCCAAGTATAACCGTCAGCGTGTGGCGGAGGACGAAGTGCCCGATCTCGTGCGCCACCACGAACACCACCTCGTCGGGCTCCAGCCGGTCCACCAGCGTGTCCCACAGAACGATGCGCTTGGTGCGGCCGAACCCCGTCACGTAGGCGTTGACCCGGCGGGTCTCGTCGCTCTTGCGGACCTCGTAGATCCGGCTGTCGGGAATGCCGGCGCGGGCGGCGAGCCGGTGGATCCGGGCCTCGAGCGCGCGGTCCCGCATCGGGCCGTACTCGTCGAACAGCGGAGCGATCCATATCGGGGCGACGATCATCGCGAGCACGGTGACTGGGGCCGCGGCGAGGCCGGTCCACAGCCACCACCTGCGGGGACTCTTCCGCAGCAGCAGGTACGGTATCCAGAGCACCAGCGCAGTAACCACGGCCGAGACCGCGGTGGCCTTCGCCCAGTCGGCGATCCACTGGCCGGCCGTCTCGGTCGAGAGACCGTACTCGTGCTGTCGGAGGAAGCCCGCATACCACGCCAGCGGCAGGAAGGCGATCGCCTGGATGAGAGCGTAGAGGGCGCCGTAGATCGCGACCGTCGGGAACCAGCGGCCCCGCGCGATGCGCCGGGCCAGGCTCCGGATTCGGGCCGAGAGCCCGGTGAAGAGGAGCGCCGCGGGAACCAGCAGCTCGAGTGCGGTGGCACCGGCCCAGATGGCGTGGCTGGTCCGGTGATACCGGATCGCCAGCGCGCTCGGCTCGGGAACGGGGACGGCGGCAGTCGCGCCCGTGTCCCGCGCCTGGGCGGATGGTGAGTCGGTCTGCCACACGGGGGCGCTCTTGCGCGTCGGGGTCATGGGCGCAGGATTCGATCCAATCGAGGCTCGGGAGACCCGCATGTACGGACACACCGTCGGCTCGGCGCGATACCACTTCGCCGACCTCCGGACCCTGCTGGCGAAAGCTACTCCGTTCCGCTCGGGCGACGCGCTCGCAGGCCTGGCCGCCGGGAGCGCGGAGGAGCGGGTGGCCGCGCAGATGGCACTCGCGGATCTTCCGATGGCGACCTTCCTCACGGAAGCGGTGATCCCGTACGAGGACGACGAGGTCACGCGGCTGATCGCCGATACCCACGACGCGGAGGCTTTCGGCCCGGTCTCGGGTCTCACCGTGGGCGGCTTCCGCGAGTGGCTGCTGTCCGGCGAGGCCACCACTGACGCGCTGGCCGCCCTGGCGCCGGGGATCACGCCCGAGATGGCGGCGGCGGTCTCCAAGCTGATGCGGGTGCAGGACCTCGTCGTCGCGGCGCGGAAGTGCCGCGTGGTGACGCGATTCCGTGGGACCATCGGCCTCCCCGGCCGGCTTTCCGCCCGGCTCCAGCCGAACCATCCGACCGACGATCCCCGCGGCATCGGCGCGGCGATCGTGGACGGTCTCCTCTACGGCAGCGGCGATGCGGTGATCGGCATCAACCCCGCCACCGACGACCCCACCGGCGTGGTCCGGCTCCTCGGCATGCTGGACGAGCTGCGCCTGCGGTACGACATCCCCACCCAGAGCTGCGTACTGGCCCATGTGACCACCACGCTCGAGGCGATCCGCCGCGGGGCGCCGGTGGATCTCGTGTTTCAGTCGGTCGCGGGAACCGAGGCCGCGAACCGGAGCTTCGGCGTGGATCTCGCCCTCCTCGCCGAGGCGCGGGACGCCGCCCTCTCGCTGCGGCGGGGGACGCTGGGGAGCGACGTGATGTATTTCGAGACGGGGCAGGGGAGCGCGCTCTCCGCCGGGGCGCATCACGGCGTGGATCAGCAGACCTGCGAGGCGCGGGCCTACGGCGTGGCCCGCCGCTTCCGCCCGCTGCTGGTGAACTCGGTGGTCGGCTTCATCGGCCCCGAGTACCTCTACGACGGCAAGCAGATCCTGCGCGCGGGCCTGGAGGATCACTTCTGCGGCAAGCTCCTCGGCCTGCCCATGGGATGCGACGTCTGCTACACCAATCACGCCGAAGCCGACCAGGACGACATGGATCTGCTGCTCACCGCGCTCGGCGCCGCGGGCGTGACCTACATCATGGGCGTGCCCGGCGCCGACGACGTGATGCTCGGCTACCAGAGCACCTCGTTCCACGACGCGCTCTACCTGCGGGAGATCCTCGGCCTCAGGCCCGCGCCCGAGTTCGAGCGGTGGCTGGAGACGATGGGCATCGTGGACCAGTCGGGGCGGCTGCGACCGGCGGAGGCGCGCGCGCGAAGGCTGCTCGACGGCGCCGCGGGGTGATAGCTTTCCGGTGTGCTGGACTCCATCCGCGGCTTCGTCACCCGCCGCATCCTGTCACCCCCTGGAGCGCCCGCGGACCCGGGAAGCTCCGGACCGTCGGGCGTTCAGCTCGCCGCCTGCGCGCTCCTGCTGGAGCTGGCGCACGCCGACGGCGTGATGAGCCCCTCCGAGCTGCTCCACATCGAGCGCGCCATCCAGCGCCACTTCGAGCTGGATGAGGCCACCGCGCGGGAGCTGATCGCGCTGGCTGAGGCGGAGCGCCGGCAGTCCATCGACCACTTCCAGTTCACCCGCCTCATCGCAGCGGAGTACGATCTGGGACAGAAGATGGTGCTGGCTGAGGTCATGTGGGGGGTGATCCTGGCGGACGGCGAGCTCGCCACCCACGAGACGTGGCTGGTGCGGAAGCTCGCCCACCTGCTCGAGCTGGAGCCGGGCTACCTGGCGGAGGCCCGGAAGTCGGCCGCCGCGCGCGGGCCGGGCGCGGCCGGGGGTCCTCCATGAGCGACGGGAGCGTGACCACGTATCTCAACGACCACCTGGCGGGATCGGTGGGCGCGATCGAGCTGGTCGAGCGCGCGATCGAGGAAAATGCAGGCACTCTGCTGGCCCGGCGGCTGGAGGAGATCCTCAAGGAGATCAGGAAGGATCAGGCCGTGCTGCAGGACCTGATCGAGCGGCTCGGGTCGAAGGAGAACCGGCTCAAGAAAGCGGGAGCGTGGCTGGCCGAGAAGGCGGGGCGGGTGAAGCTGGGCGGCACCGGCGAGCCGGGAGAGCTGGCGCGGCTGGAGCTGCTGGAGGCCCTGGCGATGGGGATTCACGGCAAGCGCGCCCTCTGGCGCGCGCTCCGGG
>CAMPKP010000127.1 GCA_946887295.1 uncultured Gemmatimonadota bacterium | reverse complement strand
GATGAAGAACCTCGCGATCGCCATCGAGAGCGGCACCGCCTCGGGCGAGGACATCACGGCCTACCAGCGCGACTTCGTCGCGCTCACCACTGAAATGGCCTCCGCCATGGCCAACGCCCAGTTCGACGGTGTGAGCGGCTTCGCCGTCTCAGCCGGCGCCATCCGCATCGGCCTGGACCCCACCAGCGTCGTGGATGTCGGTGTCGCACTGGCCGCACCCGCCCCGGCCCAGACTCCTACGCGCGCTGGCCAGCCGTCCCGATACCGAGGTGCACATCGTCAGCGGCCGCGGCCGCGAGGCGCTGGAGCAGTGGGTCGGCAGCCTCCCCATCTGGCTCCACGCGGAGCACGGCTTCTGGTCGCGGCCGCCCGGCCACGCCGAGTGGACCCCGGCGGCCGATATCCACGGCACCTGGCGCGAGCCGGTCCTGGCGATCCTGCGCGACATCACCGCCCGCACCCCGGGCTCGCTGATCGAAGTGAAGGCGGTCGCGATCGCCTGGCACTATCGCCTGGCGGATCTCGAGACCGGCGCCCGGCGCGCCAACGAGCTCAGGATTCACCTCAATCAGCTGCTGAGCAACCAGCCGGTGGAGATCCTGGCGGGCAATCGCGTGCTGGAGATCCGCCCCTACGGCGTGCACAAGGGCCGGATCATCCCGCCGATGTCGGCCGAGCGGGAGGCGCGCACCACGATCGTGGCCATCGGCGACGACCGCACCGACGAGGACCTCTTCGCCGCGCTGCCGCCGAACGCGATCAGCGCGCGAGTCGGCCCGGGCGCGACGCGGGCCCGCTTCCGCCTGGACGGCACCTCGGCCGTGCGGCGGGTGCTCCAGATGGTGGCGGACACGGGCGTCCGGGCCGACCTGGCCTAGCCGGATGAGCCGGCTTTCGCTTCCGGTGACCGAGCGGGACCACGTCCGGGGACCCGAGGGCGCACGCGTCACCCTCGTCGAGTACGGCGACTTCGAGTGTCCCCACTGCGGCGCTCTCCACCCGATCATCGAGTCGGCCCGGAAGGCGTTCGGCGGCAATCTGCGATTCGCGTTCCGGCATTTCCCGTTGCGCTCGTCCCATCCGCACGCGCTCGCGGCGGCGAAGGCGGCGGAGGCGGCCGCCGAGCAGGGCCGCTTCTGGGAGATGCACGACCGGCTGTTCCGGGAGCAGGCGCGCCTGGGGGACGAGGACCTCCGGCGTCATGCCCGCGAGATCGGCCTCGACCCGGAACGCTTCGAGCGCTCGCTCGGGGAGCGAGCTCACGAGGTCCGGATCCGTGAGGACCTGGCCAGCGCGGCCCGGAGCGGCGCGAGCGGAACCCCGTCGCTCTTCATCAACGGCGAGCTGTATCAGGGCTCGCTCGACCGCACCGAGCTGTTCGCGGCGCTGGCCCGCGCCGCCGTCGCGGCGGTTCCCTGAACCCAGGAGCGGTCATGGCCCGGAAGGCCCAGGATTCGGCGCGCGCCGCTGTGCGCGAGATCGGCAGGGTGACGATCCTCCGGCTCACGATCTACTACTTCGTGGCCGGCGTGCTCCTGATCTGTCTTTCGGTGCTGATTCCGAATGACGCCGTGCCCCCGGTGCCGGTCCAGCCGCCGGCGGACCTGGCCGGAGCGATCGACTGGTTCCGCGGCCAGGTCGCGATCTTCCCGGGTGGAGCGCCGCTCTGGGTCGACGCGCTGTTCCAGATGATCGCCGCCTTCCTGCTGGTCCTGCCGCTCGCCTTCGTGTACGTCCGGACCCGAACCCGGATCAAGTTCGACCACTCGCTGGTGCAGACGGTCATCGTGCTTCCGATCGTCGTGTCGGCGATCCTCGTCGTGGTCCGCGACAGCCTGGCGCTCGCCTTCAGCCTCGCCGGCATCGTGGCGGCGGTCCGCTTCCGCAACACGCTCCGGGAGTCGGGCGACGCCGTCTACATCTTCGGGTCGATCGGGATCGGCTTCGCGTCGGGAATCCACGCGATCTCGGTGGCGGCCGCGCTGTCGGTCGTCTTCGTCGTGGTCGAGCTCGCCCTCTGGAAGTTCGATTTCAGCACCGAGTTCGAGCGCACCTTCGCGCGGCTCTGCCTGCCTGCGAGCGCGGACCTGGCCGAGCTCGAGGCGCTGCGGAGCGAGCCGCCCCCGCCGGTGCCGGCACGGCCCAACGGGGCCCGCGATGACCGGGCAGCGATCCTTCGGATCTACGTGGATCGGGTGGAGGACGCCCGCCCTCCGATCGAGGCGGTCCTGGAGCGCGACACCAAGCGCTGGAAGCTGGAGCAGGTCGTCGCCGGCACCGACGGCGCCCCGCTCCTGACCTACCGGGTGCGGGTGCGGAAGAGCGTGGGGCTGGAGGCTCTGCGCGAGCGGCTGCTCCACGAGGGCGCGCCGCACGTGGTGGCCGCCGACGAGTCGTCGCCGGACGCCTGACGAGATGCCGTCATTCCGCCCCGAGGAGAGCCTCGACCCCGCCGACTGGGGCGAGCTCCGCGCGCTCGGCCACCGCATGGTGGACGACATGATGGACTACCTCGAGACCGTGCGCGACCGGCCGGTGTGGCGCCCGGTGCCCGCCGAGACTCGCGCGGCCCTCGACGAGCCGCCTCCGCGCGGCCCGACCGATCCGGCGGTCGTATACCGGCAGTTCCGCGAGCACATCCTTCCCTATCCCAACGGCAACATTCACCCCCGCTTCTGGGGCTGGGTCATGGGCACCGGGACGCCGCTCGCGATGCTGGCGGACATGCTCGCCTCGGGGATGAACGCGCATCTCGCGGGCTACGATCAGTCGCCGGCGCTGGTCGAGCGGCAGGTGATCCGCTGGATGGCGGAGCTGCTCGGCTTCCCCGCGAGCGCGAGCGGATTGCTGGTGAGCGGCGCCACCATGGCGAACCTGGTCGGCCTCGCGGTGGCGCGGAGCGACCGGGCGGGATTCGACGTGCGCGCCGAAGGCCTGCAGCGGCCGGGCGCGCCGCGTCTCGTCTTCTACGGCTCGAGCGAGACCCACAGCTGGGCCAGGAAGTCGAGCGAGCTGCTGGGGCTCGGCGACAGCGCCTTCCGGCGCATCCCGGTGGACGCCGCGTACGAGGTCGAGGTCGCCGCGCTGCGCGCCGCGATAGGGGCCGACCGGGCGGCGGGCCACCGCCCCTTCTGCGTCATCGGGAATGCCGGCACCGTCAATACCGGCGCCACCGACGACCTCCCCGCGCTGGCCGCGATCTGTCGAGAGGAGGGGCTCTGGCTTCACGTGGACGGCGCCTTCGGCGCGTTCGCTGCCATGGCGCCATCGCTCAGGCCGATCGTGGCCGGAATGGACCAGGCCGACTCGGTGGCCGTGGACCTCCACAAGTGGGGCTACCTGCCGTTCGAGGTGGGACTGACGCTGGTGCGGCATCCCGAAGCCCACCGCGCCACCTTCGCCGCCGCGTCCAGCTATCTCGATGCCACGCCGAGAGGCATCGTCGCGGGCGGATTCCCCTTCGCCGACCTGGGCGTGCAGCTCACCCGCGGCTTCAGGGCGCTCAAGGTGTGGATGTCGCTCAAGGCCCACGGCTCGGACGCGTGGGGCCGCCTCGTCGAGCAGAACGTGGCCCAGGCGCGCCACCTGCGCGATCGGATCGCGGCCGAGCCTCGACTGGAGCTGCTCGCGCCGGTGCCGCTCAACATCGTGTGCTTCCGCTTCGTCGCGGCCGGGCTCGACGGCCCGGCGCTCGACCTCATCAATCAGGAGATCCTGATCCGGGTGCAGGAGCGGGGAATCGCGGTGCCCTCGAGCACGGTGCTCGGCGGACGCTTCGCGCTGCGGGTCGCCATCACCAACCACCGGAGCCGGCGGGAGGATTTCGATCTCTTCGTGGACGCAGTGCTGGCGGTGGGAAAGGAGCTGACGGAAGACTGAGCCGGGCCGATAGATTCAGGCACCACCTTCTCAAGGCAGCCGCATGCGGCTCGAGACTCTCGCCGTTCACGCCGGACACGCTCCCGACCCCGCTACCGGAGCGGTGAGCCCGCCCATCTATCTCTCCACCAACTTCGCCCGCGAGTCCGACGGCAGCCTGCCGCACGGCTTCCTCTACGCCAGGAGCGAGAATCCGACGCGGGTGGCCTTGGAGTCGGCACTCGCCGCGCTGGAGGGCGGTGAAGCGGCGCTCGCCTTCGCCTCCGGGATGGCGGCGACGTCCGCGGTGTTCCAGTCACTCGCGCCGGGCGATCACGTCATCGCGCCCACCGACGCGTACTACGGCACGGCCAAGGCGCTGCGGGAGATCTTCCAGCGGTGGGGACTCTCGAGCAGCTTCGTGAACTTCGCGGACGCCGGCGAGGTGGAGCGCGCCGTCACGTCGGCCACCCGGCTGATCTGGATGGAGACGCCCTCGAACCCGACACTGGCGGTGACCGACATCGCGGCCGTGGCCCGGATCGCTCGCGCCAGCGGGGCATTCGCCGTCTGCGACAACACCTGGGCCACTCCGCTGCTTCAGCGCCCCCTGGAGCTCGGCGCCGACGTGGTCATGCACGCGACCACCAAGTACCTCGCCGGGCACGGCGATGTCACCGGCGGCGGGCTGGTCCTGGGGGCGAACGGCGAGCTGGCCGCGAGGCTGCGGACCGTTCAGACGATCGGCGGGGCCGTGCCTTCTCCCTTCGATTGCTGGCTGGTGCACCGCGGCATACGCACGCTGGCGTACCGGATGAGGGGCCACTGCGACAACGCCGAGCGGGTGGCGTCCTTCCTGAAGGCCCACCCGGCCGTCGAGGCGGTCCATTACCCCGGCTTGCCGGACGACCCCGGCCACGCCCTGGCGAAACGGCAGATGGCTCGGTTCGGGGGAATGGTGTCGGTGCGGATCCGGGGCGGCGCGCCCGCGGCTCTCGGGGTGGTGGCGAGGGTCCGGCTCTTCACCCGGGCCACCAGCCTGGGCGGGCCGGAAAGCCTGGTCGAGCACCGCGCCTCGAGTGAGGGCCCGGGAAGCCGGACGCCGCCGGGTCTGCTCAGGCTCTCGGTAGGCCTGGAGCACCCCGACGACCTGATCGAGGATCTCGACCGGGCGCTGGCCGCGGTGGAGTCGGCGGCTCGGTAGCCGCTATTGTCCTGCCAGCGCGGACGGCTGGATGTGACGGATCGCGCGGCGGGCGGCAGCGGCAACCTCGTCATTGATGTCGTCGTCCATCATCTCCTTGAGGCGGGGAACGGCGGCCGACGCAGCGGGTCCGATCTCGCCGAGCGCGACGGTGACGGGGAACCGGACCGCCGGCATCGGGTCGTCCAGCGCCTCGATGAGCGCGGGCACCGCAGCGGCCGCCGCGGGTCCCATCCCGGCGATCTCGTACGCCGCCCCGTTGCGGATGACCGGCGCGGCGGCCTTGAGATCGGCGATCCATTCGCTCAGCGGCCGCCCCCGCGAGACCGGTTCCTTGGCGTCGGGCGCGCCACTCTGTGCCGAGGCGCTTCCGCCCGTCACCAGGAGCGCCAGCACCAGGGCGCCGAGGGTACGCTTGACCATGATTTCCTCCAGAAGGGTGTCGCTGCGCGGCTTCCAATTCGGAATATAGACCCCTCGGAAGCGGGCGTTGTTATCCTTCACCGGCGCCGTACCCTGCCGCCGAACCTCAACCTTCCGGACGACGCCCCGACATGATCCCCGACCGCATCCTCGTTCTCGCCGCCGCCGCGACTCTGTCCCTCGCTCCCGCCGCCTCCGCCCAGAGCCGCGGCATTCCAGCGACCTACCGTGCCGCCGCCGACAGCCTCATTCGGGCCGCTACCCGCGACAGCGCGGCGTACGACCGGGTCGGCCGGCTGGTGGACGGCTTCGGGCACCGGCTGGCGGGGTCGCGCAGCCTCGAGGCCGCCATCGACTGGATCCTCCAGGAGATGAAGCGGGACGGGCTCGAGAACGTGCGGGGCGAGCCGGTGGCGGTGGCGCACTGGGTCCGGGGCGAGGAGTCGGTGGTGCTGGTCCGGCCCCGCCGCGACACCCTCGGCATGCTCGGGCTCGGCGGGAGCGTGGCCACCCCGCGGGCTGGAATCACCGCCCCGGTGCTGGTCGTCTCCAGCTTCGAGGAGCTGGAGCGGAGGAAGGCGGATGCCCGGGGCAAGATCGTGCTGTTCGACGCGCCCTTCACCAACTACGGCGAGACCCGGCACTACCGCACCGACGGTCCTTCGGCGGCCGCGCGGGCCGGGGCCGTCGCCTGTCTCATCCGCTCGGTTGCGACGTTCTCGATCCGGAGCCCTCACACGGGAAGGACCTCCTACGACAGCACCGGCCCGCGCATTCCGGCCGCCGCGCTGAGCGTGGAGGACGCCATGATGCTGCACCGGATGCAGGATCGCGGCGAGGAAGTGGTGGTGACGCTCAGGATGGGGGCACGCCTGCTCCCGCCGGCCCGGTCGCGCAACGTGGTCGCCGAGCTGGTCGGGCGGGAGAAGCCGGACGAGGTGGTGGTTCTCGGCGGGCATATCGACTCGTGGGACGTGGGGCAGGGCGCGATGGACGACGCCGGCGGCTCGGTGGCCGCGTGGGAGGCGGTGCGGCTCATGCGCGAGCTGGGGCTTCGCCCCCGCCGCACGGTCCGCGTGGTGCTCTGGACCAACGAGGAGAACGGGGTGGACGGCGGGAAGGCGTATCGCGACCGCCATGCGGCCGAGCTCGACCGCCACGTCATGGCGATGGAGTCGGACGGCGGCGTGTTCCAGCCGAAGGGTTTCGCCTTCGCGGGGTCCGACTCTGCGACGGCCCTCGTGCGGCAGGCGGCGTCACTGCTGGAGCGGCTCGGCGCGACCGGGGTGGCGCAGGTGAAGGAGAGCCCGGAGGCGGACATCGGCCCGCTGGTGGAGCGCGGCGTGCCCGGCCTCGGCCTCGAGGTGGACGGCGAGCGCTACTTCTGGTACCACCACTCTGACGGCGACACCCTGGACAAGCTGGACCCGGCGGAGGTCGCCCGGTGCGTCGCGGCGATGGCGGTGATGGCGTACGTGATCGCGGATCTGCCGGAGGGGCTGCCCCGAAGCCGCTGATCCGACCGAAACCGCCGTCTCGTCGTCCGCGTAGGCAGAGATACCCCGACTCCACGAGCCCCGATGCTGCGCCACCTGGCGTTCGCCCTGCCTGTGCTGATCGATCCGCGCAACGTCTACCACGGCCGATCGGGGAATCTGGAGGTCAGCCCGCCCAGGCTCGAGGCGGAGATCGAGGTGGACGGCAGGCTCGCCGAGGAGGCCTGGGCCGGCGCCGCGCTGCTCACCGGGTTCTCCCAGTTCTCGCCGGCGGATGGGGTGCCCGCCGCCGATTCGACCGAAGTCCTGGTCTGGTACTCCCCCACCGCGATCCACTTCGGCATTCGGGCCTACGAGGCGCACGGCCGGGTGCACGCCACCCTGGCCGACCGCGATCGGATCGGCGCCGACGATCACGTCCAGATCCTGCTCAGCACGTTCGACGACAGCCGCCAGGCCACGGTGCTCGCGGTGAACCCGCTCGGTGTCCAGTCGGACGGTGCGCTGGTGGAGACCGGGTCGGTGTCGGGCAACGGGTTCAACAACGCGGTCGTCCGGCGCGAGTCCGCGGACCTGAGCCCCGACTACATCTACCAGTCGAAGGGCCGTCTCACCGAGTACGGATACGAGGTCGAGGTCCGGGTTCCCTTCAAGAGTCTGCGCTATCAGTCGCGGCCGGAGCAGAGCTGGGGCATCAACGTCACCCGGCAGGTCCAGCACTCGGGATACGAGGACTCCTGGGTGCCGGCCCGGCGGGCCAGCGCCTCGTTCCTCGCGCAGTCGGGACGGCTGGTCGGGCTCACCGGTCTGCGGCGTGGGCTGGTGCTCGATCTCAACCCGTCCCTCACCTCCCGGACCACCGGGCGGCGGAGCGGATCGGAGTGGAGCTACACCGGCGGGAGCCCCGAGCTGGGCGGCACGGCCCGGTGGGGCATCACCAACAATCTCAGTCTCACCGGGACCGCCAACCCCGACTTCAGCCAGGTGGAGTCGGATGCGGGGCAGCTCCTCTTCGACCCCAGGGACGAGCGGTTCTTCCAGGAGAAGCGTCCGTTCTTCCTGGACGGCATCGAGCAGTTCACCGTGCCCAACAGTCTCGTGTACAGCCGCCGTGTGGTGCAGCCGGTCGCCGCGGCGAAGCTCACGGGGAAGGGACTGGGGACCGACATCGCGCTCCTCTCCGCGGTGGACGATCCGGACGTCTCGCCCACCGGCGACCATCCCGTCTACAACATCCTCCGGCTTCAGCGCGGCGTCGGCGAGAGCTCGCGGATCGGCATGGTCTACACCGACCGGGTGGAAGGCGCGGACTACAACCGGGTCCTCGGCGCCGACGCGCGGCTGGTGTTCGGCGGAGTCTACACCGTGCAGCTCCAGGCAGCCGGCAGCCGGACGCGAACGCGAGGCGTGGTGACCACCGCCCCGCTGTGGGAGGCGCGCTTCAACCGCAACGGGCGCACCCTGGGCTTCCGCACCAGCATTCGGGCCAGCGACGAGGAGTTCCGGGCACGAAGCGGCTTCTTCCCCCGGCCCGGACTCGTGCACCTCCAGTTTCAGCCCCGCGCCACCGTGTACGGCCGGACGGGATCGATGATGGAGAGCCTCACCTTCGACGTGAACCTGAACGGCCGCTGGCGCTACGACGAGTTCATCGGGGGCGACGGCATCCTGGACGAGCAGCTCCACTTCAACGTCAACACCACGCTGAAGGGAGGGTGGAACCTCACCGGGTCGCTGCTGCTCGAGACCTTCGGCTATCCCTTCGAGATCTACGGGGGATACCGGGTCGAGCTGCCCCGGCCCGGCGGCGGCGCGGACACCGTCGCGTTCGTGGGGCGGCCGCGCATTCCCAATCGCGACTACGTGCTGTCCTTCGAGACCCCGGAGTTCAAGCACTTCTCCGGAAACGCGTTCATCCTGTGGGGAAACGACGAGAACTTCTTCGAGTGGTCGCCCGGGCGGATCATCATCTCGAACCTCGGGGTGACCTGGCGGCCCACCGGTCAGCTGCGGCTCGACGGAACCTACGCCCTGCAGCAGGTCCGTCGGGTGAGCGACGGGAGCCTGGTGGATGTCGCCCATCTCCCGCGGCTGAAGATGGAGTATCAGCTCTCCCGTCCCATCTTCCTGCGCCTGGTCGGCGAGTACGGGCACGAGAAGCAGGACTCGCTCCGCGACGACACCCGCACCGGGGCCCCGATCCTCGTCTTCGACCCCGACGCCGGCAGCTTCGTCCGGACCCGTGCCTCCACCCGCCGGTCGCTCCGGGGCGACATCCTCTTTTCCTATCAGCCCAATCCCGGCACGGTCGTCTTCCTGGGCTACGGCAGCACGCTGCTCGATCCGGTGGACCCTTCCACGCCGCGCACGGCGGGACTGCGCCGGGTGGAGGACGGATTCTTCCTCAAGATGAGCTACCTCTTCCATATGTAGTCGTGATGTAATCGTGGAGTCGCCTGTAGTCCGCTGGTGGTCCGCCGTTCTCCGCTGCCGAATCTGGCGCTGGAGCACTCGCGGAGCCCGGGTCGACCCGCCGAGCCTGCCCGCCACGTGCGTTCGGTGGACAGTCGAGGATCCTGTGTTGGCGGACCGCAACAGCGACCTTTCCTCCCGGCCCTCGCGCAAGTGCCTGCAGCCCCGCCAACGCGGCACTCAAGCGCCGTTGCTGCGTGGGCTTGTCCTGCCGTGCTGGGGCCCCGTCGCCGCCGTGCCGGCCATCCGCCCATTGGCTTGTCTCTTGCCCTTCAGCGACACGTCCCGGTGCGACAGGAAGCTGCATACCATCACCTTTTCGAACGGCGCGGCGTCCGATGCGCGTCCTCCTTCTCAACTACGAGTACCCCCCGCTCGGCGGCGGCTCCGGTGTAGCCACGCAGGCGCTCGCGCGCGGGCTGGCGTCTCGCGGCGTGATGGTGGACGTGATCACCGCCGGGCAGTGGGACGAGTGCGGCTCCGAGGTGCTCTGGGACGGCCACGCCGCGGAGGAGGGGCTGCTCACCGTCTACCGGGTGAAGGCCAGCCGCATCGGCATCCACGAGGCCGGGCTGGGTGGCGCGTTCAGCTATCTGCGCACCGCGCTCCCGATGGTGCGGTCCAGGATGCGGAGCGAGCACTACGACATCGTCCATGTCTTCTTCTCCCTGCCGACCGGCGCGATGCTGCCGTTCCTGAGCCTGGGCGATACCCCGGTCATCCTGTCGCTCCGCGGCTCCGACGTGCCGGGATACGACCCCTACCCGCGCGAGCTCGGCCGGGCCCACCGGTTATTGCGTCCGCTCACTCGCTGGATCTGGCGCCGCGCCAGTCGTGTGGTGGCCGTCTGCGAGAGCCTCGGACGGCTCGCGCTCCGCACCGACCCCCTGCTCCGCTACTCGGTGATCGCGAACGGCGTCGACCTGATGCGCTTCCGGCCCCCCGCCCGTGCCCGCGCTCGTCAGTCGACGAGAGTCCGCTGCCTCGCGATGGCCCGGATGAGATCTGCGATGCCTTTGCGCTCCACCAGCCGGGCCATCG
>CAMPKP010000126.1 GCA_946887295.1 uncultured Gemmatimonadota bacterium | reverse complement strand
CGGCTAGTCGTGGCGGCGAAGGGGGGCACGGTGCCGGTCACCGGGGCGGCCGACAGCTCCGGGGTCACCGTGGGACTCAATCTCGAGGTCCGTACCGTGCTGCCCCTCCAGTACCGCAAGGGCGCGGTGGCCACCTCCGTGCGCCTGAGCCGTCTGGCCGCGGCGGTCGAGGGGGACTCGCTGGCTGTGCGGATGCGCCTCGATCGGATGGGGACCGCGGCCTTCATCGGCACGATCCGCGGCGCCCTGACCGACTCCGCCGGAAGGACGGTGGCGACCGTCGCGAGTCCGCTGGCGGTGTATTACGACATGGAGCCCCGGCTCACGGCGGGGCTCCCCGGCGGCCGCCTGGCTCCGGGCCTCTACCGGCTCCGAGTGGAGATCGTCTCCGAGCGCCAGGATCTCGCGCCGGAAGTGATCCTGCCCTCCCGGCCGGTGCGTGACTCGATGGAGGTCCGCCTGCCGTGAGGCGACGGCGATGGGCGCTCGGTTTGCTCCTGGTGTCGCTGGCGGCACCGGAAGCTCTCCGCGCCCAGGCCGGGGCCGACTCCGCCGGCCTCGAGCCCGTCATCGTCGAGCTCGCCATCGGCCGCTACGGATCGCGGACGGTCTCCGCCTATCGCTCCAGCGGCGACGCGCTGCTGCCCGTGCTCGAGCTCGCCGAGCTCGCCGAGCTGCGCTCGGTGCCGCTCCCGGGCGGCGGCGTCCGGATGACCCTCGAGCCCGGGCGCCGGCTGGTCACGTTCGATCCGTCGCGCTGGGAGATCAGGAACGGCAACCGGGACGTGGCACTGACGCCGGCGGACCGCGTCGTCGGCTCCGACGAGCAGTACCTCAGCACCCGCGTGCTGAGCCAGCTCCTGAACGTCACCTTCGCGATCGATTGGGACGAGCTCTCGGTGACGCTGCTGGATGCCGACAGCCTGCCGATCGGCCGCCGCGTCAGCCGTGAGCGGGCGCACGCGCTGTTTCACGGCTCCGAGCGGGAGGGTGGGGCCGATCTCGCCCTCGGCGTGGACCGCACCCGCTGGGACGGCATGGTCCTCGACTACTCGATCCTCGCGCCCAGCGAGGACCTTCTCGGCACCGGCGCTTACTCGGCGGGACTCGGCCTGAATCTGCTGGGCGGCTCGCTCGAAGGACGGCTCGCGAGCGCCGGCCCGCCGCGGGACGGCGCCGTGCGGGCAGACGCATCGTGGACCGGCGTCTGGCGGCGGAGCCGCTACGTCACGCAGCTCCGGTTGGGCGACGGCCTGTCCACCGGGCCGCGCCCCCGCTCGGTGCGCGGCTTCTCGCTCTCGAACGCGCCCTTCCTGCGCCCCTCGCTGTTCGGCGACATCGGGTTCCAGGGCGCCCTCGGGCCGGGCTGGGAGATCGAGGCGTACCGCGGGGGCCGGATGATCGCGCTGGACTCGGCCGATGCCATCGGCCGCTTCTCGATGGACCTGCCCGTGGAGTATGGCGAGAACGCCGTGGACTTCATCGCCTACGGGCCGTTCGGGGAAATGCGCCGCTTCAACCGCAACTACCGGGTCAGCACCGACGTGATCCCCGGGCGCCGGGTGGAGTACGGTCTGGCGGTGGGCGGCTGCCGCACCGCCGAGTGCAGAGCCAACGCGAACCTCGACCTGCGCTACGGCCTGAGCTCCAGGTGGACCGTTCGCGGAGGGGTAGACCGGTTCTGGCGGGACTCGCTGCCGGGCCTCTTTCATCCCTACCTCGGCGTCGGCGGCCGGCTCGGCAACGCCTGGTCGGTCGAGGTGGAGGGCGTGGCAGCGGCCGTGGTACGCGGGGCGCTCCGCTACGAGCCCTCGCAGGACTTCAGGATCGGCACCGAGTACCACGACTTCGCAGCGGGCACGGTCGCGCCGCTGCTGACGCCCGCCGGCCGCCGGACGCAGTGGACGGCCGATGCGCTGGCCCGTCCGTTCCGCAGCCGGGACGACGTCTACGTCGAGGCCAGCGTGGACCGGATCACCGCCGTGAGCGGCGGGACCACGAGCGGTCGTCTGGGAATGTCGCTCTACGCGTCCCGCTTCCGGGTGGCACCGGCGATACGACACGTGCGATTCGCCGATCCAGCCGGCCTGACCTCCAACCGGTCGTTCGTCTCCCTCAACACCTTCTCCCTTCCCTTCCCCGAGCTGGGTCCGCTGCTCGGCAAGGTCTCCACCCGGACCAACTGGGAGGTGGATGGCGGGGGAGGCATGGCACTCGCGGGCGGCTACCTCTCGCGGGAGCTGGGCGAGCACCTGCACGTGGAAGCGGGCGCCACCTGGACGCGCGGGCTCGGCACGGCACTGTCGCTGTTCCTGTCCACCCAGCTTCCCACGGTGCGCGCGACCACCAGCATCACGGCGCCGTCGCGGGGTGACGCCATGGTGAGTCAGTTCGTGCAGGGCTCGGTGCTGTACGATCCGGCGCGCCGGCAGGTCGCGTTCGCGAGCGGGCCTTCGCTCGAGCGGGCGGGGATCAGCGGGCGGGTCTTCCTCGACGGCAACGGCGACGGCCGGTGGCAGCCCGACGAGCAGGTGATCCCGGGCGTGCGGGTCCGCGCCGGGTTCGTCACCGCGCTCTCGGATTCCTCGGGCCGCTACCGGATCTGGAACCTGCCGGCCTTCGAGCCGGTGCTGGTCGCGGTGGACACGACCACGCTGGCGTCTCCCCTCTGGATGCCGGCGTACGGCTCGGTGAGCGTGGAGACCGGACCGAACCGATTCCGCGGTCTCGATATTCCGATCGTCCCGGGCGGCGTCATCGAGGGGCGGGCGGTCCGGCAGGCGGTGGACTCCACGGTATCGCTCCCGGGCGCTCCCCTCCTTCTCCGTCGGCACGGTTCCAGCCAGACCACCCGGCTGGTGACCTTCTCCGACGGAGGGTTCTATCTCATCGGGGTGAAGCCCGGCGAGTACCAGCTCTCGGTGGACCCGGCCGTGCTCGGCCGGCTGGGGCTGCGGTCGCAGCCGATCACCTTCACCGTCCCGTCGTCGGCCGAAGGCGCCACGGTGGACGGTCTGGAGCTTCGGATGGAATGAGGCGGGCGCCCTCGCCGCGCGCCGCCCGGAGCCGACGCGGGTAGATTCGCTGGGGAGAGGGAGGATCCGATGAACGACTCGACCCTGCGGCTCAGTGTGCTGGATCAGGCGCCGATCTCCGCCGGCTCCACCGGCTCCGAAGCTCTCCACAACACACTCGATCTGGCGGGCCTCTGCGACCGGCTCGGCTATCACCGGTACTGGGTGGCCGAGCACCACGGCACGCCGATGCTGGCCTCCGCCAGCCCCGAGGCGCTGATCGGCCCGATCGCCGCCACGACCGCGCGCATTCGCGTCGGCAGCGGCGGTGTCATGCTCCCCCATTACAGCCCGCTCAAGGTCGCCGAGACCTTCAGTGTCCTGGCGGGACTCTACCCCGAGCGCATCGACCTCGCCGTCGGACGGGCGGCCGGCACCGATCCGACCACGACGTTCGCGCTCCAGCGCGACCGGCGGCAGCGCTCGCCCGACGACTTCCCCGAGCAGCTGGCCGAGCTGCTGGGATACCTGGAAGGCACCCTGCCGCGCGAGCATCCCTTCTGGAGGCTGGCGGCGCTGCCCGGCAGGCCGGAGCGGCCGGAGCCGTGGCTGCTGGGCTCCTCGCCGCAGAGCGGCATCTGGGCGGCGGAGCTGGGGCTTCCCTACGCCTTCGCCGACTTCATCAGCCCCAAAGGCGCGGAGATCGCACGGCGGTACCGGGACGCCTTCACTCCGTCCGAGCTTCGAAGTCATCCCGAGGTGATCGTCGCCCTGTGGGCGATCTGCGCCGAGACCGACGCCGAGGCCGAGCGACTCGCCTCGAGCGCCGAGATGGCCTTCGCGCTGCTGCAGCGCGGAGAGCTCATCCCGGTGCCGCCGGTCGAGGCGGCGATGCGCTTCATGGCGGAGGAGCGGGCGGCGCCGCCCGTGTTCGCCCGGGAGCGGCGGCGGATCGTGGGACGACCGGGCACGGTGCGCGAGGGTCTGGAGGCGGCGGCCCGGGAGTACCAGGCCGACGAGGTTATGGTGGTGACGATCACGTACGAGCACGCCGCCCGCCGGCGGTCGTACGAGCTGATCGCGGAGGCGTTCGGCCTTCCGAGCGCCTGGGCCGCTTCCGCCTAGAAATCTCTCCGGCGATAAATGCGGGCGGCCACCGCGAGCGGCACGGTGCACCACGCGAGGAGGGCGGCGCCCACCAGGGCGGCGCCTCCGGAAGGCCCCAGCAGCTTCGACAGCGCCGCGCCCGTCGGGCCTAGCAGGACATCGGCTCCCAGCCCGACGAGGCCGAGCGCCCGCATGCCGTCGATGGGGTTGGCGGCGAGCAGGACGAGCAGCATCGGCCCCGGCTCGCCGTCCCCGACGAACTGAAGCAGGGCGATCGCCCCGAAGTCGAACAGCACCGCCAGCACCACCCACGCGACGAGCGCCATGGCCACCGCGCTGAGCCGCCGCCGGGCACGCACGCCCAGGAGCACACCGAGGGCCAGCCCCGAGAGCCCGACGACGGTGCTCCCCACGGCGACCAGCGCGTAACCGGCGAGTCCTTCCACCCCCGCGCCCGCCAGCACGACCAGGCCGGCGAGGCCGAACCCGAGCGCGGCGACGAGCGCCAGCGTGGCGGCGAGACCCAGGGTCCGGCCGACCAGCACCGTGCCTCGGGCGATCGGCTGCGCGAGGAGCAGCTCGGTCCCGCCATCCTCGACGCCGAACGCGTGCGCGCCGAGCACCAGCCCCACCAGCGGCAGCAGATACAGGGCAAGGCTGAGCAGCGAGACCGCCGTCCGGGTGAAGCCCTGCACCACCACCTGTCCGCTGGCGGCGAGCCCGGCGCCCGCGATGGCGAGCGCCATGAGCGCGAACACGACTCCGAAGCCCTGTACCAGGCGGCCGGCGAGCGCCGCGCGGAACTCCGCGGCCGCGACCACGAGGGCGGCCCTGATCGCGGCGCTCATGCGGCCCTCACCCCGGCCACCGACAGCCCGCCGGTGTACCGGCGATAGAGCGACTCGAGGCCGCGGACGCCGGCTCCCGCCTCGAGCTGTTCGATCGTTCCCATGGCGCACACGCGACCCGAGACGAAGATCGCGATGCGATCGGCCAGCGCATCCACCTCGGCCAGATCGTGGGAGGAGAGGAGCACCGTGGTTCCTTCGGCGGCGATCTCCGCGATGAGATCGCGAACCAGCAGCGCCCCCGTGGGGTCCAGCGCCGCGCTGGGCTCGTCGAGCAGGAGGACCCGGGGCCGGCCGAGCATGGCGATCGCGAGCCCCAGTCGCTGCCGCATGCCGCCCGAATAGCCGTCGGTGGACCGTCCCGCCTCGCCGGCGAGGCCCACCCGCTCCAGCAGCCGCTCCACGTCGTGCGCGGAGCCCTCGCGGAGACGGGCGTAGAACCGCATGGTCTCCCCCGCGCTCACACCCTCGGGGAACGAGATGCGCTGCGGCAGGTATCCCAGCCGCGCGCGGGCCTCGGCGCCCTTGGCGGCATCCACGCCATCGACCAGCACCCGGCCCCGGGTGGGCCGCAGCAACCCGAGGGCCGCCTTCAACGTGGTGGTCTTGCCTGAGCCGTTGGGCCCGATCAGGGCCAGCGTCTCGCCGGGCCGGACCTCCAGGTCCAGGCCTTCGACGGCGCGGATCCGGCCGTACGCCTTGGCGAATCCCTCGTAGCGGATCACAGGGCGTCCCTCCTCTCCCGCGGCGCCAGCGGCACGGAATCCACGACTCGCGGCACACCGAAGACGGGGAACGCCTCTTCCGCCCAGGAAAGCGCGCGGGCCGCGAGCGTGCCGCCATACAGCTCGAGCGCCGGGCGGGAGGCGGCGAGGGCCAGGAAGGGGTCACCGGCACGGTAGGGGCGGTCCCCGATGCCATCGCGATCGAGGTCGAACACCGCCGGGTCGCCCCAGTCGTTGCCCCGTCCATCGAGGCTCCAGGCGTTCTCCCCGGAGCCCAGCACTTTGCGCACCGGCGTGCGGTTGTCGCGAAACACGTTCCCGGTGAACGTGTTCTGCTCGGCGCTGGCCATGAGGTCGATGCCGATGCCGTTCCCGGTGATCAGGTTATCGCGGAAGGTGTTCCGCAGCGAGCCGTCGAGGTGCAGCGCGGTGAGGTTCGCCACGAAGCGGTTGCCCTCCGCCAGGATATCCTCGCCGGTGTGGAGCAGCAGCCCGTATGCCCGATACCCGACGTGGCGCGCGAACACGTTCCTCCTGAGGACGATGCGCTTGGAGAACATCACGGCCGCCCCCGCGGCGTTCTCGGAGAAGACGTTGTCCTCGAACCGGTTGTCATCCGAGTACATGTAGTGCAGGCCGTAGCGGGCGTGGCTCACGACGTTGCCGGCGACGAGGTTGCCGCTCGCGAACGAGAAGTAGATCCCGTCGCGGGTGGCGCTGACCCGGTTGCGCAGCAGCCGGTTCCCCCTCGAGTTGAAGAGGTGGATGCCGTTCCCCCGGGCGGACTCGAGGAGGTCGGCGGCGCCGAGAATGTCGTTGTCCTCGAGAGCGACCTCGCTCGACTCGAGCAGGTAGATCCCGTGCAGCGGGTCGCGCACCGCCACCCGCTTCACCGCGCAGCCTACGCAGTGCTCGATCTTCACCGCGGCATCGTCCCGGTCCATGGACCGGCCGCTGCGGGTCACCGTGAAGCCCTGGAGCGTGACGGAATCGGCGGCCACGGTGATGACGGTGCCCCGTCGTCCGCCGTCCACGACGGCCGAGCGAGGGCCCGAGACCGTGACGCCGGAAATCCGCACCGCGAGCGGCCCGGAGTGCACGCCGGGCATGAGGCGGATGGTGTCGCCCCGCCGCGCCGCGGCCAGCGCCAGGGTCGCGTCGGGGTAGGCGGCGCCGGCGCCGACCTCGAGGGTGCGCCCGGCGGGCCCCTGCACCAGAGCGAGGGCCATCAGTGCCTGGGTGAGCGGGACGGCCGGCATCAGGCGGCGACGAGCATGGCGCGCCGGACCGGAGGCCTAGGCTTCCGCCGGTCGGCGAGCACGACCAGGGCCGCCAGCACGCCGGCCACGAGCGGCAGGAAGAACCCCCAGCTGAAGTAGCTGTAGGTCGCGAACTGCGCGATCTGATTCAGGCCGACCATCGGCGGGGTGAACGGATCGATGGTGATGGCGGCCTGAGGGTCCAGCTGGTGCCCGAACTGCCACAGGCGATAGCGCATGACGCCGATCCCGCCGGCGGCGAGCGCCGCCATCCCCAGCAGCGGGATGGCAGCCACCCACCGCGCGCGCCGCAGGACGGCGGCCAGCACCAGGAGCGCCGCGATCCCCAGCAGGGCCCAGCGAAGGTACTGCAGCTCCACGAAGAACCCGTCGGTGATCGGCGTCATGCCGATGTAGTGGTTCAGCGCGTTGATCTCGTCGAGGTCACCCGCGATGCGGTGGGGGTACACCACCATCCGAAGGCCGTCGGGGTACTGGGTGCTCACGAGGGTCATGCCCCAGAGCGGCAGCATGGTCGCGGCGGCGAGCAGCCCGGCCGCGATCAGGAGAAGCGGGGTGCGTCTGCGGTTGACGCGATCGAAGAACCCTGAAACGCTCATCGAAACGGTCATCGTATTCCTCCGTGGAGCCGGCAGGGAGAGGGAGCCCCCTCCCTGCCGGCCCGGCTCACTTGGCGGCTGGCGAGTGGTCGTCGTGATGCGGCGCTGCGGCGTGCTCGGCTCTCCGCCCGTCTGCCGGCGTCCGCATGACACCCTGCCCGTTCCGGTAGAGCGCCAGCTCCCTGCCCCGCGGCACCACCTCGAGATACCCCTGCATCTCCTGGTGGAGCGCCGAGCAGAAGTTGGTGCAGTAGTAGGGATACACCCCGGACTTCCGGGCCACGAACTTCAGCGTCTTGGTCTCGCCCGGGTCGATGACGACGTTCTTGTCGAACGACACCAGTCCGAAGCCGTGGATCTCGTCCCGCGCCTGCTCGGCGTTGGTGATGTGCAGGATGACCGTGTCACCCTCCTGCACCTGAATCCGGCCGGGCTCGAAGTACGTGCGGATCGCGAACACCTTCCCCTCGACCGTGCGGGTGGCCGCGTCGCGGGTGACCTTGGCGTCGCTCGCCGCCCAGATCGCGTTCCTGTTGTGGCTCTCCGCCCTGGGGTAGAACTCGATGGTGTTCTTGAGCACGTCCCGGTGAATCAGCTGGGCGAAATGCGGCTCGGGCTCGGTGTAGGCCTCGTACACCATCTTCATCTTGCCGGCGCCGGTGATGTCGATGAGCTGCGAGCTCTCGGGAATGGACGGGCCGGTCTTGAGCGAGCGTCCCTTCGACATCTTGTTCATCGAGACCAGCCAGTCGCCCTTCGGATGCCGGGTGTCGCCGTGCGCCGTCACCAGGTGGCCGACGTTGAACTGCACCGGGATCTTGTCCACCACCATCGCCTTGGGATCCGCGCCGGCCTCGTAGGGAGGCAGCTTCCACTTGGCGATGGCGCTTTCCACGAACAGCGAGGTGTACGCGTAGCCCTTGCCGTCGAACTGGGTGTGCAGCGGCCCCAGGCCGACCGGCACCTCCATCACCATGGCGTCCTCGTACTTGATGACCGGGATGCCGTCCTCCTCGCCGGCGAAGCTCTTGCGCGCGATCGCATCCTGGATCTTGGCGAAGGAGAAGACCGTCGAGGTCGGCTGCAGCTTGCCCGAGCAGATCACGTACTCGCCGCTGGGCTCCACGTCCACACCGTGGGGGCTCTTGCCGCAGGGCAGCAGGTACATGACGCCCGGCGCCCTGGCCGGATCGATGACCGGGACGCCGCTCACCACGGTGGTGCCCGTCCTGGCTGCCGCGGCCCGCTCGGCCGCCTTCCAGTTCACCACGGCGACGTAATCGCGATCCTTCTGGGTGGACGAGGTCTCGAGCTTGCCGGTGGCGCGCTCGGTGTTGTACGAGGTCCAGAAGGCCCACTCCACCGAGGGGCCCTTGCCGGTGGCGCCGAGGTCCCAGTTGAAGGGCGGCGTCATGATCTGCCAGCCGAGCGACATCGTGCCGGTCGCCGGGTCGACCTTGATGCCGCTGACCGCGCCCTTGTACTTCGTGGCGTAGTCCTCGAGCGGCACGTACTCGCTGCCCATCGGCACCGAGAAGCGGGTGGCGACCAGCGCGTACTCGGTGTTGTCGGTGACCATGGACGAGCCGTGATTCCCCATCGTGTTGGGAATGGGCCCCAGGATCTGCCGGGTCTTGAGATCCCGCAGGTCGATGCGGGCGATCCGGTTGTTGGCGTTGTCGTTGACGAAGAGCCAGCGGCCGTCGTAATCGCCGGCGGTCTTGGAGGCGGCCGGGTGGTGGACGTCGCCCCAGGTGAAGGCGCCCAGCATGGCCTTCGACTCCTCGTCATAGCCGTAGCCGGTGCCGGGATAAGGCGTGAAGACCGGGATGGTGAAGATGTGGCGCATGGAGGGCACGCCGGCCACGAAGACCTGGCCCGAATGCCCGCCGGAGTAGAAGAGATAGTACTGGTCCTGATCGCCGGGCTTCACGTAGCTCGCCAGCGCGGCGGCCTGGACGTCGCCCGTGGCCATCGGCTGGGTGCCCGGGGCCTTGGGCTTCACTCGATCGCAGGCCCCAAGCGCGAGGATCGTGAGGGCGATGGCACCATACCTGACGCGAGACATGTCCTGCCTCCGATGGGGAGTGTTGGGAGCCACGTTCAGTCGTCTTCGACTTCCAGCTTGCCGATCATGCCGAGCGCGGCATGCGGGTCGCACTGGAAGGCGTATTCCCCGGGGCCGAAGGTGATCGGCACGTCGAGGGTCTGGCCGGGGAGCTGGAGCATGTCGCTGGGGCCCGGCAGCCCGACGGCCCCGGGGTTCTTCTCGGGGGGAAAGCTGAGGTTGTGCACCCCGCTCACCAGGACGATCCGGAGGACGTCGCCCTGCTTCACCTCGACGTCGCTGGGCTCGAACCGGTTGCCCTGGTCGTCGGTGATGGCCTTGATCTCGACGACGTCGCCGGTGGGCGCCACGGCCGGCGCCGCGGCCGGAGCCTCTTCGCCGGCCGGCGTGGCCGGCGCCTGCTCCTTGTCGCCGCAGGCGCCGAGGGCCAGCATGGAGAGGATGAGAGTCCAGCGGGGTCCTGCGGTCATGACCGGTTCCTTTTCTGGCTGTGACGGCGTGGGTGCTCCGCATCGGTCGCGCGGACCCATCGCCTCTCGAGCGAGTCTATCGCGCGCGTGCCAACGCACCGTGAGAACCTCGTGAAGCTTTCTTCACTGGCATCCCGAGTGCGTGGCTCACGAGGTCATCGCCCGGCAGATCGAGCAGATCGGCGACGGTGGTCCGGGAGAAGAACTCCGCGACCTGCTCCGCCACCGCCTTCCACCGGCCGTGCGCCGCGCAGGGCCGCGCGTCGCTGCAGGTCGGCCGGCCGAGCAGGCAGGTGCGCCGGCCCACCTCCTGGAACGGCGCGACCACTTCGGCCAGGCTGATCCGGTGGGCGGGCCGGGCGAGCACGAACCCGCCGTGCTTGCCCCGGGTGCTCGCCACCACGCCGGCGCGCGCCAGCTGGTGCAGCGTCTTGGACAGGTAGTTGCCCGGCAGGCCGATCCGGCGGGCGAGATCCACCGCGGATCCCCGCTCGCCGCGGGGCAGCTCGGCGAGCTGCAGCACCGTGCGCAGGGCGTACTGGGAGGTCTGGGAGAGCATGGCGGCTC
>CAMPKP010000125.1 GCA_946887295.1 uncultured Gemmatimonadota bacterium | reverse complement strand
CACCAGATTGAACTCCATCTTGCCGGTGTGCGGCGCCGCCCAGCCGAGGCTCCCCGCCCCCGCCGCGGCCGCGCCCTGCCACTCGGCGTAGGCGGTGTCCACCTGGATGATGCTGTCCCGGCTGCGCGCTCGCGCGAACACGCTGTCGATGGTCCACTCGCGAATCCGGCTCCGGGTGAGCGCGAGCTCGACCTCACCCTCGGGTGCGCGCAGCGTGTCGATGGTGCCGCTCACCCGAAGCTCGCCGGCCAGCGCGCTGCGGAAGTCGCGGCCGGTGAGCGCGCCGAGGTCGAGCCGGGAGAACCGGAGCAGGAGCCGCTCCGCCCCCCAGCGGGGCGGCAGCAGCGTGGCGAAGCCGTCCGCCCGAACGTTGCCGATGTCGCCGGTCAGCTCGGTGTTGACCTCCAGGCGCGAGAGCGTGCCCGCGCTCTGAAATCTGCCCCGCACCTCGCCCCGGGTCTTGAGCGAGGGAAAGGCGCGCCGGATGCCGTCGAAGGAGAGCGGCTCCAGCGCCACGTCGGTGGCGAGCCCGAGCGTGTCGAAGCGGGTGTCGAGATGCACCATGCCCACCGCCACGCTGGGCGGGCGGTCGCCGTCGCGATGCCGGGCGGTGCCCTGGAAGGACACGTTCCGGAGCGGGCCATCGAGCGTGCCGTCGGCGGCGAGGCGGCCCTCGAGAATCACCGCGGGAGCGATGAGGCGGACGGTCCGGAGATCCACGTCGGAGCTGCGCACCGCGAAGTCGGTGAAGACGAGGCCCTGATCCTTCCGCGCGCCGACGCCCCCTTCGCCCGCGATCGTGCTCACCGGGTTTCCCGGAACCCGGGCGTCGGCGAAGGCCCAGTCGAGCCGCACGTCGAGCGCGTCGAGGAAGCCGGAGCCGGAGAGGCTGCCGCTGAGGGTGCCGAAGAACGGCAGCGTGTCGAGGTAGGCCCGCACCGCGTCGAGGTTCAGGTCGGTGAGCTGGACCCGCATGTCGCGCACGCCCAGGCCCCGGCGCCGGTCGGTCACCGCGACCAGGTCGCCGCTCACCTGCTGGGGACCGTCGCGGAGCCGGAGCTCGCGGATGTCGTACTCGGTGCGGGTGCCGCTCACCGAGCGGGCGGTGAGCACACCGCTTCCCGTCATCGACGGGAACTTCGGCGAGACCCAGCGCAGGTCCTCCAGGTTGACCCGCGGCGCGATGACCTGGAAGTCGTACAGGATCGTGTCCCTGGGCCAGGTGACGGCCCCGCCCCCGGAGAACCGGGTGTCGGGAAGGGCCCCGCGGGACAGGCTGAAGACCGCGCTGTCGCCCCGGAGCACCACCCGCCCCGCCGCGTCGCGCAGGGTGACGGCCGGGTCGTTGATCCGGGTGGCGAGCGAGTCGAGGTCGATGGTGAACGGCTTCCGGTCCGGCGTGGCGATCCGGAGCCGCGAGAGCCTCGTGGTCAGATCGGAGAGCACGATCACCCGGCGGAGCCCCTCGGGACTCTCCTCGATGACCCGCCCGGGGCGGGCCCGCTCCGCCCGGAGCGCGGAATCCTTCGCCGCCTGGGTGGTGAGCGAGCGGTCGGGATTCCAGGGCAGCGCGATCCGCAGCGAGCCGCCGCTCAGCCGCACGTTGTGGAAGTCCACCAGCGGCGACCGGCCGCCCGGCGCTCCCTTGCCCAGCCGGAGCACCTCCTCGTAGTTCATCCGGCCGTTCCGGTGCTTGATGAGCTGGATCACCGGACGCTCGAGCTGCACCGAGCTCAGCACCACCTGGCCCGCGATCAGGTTGGGCAGGCGGTATCCCACCCGCACCCGGGGCAGGTCGGCCAGCAGTACGCCGCTGGTGTCGCGCACCACCAGATTCTCGAGCACCAGGTCGTAGAGGAACGAGCCGGAGATCGAGCCCACGTCGACGTGCCCCAGCACCACCCGGTCGAGCATGAGGGAGACGGTGCGCGCGAGGAGATCGCGTCCCGGCGGCGTGAGCACCATGGACGTCACCACCCCCAGGACCATGGCGACCGATCCCAGCAGGGTGACGAACAGGAACCGCGCGAGACGCCGCCGCATCAGAACGGCTGGCCCACGGCGAAGTGGAAGGTGAAGTGGCTGCTGCGGTCCAGCACGAACCGGTCCCCGCCGGGCACCGGCGTGAGCGCCCCCGCGGTGTCGAACTGGAACAGCGAGCCCGATTGGAGACGGTAGGGATTGTAGGCTACGTCCAGCCGCGCGGGGCCCAGCGGCGTGTTGAGGCGGAGTCCGGCGCCCGGCGTCACCCGGATCACGGGGTCCCGGCCTCCGCGCTGCCAGGCACCGCCGGCATCCACGAACGCGGCGAGCCGGAGGCGGGAGCCGAAGACCGGCGAGGGGACCCGGAGCTCCACGTTCCCGATGGCGAGCGTGTTCCCTCCGGTCGCCGACACCTGCACCGCGTCGGGATCGATGCCTCGCCCGGCCGCCGCCGCGCTGTCCACCTCACCCTTCGACACCACGTAGACCACGGGGCCAAGCTCGTTGCGCTCGAAGCCGCGCACGTCGTTGGGCCCGCCGGCGTAGAAGCGGTGCTCCGGCGGGATGAAATTCCCCCGCTCGGAGGCGACGCTCACCGTCGGGGAGAAGATGGCCCCGCCACGCAGGTGCCAGCTGAGCACCACGTCGCGGCCCACCGGCCGATACCAGGCCGCGTCGGCCACCACCCGGGTGAACTGCTGGAACGGCGCGGAGCCGAGGAAGCGCGAGCTGACCGCCACTTCCAGGGACTTGATGCTGCCCCGGGAGGGATCCAGCACGTTGTTGACCCGGGGCACGCTGGCGGTGCCGGTGAGGGTCGCGAGCACCCGGTTCTGGCGCAGCTGGCCCACCACCTCGGGCGTGCAGGCGTTGAACGAGGCGCAGAAGCTGACCTCGGTGGCCTCGGTGCGGCCGTAGTTGAGATTGTAGGCCAGCGTGAGCGGGATCCGCCGCCGCAGCTGCTCCCGGCGCAGGGTGACCGTGGTGCCGGTCTCGCGCCGCAGGAAGACCCGGAACTCCGAGCGCCGCTCGGTGTAGAGCGACACCGACAGATTGCTCGTCGCCGACAGGAAGGCGGGCCGCCGGATCGTGGCACCGAGGTTGTAGTTCAGCAGCGAGGAGCCGATCGAGTCGTTGGTCGAGGAGCTGCAGATCCCGTCGGCGAGCCCCCAGTCGGTCGGACTGCCCACGCCCACCTTGGAGACACGGCTGGTGAGATCCAGCAGCCGGCCGTTGCTGCCCAGGAAGTTCCGCGAGGTCCAGGCGAGGCCGCCGCGGAAGCAGTCCTCGGTTCCGTAGCCCAGGCTGCCGCGGATCCGCCGCCGCTTGCTCTCGTTCACCTGGACCAGCAGCGGCACGGTGTCGGCCCCCGGCTGGAACTTCGCGGAGTCGATGTTGACCGTGGCGTAGCGGAAGAGGTCGGACTTGTAGAGGTTCTGCTGGCTCAGCAGCAGCTCGTCCTGCGAGTAGCGGCGGCCGGGCCGGGCCACCAGGAGATCGCGCACCAGCGAGCTGTCCAGCCGGCTCAGCCCCACCACGCTCACCTCGCCGATCACCGCCCTGGTGCTGGGGTCCACCTCGAGGTTCACCCGGGCGAGGAGCTTCGCCCGGTCGGCCTCGAAGCCGGAGAAGACCGTCGCGGAGGGATAGCCGCGGTCGCGCAGCCGGCGCTCGATCGAGTCGGCCGTCGCCTGCATGAGGTAGCGGTTGAAGGGATCGCCCACCCGGAGCGGGAGGTCGAGCGTCACGATGCGCCGGAGCCAGGCGGGGAGCGAGTCCAGTCCCGTGATGTCGAGACTGGCGACCAGCATCGGCGGACCCTCTTCGATGCGGAACGTGATGTAGACGTTCTCCGGCTCCCGCCGCACGGTCGTGTCCACCTTCGCGTTGGGAAAGCCGCTGCGACGGTAGAGCACGTGGAGGCGGATCACGTCGCGGCGGAACTCCTCCTCGTCGAAGTATCGCTTCGCGCCCAGGCCAAGCCAGCGGAAGAGGAACGCGCGGGCGAACCAGCTGGAGTTGGTGGTGCTGATGGCGGCGGCGAGGACTTCGTCGGGGATCGCCCGGTTGCCCTCGAAATCGAGGCCGCGGACCACCCGCTCGGGTTCCTGGGCCTGCAGCGCCGCCGCCAGGAGAAACGGCGAGAGCAACGCGCAGACGCTCGCGACCGCTGCCCTCATCGGGACTCCAGGTGGAATTGACGCCATGTCGTAAGCCCGGTAGTTTGTTCACGTTACGCGCATAATGCAACTGTCTTCCTCTTCCTCACCGCCGACCCGCCATCCCTGGATTCCGCGCTCTCGACCGCCGCACGGTCCGGCGAGATGGTGCCGCCGGCGACCCGCGGCGCAGGGCGGCATTCTCTTCCCCAGTGGGGTCTTCGTGATCGTGAACCGGTCAGTGCTGGCGCTGCTGCTCCTTTCCGCCCTTCCGACCTTCCCCCAGTCCACCCTCGTCGCCCAGTCCCTCTCGAAGCGGCTGGACAAGCGCCTCGACACCCCGCCGTTCGATCGGAGCCTCTGGGGCGTGTCGGTGGTGGACCACGACGGGAAGCTGCTCTACGGCCGCAACGACCGCCGGCTCTTCACTCCGGCCAGCAACGCCAAGCTCATCGTGACGGCGGTGGCGTCGGCGCTCCTGCCGCCCGACTTCACCGTCCGCACCAGCCTCTACGCCGCCGGACCGGTCGTCGCCGGGGTGCTGCGGGGAGACCTGGTGCTCTACGGCCGGGGCGACCCCACGTTCGGCCGCCGGTGCTACGCCACCGACTCGCTGATCCCCGGCGCCTGCGACCGGGATCCGTTCGCCCGGCTCCGGCTGATGGCGGACACGCTGAAGGCGCGGGGCATCCGCCAGGTGGAAGGCGATCTGGTCGGCGACGGCAGCTACTTCGAGGCCGCCTCGCTGCACCCCGGGTGGGAGCTGTTCGACCTGAGCTGGTGGTATGCGGCGCCGGTCTCCGCGCTGGCCTTCAACGACAACAGTCTCGACTTCGTGTGGCAGCCGGGCGTCGCGGTCGGCGCGCCGGCGCTGATCAGCATGTGGCCCGACCTCGGCGACGTGGCATTCGAGAACCGCACCGTGACCGTCGCCGCCGGCGGGAAAACCGACATCGGCGACCGATTCTTCCGCCAGCCGGGCACGGCCCAGGTGTGGGCGGAGGGGACGGTCGCACTCGATCGGCCGCCGCGCACCGAGTCGTTCGCGGTGGCCGACCCCAATCTCTTCGCCGCGCGGGCCCTCAGGCAGGCCCTGGCGGACGCGGGAATCGCGGTCACCGGCACCACCCGCTCGACGACGGACTCCGCGGCGTACGCCGCCGCCCGGGCCCGCCCGCCGCTCGCCGAGGCGGTCTCGCGCCCGGTGCGCGACTGGATCTTCCCGATCCTCAACACCAGCCAGAACCTCTTCGCCGAGATGCTGCTGAAGCAGCTGGGGAAGCGCTTCGGCGGGGGCGGCACATGGGAGGAAGGGCTCGCGGTGGAGCGCCGCTTCCTCATCGACTCCATGCGCATCGACTCCACCGAGTTCTCCCTCTCGGACGGCTCCGGGCTCTCCAGCGCGAACCTCATGTCGCCCCACGGGTTCACCCGGCTGCTGCGCTACATCCGCGCCCATCCCCGGTTCGCGACCTTCGCGCCGGGCCTGCCCCAGGCGGGCGGCACCGGAAATCTGAGGACCAGGTTCGTCGGCACGCCGCTGGCCGCGCGGGTCCGCGCCAAGACCGGGAGCATCGCCGGGGTCAACACCCTTTCCGGCTACATCGAGCGGCCGGACGGCAGACCGATCATCTTCTCGGTCGAGGTGAACCACCATGCCCAGCCGACCCGCGCGGTGCTGGCGGTGATCGACAGCCTGGTGGTGGATATGGCGAAAGGGAGGTAGGTCCTCTTTCCCGGAGGCAAGCATGCTGCTCCTGCTCAACCGCCACGCCCATGCCGGCGCCCGCGACCCGGCGCAGTGGCCCGACGACCGCGACCGACCGCTGACCGAGAAGGGGCGGAAAGTGCAGCGGGATGTCGCCCGATTTCTCCGCAAGCACGACCTGACCCCGCACCTGGTGCTCACCAGCCCCTGGGCCCGCGCCGTCCAGACCGCCGAGATCCTGGTCGAGGTCGCGCGGGTGGGGGCGCCGCCGGTGCCGTGCGACCCGCTGGCCGCAGAGCCCGACCTGATCCGGCTCCAGGACTTCGTGGGCAATCAGCCCGGCAAGGCGATCGTCGCGATGGTGGGGCACTCGCCCTGGATGGAGGGCCTCGCATCGCTGCTGCTGGTCGGCGCCCGGGCGGACATCAGAATCGACTTTCCCAAGAGCGGCGTGATGGGCATCCAGCTCGAGCGGCTGGAGCCGGGCGCGGGGGAGCTGCGGCTCTTCCTGCGGCCGGGACTGGTCGCCAGGAAGAAGCGCGGGCCTCAGTCCTCGGTCTGACCGAAGATCGCCAGGTTGGACGAGTGCCCCGGGTTCACCTTGGCCTTGGGATTGATGTAGTGCACTGCGTTGTTGACCGCGATGCACGCCTCCGCCGCCCCGGTGGCGATGAGCTTGAGCTTGCCGGGATAGCTGGTGATGTCGCCGGCGGCGTAGATGCCGGGCACGTTCGTCGCCATCACCTGGTCGACCTTGACGTCGGCCTTGTCGGTGTCGAGGCCCCACTCCTTGATCGCGCCCAGATCGGAGTGGAAGCCGAGCAGCGGAATCACCGCGTCCACGTCGAAGGTCTCCTCCTCTTTCGTCTTGCTGTTCCGGATGGTGACCGCCTCGACCCGCCCGTTGCCGTGGAGCGTCTTGACCTCCCAGAAAGTCCGGAGCTCGCACTGGCCCGCGCGACACAGCTCGTGCACCTGGTTGATGGTGGCTTGATGCGCGCGGAACCCGTCGCGCCGGTGGATCAGCATCACGGAGCTGGCCAGACCCTGGAGGTTCACCGCCCAGTCGAACGCGGAGTCCCCGCCGCCGACCAGCAGCACCTTCTTGCCCTCGAACTGGCGCGGGTCGAGCACCTTGAAGAAGAGCCCCTTCTCCTCGAACCGGTCCTCCCCCTCGATCCCCAGCCGCCGGGCCTCGAAGGCCCCGATCCCGGCAGCGATCAGGATCGTCCGGGAGAGGTAGTCGCCCTCCGAGGTCTCCAGCACGAAGTGCCCGATGCCCTCGTCCTCCACCCGGCGAAGGCCGGTGACGATCTCGCCCAGATGGGTGGTGGCGCCGAACTGGAGTCCCTGGACGGCCATGTCGCGGACCAGATCCTTGGCCAGGACCTTCGGGAAGCCCGCCACGTCGAAGATGTACTTCTCCGGATAGAGGGCCATGAGCTGTCCGCCCAGCGCGGGGAGCGCGTCGATGATGCGTGCGGAGGCCCCGCGCATGCCGGCATAGAACGCGGCGAAGAGGCCGGTCGGCCCCCCGCCGATGATCGAGATGTCCCTGATGTCCTGGTCCGCCACTGCCGCTCCGCCGCTGAGGTGAGGCCCGTTCCCGGCAAAGTGTATAAATATAGCGGAACGGCTCGCGCGCCCTTCCCCGGCCGCCCCGGCGCCCTCACATTGCGCGCCATGCCTCGCCTCCTTCCCGTCGGGCTCGCCGCGTCCCTCGCCGGCGGCATGCTCCTCGGCGGCATGCTCCTCGGATGCGCGTCGAAGCGGGGGCTGGTGTCCGAGGAGCCGGTCCCCGCCCCGCTCGACTCGATGCCGGTCGCCAGCGACGTCCGTCTCGACTCCTCGGGCAGTCTCGCCGGAAGCCTGGTGGGCGAGGGCACCAGCCGCGAGGTCCATCTGGTCTCCAGCGACACCGCCCTGATCGAGACGCTGGCCCGGCGGTTCCGCCCCGAGCTTCTCCGGGACGAGTTCGGGCTCTGGCAGAGGCTGTGGCGGACCGGCGTCGTCCCCCTCACGTCCGGCGAAGGGCGCACCGACGGCGGAAGTGAGCCCCGGGTGGAGCTCGCGATGGTCGGCTCTCCGCTGGGCCACACGGAGGTCGGCCTGTCGCAGGTGCTGCTCCGGGGCGGCCGGTGCGCCAAGCGCGGGGCCCGCGGCGCGAGAGTCGAAGTCGTCGTCCGGGCGGATTCGGCCCCGGGCGACCCGCCGCTCCGCGGCCCGGTGCTCGGGACCTTCCTCTCCGCCGGCGAGTCCGGCCGCCATCGGGAGCGAGGGCTGGTGCGGCGCGAGCCGCTCCCCGAGCCGTCACCGGGGCTGGTGAGCCGCCTGGTGGCGCGCACTGCGACGTATCTCGACTCCACGTTCGCCGCGCGCTATCCCGGCCTCCCGCTCCGGCCGCTGCACTCCCGGCGGATCGAGATCAACACCCTCGCCGACATCGACGCGGCCGACGTGATCGCCTTCCGCGCGGACGCCGACCGGATCCGCTACGCCGTCTCCCTGCGGCAGCGGCGGGTCGTCGGAGGGCGGGACACGCTCGTCGCGACGGGCGTGATGGCGTGGGACAGCGCCGGCGCCTGGCGCCAGGAGATCTTCCGCCCCACCCTGCTCTCGTCCACCGCCGGCCGGCTCGACGCGTACGGACCGGTCGGGCGCCCGATCTACTGGCGCCGCCTGCAGCCGATCAGCGACGTCGCCTACAGCCGCGACAACATCTGGATGGAGCAGGTCGACGTCCGCGACGGCCGGGTCGTGTGGGGGATCATCCAGCCCCAGGAGAACGTGGTGGTCGCCGCGGCCGAGGTGGAAGGAGTGTGCGGGTGAAGATCTACACCAGGACCGGCGACGACGGGGACACCGGACTCTTCGGCGGCGGACGGGTGCGGAAGGATCACGCCCGGACCACGGCCTACGGCGAGGTGGACGAGCTCAACTCGGTGCTCGGAGTGGCCCGGGCCACGGCCCCCGCCGAGCTCTTCGACGACGTGCTGGAGGCGATCCAGCGCGACCTCTTCGCCATCGGGGGACGGCTCGCCACGCCGGAGCCCGGCAAGGTCGCGAAGAGCATGGAGAAGGCGGTCCTCCCCCCGGAGCGCGCGGAAGGGTTCGAGCGGCTGATGGATGAGGCCGAGCGGGAGCTGGCGCCGCTCAAGGCGTTCGTGCTTCCCGGCGGAACCCCCAAGGCCGCGGCGCTCCACGTGGCCCGGACCGTCTGCCGGCGCGCGGAGCGCAGCGTGGTCCACCTCGCCGGAGAGCACGAGGTCCCACCCGAGATCCTGGTCTACCTCAATCGCCTCTCGGACCTGCTCTTCACGCTCGCGCGCCTGGCGAACCACCGCGCCGGAGCCCCGGACATCGTCTGGTGAGCACCGTCGTCGTCGGCCACGCCCTGGGCAGCTATCCGGTCCACGTCGAGCCCGGCATACTCGGCCGGCTCGAGGCGCTGGCGCGCGAGCACCTGCCCGGCCGCCGCATCGCGATGATCGCGGACGAGACGGTGAACGGACTCTACCGGAGCGGGAGAATGGGCGAGGCCCACTGGAGCGCCGAGACGCTCACCTTCCCGCCGGGCGAGCGCTCGAAGACCCGGGAGACCTGGGGCCGGCTCACCGACCAGCTGCTCCGCCTGGGCTTCGGGCGCGACAGCGGCATCGTCTCGCTCGGCGGCGGCGTCGCGGGCGACCTCGCGGGCTTCGTCGCCGCGACCTACATGCGCGGCGTGCCGTACGTCCAGGTCCCCACCACACTGCTGGCCATGCTCGACGCGTCGGTCGGCGGGAAGACGGGAGTCGACACCCCGGAAGGGAAGAACCTGGTCGGCGCCTTTCACCCTCCCGCCGCGGTGCTGGCCGATCCGCGCACCCTCGCCAGCCTGCCCGACCGGGACTACCGCGCCGGCCTGGCCGAAGCGGTGAAGCACGGACTGATCGCCGACCGGGAATATTTCGAGTGGATGGAGCGCGAGGCCGCGCGGCTGGTCGCCCGCGACGCCGACACCCTGCAGCGGCTGGTGCTGCGCAGCGTGGAGATCAAGGCCGCCGTGGTGAGCGAGGACGAGCGGGAGGAGGGCCGGCGCGCCATCCTCAACGCCGGGCACACGGTGGCGCACGCACTCGAGCTGGTGACCGATTATCGCCTGCCCCACGGCGAGGCGGTCGGACTCGGTCTCGTCGCCGAGGCGGCGCTCGCCACCGGCCTCGGCCTCGCGACGCCGGAGCCCGGAGCGCGCCTGGCGGCCCTGCTCGAGCGGCTCGGCCTCCCGACCCGGATGCCCGAGCCGGTCGCGGCCGACCGCGTCATCGCCGCCATGGGCCGCGACAAGAAGAACCGCGCCCGAGGCATCCGCTTCGCCCTCCCGCGCGCGCTCGGCACCATGGGCCCGGCACCGGACTGGACCACGGAAGCCGGCGACCCGGCGATCCGTAGCGCCCTAGGCGCAATCCTTTAAGCCATTCTAAGGTACTGACTTAGCCATCTGGCCCCGCCCGCGCTGCGTGGATAAATCGGGGGTCGGGTGGACAAAGCCACTATCCGTTTGTGCACAAACGTTTTGTGATGTGGAAATCATTTTTCGCTTGACCGCCGATGGCGTAAACCCTATATTGACCAACCTTTCCAGCCTTTCTGGCCGCCCAAACCATCGTCGCCGTCCGTGCAACCTTCTTCGAGGGTGATCATGGCCCACGTCCGTACTGGGAAAGCCCGCGCATTGGTCCGGTCCACCCCATCCGGTTCGTTCGACCAGTATCTCCTCGACATTCAGAAGCTCCCGATGATCACGGATCCCGAGGAGGAAAAGCGTCTCGCGCGGCGGGCGCTGTCGGGTGACGAGGTGGCGGCGGAGCGGCTGGTCACCGCCAACCTGCGGTTCGTGATCTCGTACGTGAAGAAGTACCAGGGGCACGGCCTGGACCTCTCGGAGCTGGTGGCGATCGGCAACGAGGGGCTGCTGAAGGCGGTCCGGAAGTTCGATCCCGACCACGGGGTCAAGTTCATCTCCTACGCCGTCTGGTGGGTGCGCCAGGCCGTGCTCAAGGCGCTCGCCGAGCAGACCCGGAGCGTGC
>CAMPKP010000124.1 GCA_946887295.1 uncultured Gemmatimonadota bacterium | reverse complement strand
GGGGATCTCAGGCTCGAAGTGAAGACTCTGCTCCCGGGGTGGATCGTGCCGGTCGTGGTGCGGGTGCGCTAGCGCCGAGCGGGTCCCTTGCAGCCTTCGGTACCGGATGACTAAGGTTGTTCCACCCCTGACCCCACTTCAGCACAAAAGACCATGGACTTCTTCATCGTGCGGCGCGTGCGCGTGCGACCCGAGTTCGCCCAACTGTACCCCGAGCTGGTGCCGGGGGTATGGATGAGTGCCGGCAAGGCTGCCCGCATGATCCGGCTGGCCGACCCCACACAGCAACGGGTGCACGATTGTGCCTGCCGGAGGCTCATGTGCGAGGCTCACTTCGAGTTCCGGGGCGGACCCGGGCAGCACGCGGCGACAGGCCCCTGGCGGCCCAGAGCCGAATACACCGGCCCCTACAAGCTCGGCCGGATCGAGCTCCCAGCCGACGTCGGATAGGCGAGCCGCTGGCCTGGGGAATACCGCGATGCTGATGATATGGTATGCGCTGCTGACCGCCGGCTGGGTGCGGGCCGGCGATTGGATCACCCCTCCCCAGCGCCCCAACGTGCTCTTCATCGCCGTGGACGACCTCCGTCCCACGATCGGCGCCTACGGCGACCCCTACGCCCGGACGCCGAACCTGGATCGGCTGGCTCGCTCCGGCGTGACCTTCCTTCAGGCGTACGCCCAGCAGGCGCTGTGCAACCCCTCGCGCGCCAGCCTGATGACCGGGCTCCGCCCCGACTCGATTCGCGTGTGGGATCTCGAGACGGATTTCCGCGCCAACGTCCCCGACGTCGTCACCCTGCCGCAGCATTTCATGCGGCACGGGTACCGCACGGTGCAGATCGGCAAGATCTACCACAACACCATTCCCGACAGCCGCTCCTGGCACCGGGAGATCCGTCTTCCCGGCTTTCCCTACGATCCCGACGCCGTCTACCACGGACGCGAGAACCTGGCGATTCAGGAGGCGCGCAAGGCACGGATCATCGAGCAAGGGCGGCAGGATCGCGCCATCGACAAGTTCGGGATGTGGTATCTGAAGGCGAACGCGACGGAGAGCCTCGACCTGCCGGACGACGCCTACTACGACGGCGCCCAGACCGACCGGGCGCTGGAGGAGCTCGCCGCGCTCGAGGGCCGCCAGCCGTTCTTCTTCGCGGTCGGCTACTACCGCCCCCACCTGCCGTTCAACGCGCCCCGCAAGTACTGGGACCTGTACGATCCCGACTCCATCGCGCTCGCGCCGAACCCGGACCTGCCGACGGACGCCCCGCCGGCCGCCGCCAGCAACCTGGCCGAGCTGCGCGGGTACGCCGACTTCGCGACGGCGCCGGACCCCTGGGAGGGGAGGCTGAGCGAAGCCGACGCCCGCCGCCTCAAGCACGGGTACTACGCCTCGGTGAGCTACGTGGATGCGCAGGTCGGGCGGCTGCTGGATCGCCTGGACCAGCTCGGCCTGGCGAAGAACACGATCGTGGTGCTCTGGGGCGACCACGGGTACAAGCTGGGCGAGATGAACGGGTGGGCCAAGATGACCAACTATCTCATCGACACCCACTCGCCCCTCATCATCCGTGCCCCGGGCGCCGTGCCGGCGGGATTGCGCCTCGAGCAGATGGTGGAGCTGGTGGACGTATATCCGACCTTGAGTGAGCTGGCCGGGCTGCCGGTGCCGGACTGGCTGCAAGGCACCAGCGCGGTATCCCTGGTGCACCGGCCGGATGGTCCGTGGAAGCGCGCGGTCTTCAGCCAGTTCCTGCGCCGGGGCCGCTGGCTGGGAGCGGACGGCGTGGAGACCATGGGCTACGGCATGCGGACCGAGCGGTTCCACTACGTCGCCTGGATGAACTGGTCCACGCGGAAGATCGCGGCCCGCGAGCTCTACGACCTGAAAGACGATCCGGCGGAGACGGTGAACCTGGCGCCCAGGCCCGAGCTCCGCACCGTGCTCGAGGATCTGGAGGCCCAACGCCGCGAGGGATGGCGCGCGGCCCGGCCGTAGGAGTCGCTCTGGAGTCAGCATGACCTTTCTCGCCGAGATACCCGTCGTCCAGGCGCCGATGGCCGGCTCGCAGGGGAGCGCGCTCGCGATCGCCGTGTCGGCCGCGGGCGGCCTCGGCTCCCTGCCCTGCGCCCTGCTCACCCCGGATGCGATCCGCGCGGAGCTCTCGGCGATCACGGCGGCGACCGGGAAGCCGTACAACGTCAACTTCTTCGTCCATCCCGAGCCGGCGGCGGACGAGGCGCGCGAGGCTGCGTGGCGCGCCATTCTCGCGCCCTACTACCGTGAGCTGGGCGTGGATCCGACCGCGATCCCGGCGCAGGCCGGGCGCGCCCGGCTCGACGAGGACACGGCCGCGATCCTGGAGGCGTTCAGGCCGCCGGTCGTCAGCTTTCATTTCGGGCTGCCGTCGGCGGCGCTGCTGCGGCGGGTGAAGGCCTGGGGATCGAAGGTCATCGCGTCGGCCACCACCATCGCGGAGGCGCGTCACCTCGAGGAGCACGGGGCGGACGCAATCATCGCGCAGGGGGTCGAGGCCGGCGGGCATCGCGGCATGTTCCTGACGGAGGACCTCTCCACCCAGATGGGCACCCTCGCGCTGGTGCGGCAGGTCGTGCAGGCCGTACGGGTCCCGGTCATCGCCGCGGGCGGCATCGCCGATGCGGCCGGCGTGCGCGCTGCCCTCGCCCTCGGCGCCACGGCCGTGCAGGTCGGGACGGCCTACCTCTGCTGTCCGGAGGCGACGACCAGGGCGGTGCATCGCGCCGCGCTGAAGGCCCCGGGCTCCGACCTCACCGCGCTGACCAATCTCTTCACCGGCCGGCCCGCGCGTGGCATCCTCAACCGGCTGATGCGGGAGATCGGGCCGATGAGCGCCGCGGCGCCGGCATTCCCTCTGGCGTCGGGCGCGATCGCGCCGCTGCGGGCCAAGGCGGAGGCCCGGGGCAGCGGCGACTTCACCGGGTTGTGGGCAGGACAGCACATCCGCCGGGGCACGGACCTGCCGGCGGCGCAACTGACGCGGGAGCTGGCGGGATTGGCGTAAGGTGGCTGTCGCCCTGAAGTTTCGTGACGCCACACTCGCCGATGTCCCGGCGATTGCGGGCGTTCAGAATGCAGCTGCCGGCGCACTCACTGCCCGCTTTGGACCGGGTCCCTGGTCCTTGCCGGTTGATGAGCGGGGAGCCGCACTCGCGCAGCGCCACGGGCGCGTCCGCATCGGGCAAAATGGCAAGCGCATTCTGACAGTGCTGCGACTGGCGACGAAGAAGCCGTGGGCTATCGACGTCTCCTACTTCACGCCGGTGAAGCGACCGTTGTACGTGACGGGGATGGCCGTTTCGGTCGCGCATCAAGGTCAAGGGTTGGGAAGCATGGCGCTCGAAGACGCGTGCGCCGTTGCGGAAGAGTGGCCGGCCGACGCCGTTCGCCTCGATGCCTATGACGCGAGAGCCGGGGCGGGTGAGTTCTATGCCCGCTGCGGGTTCACGGAGCGCGGCCGGGTCGTCTACAAAGGCAATCCACTGGTCTACTACGAGCGTCTGTTGCGGTAGCTGGCGCCCGGCCGCACGCACTCGTAGACTGGAGGAACCCTCCTGCAGGAGCGCGCCATGGCTACTCTCCACGATCTGCTCGCGCTGAAAGGGCACGAAGTCATCGCTGTCCAACCAGCGGACACCGTGCTGCAAGCTGCCAACCTCATGAATGAACGGAACATCGGCGGCGTGGTCGTGTTGGATGGCGGCAGGCTCGCCGGCATCTTCACGGAGCGAGACGTGCTGCGGCGGGTCGTGGCGCCTGGGCTCGATCCCGCTACCACCCCCGTGGCCTCGGTCATGAGCGCCCCCGTTCTCACCTGTCGGCCCGACCTGAGCGTCGACGATTGCGCGACCCTCATGACCACCCGCGGTGTCCGGCATCTGCCGGTGCAGGACGCTGCGGGATTGACGGGGATGGTGACGATTCGGGATCTGCTGGCGCACAAAGTGAGCGAGCAGCAGGCCACTCTCGAGCAAATGAACCAGTACCTGTACGACGTGCGCTGAGCTCACTCAGCCATTCGCGGCGCTGAAAAAGGCCCGCCGCCGACAGCTCTCGCCATCGGCGGCGGTTACGTCATCCCGCCCCATCACGCCGCCGGCCGCACGTCACCCGACCCCGGCGCACCCTCCACCGGCTGCTCCACTGCCGGACCGCGGCGGCCGGCGACCACGCTGCTGGCACTCTCCCACTGCGCCAGCAGATCGGGCTCGTTCGCGAACCGGTACCGGTTGAGCCCGGCCAGCGCCTTCACCAGCCGCACCACCTCGTTCGCCACCACCTTGAGCTGCGCGCTCGCGCCCACGTGCACCCGGCGCGCCTCCTGCCCCCGCTCGACCACCGCATCGAACTCGTCCAGCAACCGCGCGAGATCGTCGAGCAGCGGCTCCACCAGCCCGTGCTTCACCAGCTCCTCCCGCCGGGCCTGCGCCTCCACCTGCATCCCGCGCGCGGCGGTCCGGAACGCCCGGTACGATCCCTTGCCCGGCTTGAGCAGGAACTTCTGCGGCAGCTCCGGCAGCTCGCTCCCCGCGACGTCCGCGATCCGCGCGAGGTGTGCCAGATGCGCCCGCCGCGCCTTTCCCATCAGCTCCCGCTTGTGCAGCGTGGCCGCCCGCACCGCCAGGATCCCGTCCCGCTGCTGGGTGGCCAGCATGTCGGCCCGGCCCAGCCGCTCCTCCAGCCGCACCATCGTCGCGGTGTACCCGGGGCTGTCCAGCGGATGCGCATGACCGAACTCCAGCGCCCGCGCCCCCATGTCGAGCTTCCGACGAACTCTCGCGTCCATACGGTCCTCCCCCTGCTGAGCCGGGCGGAGGCCGGGACACCGCGCCGGCGAACATGATGGATGATGAAAAGAAACCGGCTGCTCCCGACCGCGGCCGGTCGGAAGGCGAAAAAGCGAGGACCGTGCCAGCGACTGCACGCCGGCCGGCGCCGGCGCGCGCCGCTGATTCAGAACCGCGATTCCGCCGCCGTGAACCGCGGTGCTGCCGGCGCGTTCGGGGCTGCTGCACTGGTATCCCGGCAGCGCGGCAGCCGTTCGCTCGTTCACCGTCATGGACCGCGATCGTGCAGCTGGTTCCACCGGGCGTCCCCGCGGTGCGGGACGCGCGCGAGCCGGGCCGGCGCACCGACACCGCAAATGCACGACGGAACGGAAGATGGACGCGTCCTGCCGGGCATTCCCGGCGCGGTGTTCCCCGGGGCTTCGTGCTCTCCGGATGGCCGGCGGATTTCGAGCGGGATCGAGCAGGTGGAAAGGCGGAGCGAGACGCTGCACGACCGGACCGCGACGCTGCACGGCGGGGCGGACGACGCCCCCGAAGCTCGAGTCGCGTGGGGGGCGCTGCCCCACCGGCGCGGGCGGGAGTGAAGGAGATCAGGTGGGAACGCGGCACCCGGAGCGTACTCAACTGAGGACAGCCAGGTTGTCCTTCCGGAGCGCCGGTGGTTGACGTGGCTTGTACCAGGCTCCTTATTCTCGACGCTTGCCGCCTCCCCCTCCAGCATCGGACGACACCATGCCAGCCCGCCCTCGACCGGCAGCACGCACGACGTTCGCCCTTGCCTCACTGCTGGCGCTCGCGTCGGGCGGCTGCGCGCCCGCGGTCACATCCGAAGCCAACCCCACCCGCATCGCTGCCAATGACAACCGCCGGCCCGGCGGCCGGCTCGAGAACGGCACGCTCAGCATCCGCCTCGAGGCGCGGGCCGGCCGGTGGCAGCCCGAGGGCGACCAGGGCAGGGCGCTCGACGTCGCCGCGTGGGCCGAAGAGGGGCAGCCGATGCAGAATCCGGGGCCGCTCATCCGCGTTCCCGAGGGCACGGAGGTTCGCGCGTCGCTCCGGAACTCCCTCGCCACGCCGCTCACGGTCTATGGGTTCGGCGCGACGAGGGGCGCGACCGACAGCGTCATCATCGAGCCCGGCGCATCGCGGGAGGTGAGCTTCACGGCGGCCACGGCGGGCACCTACTACTACGCCGGGAAGACCGTGGCGGGCCCCCTGCCCGCTCGCCTGGACGAGGACACCCAGCTCAACGGCGCGATCGTGGTGGATCCCGCCGGAGCGCCGCGGTCTCCCGCCGACCGCGTGTTCGTGATCTCCTGGTACTTCACCCTCGATTCCACCAGCGGCACCGGCCTCGGGCGCGGCACGATGACGATCAACGGGCGCTCCTGGCCGCACACCGAGCGACTCGACTACACCCAGGGCGACAGCGTGCACTGGCGCATCGTCAACCTGACGAGCGTCGACCATCCCATGCACCTCCACGGGTTCTATTTCCGGATGGATGGGAAGGGCGACGGCATCCGGGACACGACCTACGCGCCGGCCGATCGCCGCCTGGCCGTCACCGAGATCATCGATCCCTTCCAGACGATGGCCCTCTCCTGGAGCCCTACCCGCCCGGGCAACTGGATCTATCACTGTCATTTCGCCGGCCACCTCTCGCACCTGGTGGCGCTCGATACCGAAGGCGACGTGGCCCAGACGGACACGGCGGCGCATCAGGCGCACCCCTCGGAGCAGCCGCACCAGATGTACGGACTGGTGCTCGGCATCCGGGTGGCGCCGAAGGGCGCGCTCGCGAGTTCCACCAGGGAGCCGCGGCCCATTCGCCTGCTGGTGCGGTCCCGGCCGAACGTCTACGGCTCCGAGCCCGGCTACGCCTTCGTCCTCGGCGGAACGCCCGAGGAGGCGAACCCGGACGCCATGCCGGTGCCGGGACCGACCCTCGTCCTCGAGAAGGACCAGCCCGTCGCCGTCACCATCGTGAACCAGACCGCCGACCGTGCCGCGGTCCACTGGCATGGCATCGAGCTGGAGAGCCTGCCCGACGGTGTGCCGGGATGGAGCGGGGCGGGGAAGGACATCCTGCCCTCCATCGCTCCCGCCGATTCCTACACCGTCCGCTTCACCCCGCCGCGGGCGGGCACGTTCATGTACCACTCGCACTTCAACGAGTTCCGCCAGATCACGTCCGGGCTGTACGCCCCGCTCGTGGTGCTCGAGCCGGGACAGAGGTTCGATCCCGAGACCGATCGCGTTCTGCTGTTCAGCGACGGGGGGCCCACCCGGAACGTGATCGCCGGGCCGTTCCCGCCGGTGCTGCTGAACGGACAGGCGAAGCCTGCTCCCATCGAGCTGCGGGCCGGCGTGGCCTACCGGTTCCGCGTCATCGGCATCACCGGCGACCTTCCCAGCTCTCTCGCGATCACCCAGGGCGATACGCCGATCGAGTGGCGCGCGCTCGCGAAGGATGGCGCGGACCTTCCCCCCAACCAGGCCCTGCTCCGCCCGGCGCGGATGGTGTTCGACCCCGGCGAGATCTACGACTTCCAGTACACGCCGAGCGCACCGGGGGAGCTGACGCTCACCTACGGTCCTCCCGCGGCCCTCAAGGTCCCCGGCTCGACGCTCACCTCGGTTCCCGTGCGCATCCGGTCTCGGCGGCAATAGCCGCTTTCGTGCCTCTGCCCTCCGCTGTCGAAATCCGGCCGCCCCGTTCGTCGTCAGGGCAGAGGACATGTAGACCCGAACGCACGAGGGTACGCCAATGCCGAAGTACATGACGATCGTAAGGGGCGCGGAGAATCACGCCCCACCCCCGCCGGCGCTGTTCCAGGCCATCGACGGCCTGATGAAGGAGGCCGGCACGAAGCTGGTGGGCGTCGGCGGCCTGCTGCCGAGCGGCAAGGGGGCCAGGGCGCGCCTGTCGAAGGGCACGGTGACCGTCACGGACGGGCCGTTCACCGAGGCCAAGGAGGTGATCGGCGGGTTCGCGACCTACGAGGTGGCGTCGCTGGACGAAGCGAAGGAGTGGACCCGGCGCTTCCTGGACCTGCACGTCAAGCATTTCCCCGGCTGGGACTGCGAGGTCGAGATCCGGGAGATGATGGGGTAGGCCCACTTGAGTTCGGCTTGACGGTCCAGCGCGAGTCTCCCGGCCATCGGCCCCGATGGCCGAGGAGCAGTCGTTCCTCCCGTATGGAAGCCTGCTCCAGACGATCACGACTCGCTCTCGGAGTTCGGTATGCGTACTCATCCCTGTACCTCATCGGCCTCACTGCGCCCGTTCGCCCTTGCCCTCCTCCTGGCGGCCGCGGCTTGCAGAGAGGACGCACCTTCCCCCACCGACCCAGCTCCCGTTCCCGCCCCGACGCTGGCTGCCGCCACCGCGGCTCCGGCATTCTTCCAGGTGAGCGGCGGCGACATCCACACCTGCGGCCTCGCCACCGATCAGCGGGCCTACTGCTGGGGATACAACCAGTCGGGACAGCTCGGCACCGGGAGTGCCACGGGCCCGGAGGCCTGCCAGGGCGCGGCCGGGCCATTTCCCTGTAGCACCAGACCGGTCCCCGTCGCGGGGAGCCGCCTGTTCCGGGAGATCAGCGCTGGTGGAGCGCACAGCTGCGCGGTCGCGCCGGACAACCGGGCGTTCTGCTGGGGGAGCAATTCCTCCGGCGCGCTGGGAGACGGCACCCGGACCGACAGGCTGGTGCCGAAGCGGGTCGCCGGCCGCCTGTTTCGCCAGGTCGACGCGGGCAGCAATCACACCTGCGGCGTGTCCTACCCCGACAGACTGGCCTATTGCTGGGGATCCAACGACCAGGGCCAGCTCGGCGACGGCACCAGAACCTCGCGCCTGAGCCCGGTGCCGGTCTTCGGCGGCCGCAAGTTCCGCCGGGTGAGCCTGGGCGACTTCCACACCTGCGGCGTGACGACGTCGAACGAGGTCTACTGCTGGGGATTCGACCGGCACGGCCAGCTGGGCAATGACGCATCAGATGCCCGCCACACCAAGCCGGTGCTGGTCGCCGGCGGGCACGACTTCCAGCAGGTGGACGCCGGGGGCAGCCACACCTGCGGCGTCACCACGGCCAACCGCGCATACTGCTGGGGTGGCGGCGGGATCGGCGATGGCAAGAGCCTCGAGCGCTTCACGCCCCGCGAGGTGGCCGGCGGGCTCAGCTTCGACCGTGTGACCGCGGGACGGGGCCACACCTGCGGCGAGACCACGACCAATCAGGCCTGGTGCTGGGGCGGCAATACCTTCGGGCAGGTGGGCAACGGCTCGGAGACGGTTCAGCTCCGGCCGGTGGCTGTGGCGGGCGGTCTCGCATTCGGCCAGCTGAGTGCGGGGGGAAGCCACACCTGCGGCAAGACCACCTCCTCAGTGGCCTATTGCTGGGGATACGACTTCTTCGGCCAGCTCGGTCACGGGAACAGCGGATTCGGGGCCGAGAGCAGTACGCCGGTCGCGGTGGGCGGAGAAACCTGAGCACCGCGGCGGCGCGCTAGTCCCGCATGAAGTGACAGCTGTATCCGCCAGGGTTCTTCCGCAGGTAGTCCTGGTGGTACGCCTCGGCGCTGTACCAGGTGGAAGCGGGCTCGATGGTCGTCGTGACCGGCCGCTTCCACTTGCCCGAGGCCTCGACCCGCGCTTTCACCCGCTCCGCCGCGCTCCTCTGCTCCGGGGTCTGGGGAAAGATGGCCGAGCGGTACTGGGTCCCGACGTCGTTGCCCTGGCGGTTGAGGGTGGTGGGGTCGTGCAGCTTGAAGAACCACTGCTCGAGCAGGTCTTCGTAGCTGAGCACCGACGGGTCGAAGGTCACGCGGATCGCTTCGGCGTGACCCGACTTGCTGTCGTGGGTGTCCTCGTAGGTCGGATTCTCCAGCCAGCCGCCGGTGTAGCCGACGTCGGTGTCGATCACGCCGGGCACCGCGCGCAGGATCTCCTCGACGCCCCAGAAGCAGCCGCCGGCGAGGACGGCTACCTCCACCTGCCGCTCGCCGGCGACCGCCGAACGAGGCTCCCTGGTCTGCTCATGCATATCGCTCGTCTCCCATCTGATCATGTCGTCGTGCATGTCGTCTTGTCATGTCGTCGTGCCGGCCTGTAGGATCTATGAGCGCTCGAGAGCGCACGGATGTTCCTCGCGGCCCGGGCTGCCCCGGAGCGGCCGGGAAACAGCCCCTATCGCACCCTGTGCGCGAGCCCTAAGTTGAACTCGGACACCAAAATCGTGAGCCGCTGAACCACTCTCCTGGAGCGCCCCACCAATATGAGGCCTCTCTGGGCCGTCCCTTGGCTGTTGCTGGCCGGCTGCACGTCCCGGACCCCACCCGCAACGCCTGCGCCGCGTGTGGCCACCCAGGTGGGTGCCTCGATGCGCCACACCTGGGACGCGGTGATAGACGTCTTCGCCGCTCGAAACATCCCCATTCGTACCGTCGACCGCGCTTCCGGACTGGTCGTCACCGACGCCCTGAGCATCGGCCAGGGCGAGGGCCGCGACTGGGCCGACTGCGGCCAGGTGAATCAATTCAATATCCTGCCCGACAATGCAACGTACAACGTGCTGGTCCGCGGCGACTCCTCCGCCTCCACCGTGAAGGCCACCGTGCGCTGGACCCACTGGTCGAAGGAAACGATCAGCCATGAGGAATGCTCTACGACGCATGTGTGGGAGCGGGAGTTCGAAGCTGAAGTCAAGCACAGGGCCGAAGCAACGCTGGTGGCGGGTGGCGGCCTTCGCGACGGGCAGACCGGTCCCGAGCTGTCGTCGAAGCCCCCGCAGCGGCTCCCCCGCGGGAATTCCGAGCTGCTCCGCACACCCGAATTCAGCCTGGCGGTCGCGGATTGTATCCGCCTGGGTCTGATCCGGAGCTATGGCGAGACGTCGCCGGATACCCTTGTCGTGGACCTCACGGACAACGCGATGACCGGCAGCGCCACGGAGTACAACCTGGGGCGGCTCTTCAATGGTTATCAGCGGACGGCGGGAGGGAGTCCCACCAGCGTCCTGGAGCTCAGGTACGATGGGGCCAAGGTGGGCGAGTATACCGCCACCGGGCTGCACGGCAGCAACTGGCG
>CAMPKP010000123.1 GCA_946887295.1 uncultured Gemmatimonadota bacterium | reverse complement strand
ACCTCCGAGTCGAGGCGGGTGTAGGAGATCGACCCCTGCAGCGGGCCGCGCGGCCGCAGGCGCAGCGTCGCCTCCACTCCCCTGGCCTCGGCGGCCGCGACGTTGAAGTAGTTGGGCCCGCCCGGCTGCGGCGGCAGGAAAGTGTATTGAATGAGATCGCGGAACCGCTGCGCGAAGAGCGTGACGCCCACGCCGACCGCGCCGCCGGCCAGATCCTGCTCTACCCCGCCCTCGACGCTGAAACTCCGCTCCGGACGGAGGTCCGGATTCCCGATCGAGAAGGGGCTGTCGAAGTTCTCGAAGAAGCCGGGCTCCTTGAACCCCGTGCCGACCGAGCCGCGGATCCTCGTGGCCGGTGACGCATAGGCCAGCGCCGTCGCCCTATAAGTCCAGAAGCTGCCGAACTTCTCGTTCCGGTCCACCCGGCCGCCGCCGGTGAGCTGGAGTCGCGACGCCGGCAGCACTGTGGCCTGGGCGTAGAGGCCCCAGTTGTCGCGCGATTCGCGAAAGGCGCCGGTCGCGTCCTGCCGCTGGGCCTCGAAGCTCGCGCCCGCGAGGCCGCGCACACCCTTCGGCAGCTCGAGCTGCAGCCGGGCATCGGCCGAGGTCCGGTCGATGCTGGTGTGATCGCTGCTGGCGGTGCCCGGGCCGGGGGGCGGATCCGCCGGGTTCTCGAAGCCGGTCTCGATGTCGCTTCGCCCGAGCAGCAGCTGTCCTTCGACCGCCTCGGAGAAGCGGTGCCCGAGGTCGAGCGCGAGGGCCGAGGTCCGGTCGGTGGTGAACTGGTTCCGATCCACCGGGACACCGGTGAAGTCGGTGGGGAAATTGTACTTGGCGTCGTGGTATCGCCCGGAGAGGCTCAGCGTGGTGCGCTCGCCGGCCCGCGCGCGGAAGCGGCCGCTGGCGACGGTGTTGCGGTAGTCGTTGTTGAACTCGTAGGTCCCCTCGCTGGTGAGGCGGGAGAGGGACGCCGACCAGCCGAGTGCGTCGTCGCCACCGAGTGCCGATGCCTCCCACCGCGCGCTGCCGAAACTTCCCCCCTCGCCCGAGGCTCCGAGCTGAAGCCCGGCGCCGCCCTGTCGGGTGATGATCTGGATCACGCCCGCGATCGCGTCCGAGCCGTACAGCACGCTTCCGGGTCCCCGGAGCACTTCGATCCGCTCGACGTTGTCCGTCGTGAGGGAGGCGAAGTCGTAGAATCCACCCGGCTGGTTCACCGGAACCCCGTCCACCAGAACCTTCACGTAGTCGCTTTCGCCGCCGCGCACGAACAGCGACGCGGCGGCGCCGTAGGGACCGCCCTGGACGACTTGCGCCCCGGGCACCTGCCGGAGCGCGTCGCCGACGAAGTGGATGCCTCGAGCCCGCAGGTCATCGCCTCGAAGCACCGTCACGGTCGAGGCCACCGAATCGGGCGCGACGGGATAGCGGGTGGCGGTGACCACGATCTCGGGGAGCGAGGCGGTGTCGCGCGCCACCTGGGCGCCCAGCACACCGGGGGCAAGGAGCACCGCCGCCAGGGCGAGCAGGTGAGGTGCCGGGCCCCGAGGGAGGCGGGTCATCGTGGATCTCCTGAGGTGGAGTAGGATGGGAGCGTCGCGAGACGCGCGCGAAGCGAGCGCGCCGCGGCTGGAGCGCGGGGACTGGGGCGGTTGGACGACGACTCGGTGAGCCGGAGCACGCGGCCGGCGCGCACCGCCGGCAGCGCCCGCCACTCGGGCCGACGCTCGAAGCCGGGCATCTCGCTGCCGAGGAGAATGACAGCCGCCGGCGCGCGCTCGGCGATGATCTCGAGGGAGACCGGCGCCGAGGCGGCGGGAACGTCGGCGAAGATGTTGCGCGCGCCGGCGAGCGCCGCCAGCTCGCTGGCAAAACTTCCGGCACCGAGCGCGATGATCGGCTGGTCCCAGGCCAGAAGCAGGGCGGGAATGGCCGCGGGGCGGTCCGGGCGCGCCCGCTCCGCCGCAAGCTCGGCCTCGAGCCGGTCGGCGATGGCCTGCCCGGCCGCAGCGGCGCCGACGGCGACACCGAGCACCCGGGCCGCGCGACCGACGTCGGCCAGGTCGTCGGTGCGGAGCCGGAGCACGCGAATCCCGAGGTCCCGCAGCCGGGAGGCCGCGGCGGCGTTGCCGGGGGAGTGGTAGAGGACGACGAGGTCGGGCCGCGCGCCGACCACGGCCTCGATCGCGGGCGGGAATCCGCCGCCCAGGCTGGGGATCCGGGCCGCCTCCGCGGGATAGTCGCACGCGCTGCTCCGGCCCACGAGCCGTGGGGCGGCGCCGAGGGCGAAGAGCAGCTCGGTGGTGGTCGGGTTGAGCGACACGACCCGCCGCGGGCGCGCGGCGGGGTCGATCGGCACGCCCGCGTCGTCCACGAGGTCGGCCGACGCGGGCGATTCCGCGGCCGGCCGGCAGGCGGCGAGGCTACCGAGGATGAGCGCGAGAGCGCGAAGGGAGGAGCCCTTCAAGCACGCCGCCCATCCTCGGGGCTTCGAAGATGGGCGAATGCGGGCCGCGACGGCGGGGCCGGAATCGCCACCGTTCCCTCCCCCGAGGGTGTAGTGGTGGCACGAGCGAGAGGTCTCCTGGCTCCGGGCTCCTCGCTCGCCTTCCCGGTTACCCAGTGGCGATGCTGAGCGAGGTTGGCTGCCCGTTACAGTGGCGGGGCCGCGCCGGATTTTCACCGGCTTCCGTGGATCTCGACTCGTGTGGATCGGTTGTACGACGCTGGCATCTTAGGGCGCGGGCAACCCCGGCGCAAGAGCGCGCCGCGTGATACCCGTGTGACGGGGGTCGTGACGGGGCGCACGGCCTAGTGAGGCCGGGGACCGCATAGTGCTGTGCCAATGTCCCCGTCCATCTCTAGGCGGCGCACCTTCGAGGCGCCTCGCGGGGACGCCGCAGTCGGAGGAGGAAACCATGACCATGCCAGACACACGGAGCGGGGGCCGGGAAGGCTCGGCCGTCGGCGACGAGCAGTCATTGCCGGGAACGGGGAGCGCAGGGGAAGGGGGTGCCGGGTCGGGAGGTGGCGCACGGGAACAGCTCAGGCAGGCCCGCGACAAGGTCGTCGATCAGGCCAAGACCACCCTGCGCGATGCCCGTGATCGGGCCGGCTCGGGCCTGGACGACGGTCGCCGCCGTGCGGCCGAGCAGATCGGCGGGATCGGCGGCGCCTTCCATCGCACCGGCGAGCAGCTGCGAAACGAAGACCAGCAGAAGTTCGCCGATGTGGCCGACTCGCTCGGGCGCCAGATCGACCGCGTGGCCGACTATCTCCGGGACGCCGACGGCCGCAGCATGGCCCGGGACGTCGAAAACCTCGCCCGTCGGCAGCCTGCGCTGGTCTTCGCCGGCGCGTTCGCGCTCGGCCTCGCGGCGGCACGCTTCCTCAAGAGCTCCGAGCCGGGATACCGGTCGGACGACTCGGGCTACGACCGGATTCAGCCCGGCGGCCAGCCGGCGGGTCTCGGCTCGGACTTCAACCGCTCCCAGTTCGAGCGTGGAGTGGGAGGCTTCGATGCACCAGCTTAGCCAGGAACGGTCGGTCGGCGAGCTGTTCGGACAACTGACTCAGGATCTCTCGCTGCTCGTTCGCCAGGAGACGCAGCTAGCCAAGACCGAGATTCAGGAGAAGATTTCCCGGGCGAGCCGGGACATGGTCTCGCTCGCCGCCGGAGGGGTTGTAGCGCTGATCGGAGGGTTCGCGATCACGGCCGCCGTCATCCTGCTGCTGGTGGACCCCGTGGGGCTCGCGCCCTGGCTGGCGGCCCTGCTGGTCGGGGCGTTGCTCGCGGGCGGCGGTTACATGATGCTCCGTGGCGGCCTGCGGGAGCTCAAGCAAATGGACCCGGCTCCCCGCCGCGCGGTGGAGAGCATCAAGGAAGACATCCAGATGGTTAAGGAGCGGCGGCCATGAACGAATATGAACGGCATCTCGGAGGCACGGCGGGCAACGGTGATCCCGAGTCTCGCGGCAAGCCTCCCGCGGAGATCGAGCGCGAGATCGAGGCCACCCGGGAGCGCATGAGTCAGAACATCGACGAGCTCGGCGAGCGGCTGAGCCCGGCCAACCTCAAGCGGCAGGCCAAGGACGCGATCACCGGCAAGGCGCAGAACATCGCCCACAACGTCGGGGAGCAGGCCCGGGAGAGAGGCTTCCGGGTGGTGGACTTCATTCAGGAGAACCCGTCTCTGGTGGCGGCCATGGGACTCGGCGCGGTGTGGCTGATCCAGCAGCGGAACCGCAGCGAGGTCTCGGGCGACCGCATGGCCCGATTCGCCTACACCGGACCGGAGCGCCGCCGGGAAGGCATCACCGGCCGGCTGGCCGATCGCGCGTCCAGCGTTCGTGACAGCGTGAGCGCCACCGCGGGCGGCGTGGCCGAGCGTGCGAGCGACCTCACCCACGAGGCGGGCGAGATGGCGGGGCGCGCCCGCGAGCGTGCCGGCGAGATCGGGGGCGAGGTGCGTGAGCGCGCCCGGGATCTGGGATACCGGGCCAAGGACCGCACCCGTCGCGCGCGCGGGGGCCTGGAGCGCCTCGCCGAAGAGAATCCCCTCGCGGTGGCCGCCGGCGTCGCGGCGCTGGGTCTGGCCTGCGGACTGCTGGTGCCCGAGACCGAGCGGGAGCAGCGGCTCATGGGTCCGGCCCGGGACGAGCTGGTGGACCGCGCCCAGAGCACGGCTCGCCGGGTCAAGGACGCCGCCGTGGAGGCCGGCCAGGAGCTGCGCGAGACAGTGCGCGAGGAAGTCTCCGAGCGGGCACCCGAGGTGAAGGCGGTGGTGCAGGACGCCGTGGAGTCCGTCGGCGCCCAGGTCAAGGAAAAGGCTGGTCGGGTGAAGGAGGAGGCGAAGCAGGCGGCCCGCGAGCAGCGGCCCGGCCGCGGCTCGGCACCCGCCTGATCTACCCGTGATCGGGAGGCTGCTCCGGCGGCGATCGTTCCTCTCGGACCGCGAGCAGGACCTGCGGGCCCGGGAACAGGAGCTGCTGGGGCGCCTCGCCCGCGCCCTGGAGGCGTTCGGCCCCGACGTGCAGGCCGGCGACCTCCAGCGCTTCAAGGAGGCCACCGAACAGCTCGCCGGGCTCTTCCTGCTGGTGATCGCCGGCGAGTTCAATTCCGGGAAGTCCAGCTTCATCAACGCCCTGCTGGGAGAGCGGGTCCTCCCCGAGGGCGTCACGCCCACCACCGACCGCATCAACCTCCTGCGACACGGCCCCGAGATCACCGAGCGCCCCCTCGAGGCCTATCTGCTGGAGCGCACCCATCCCGCCGATCTGCTTCGCGAGCTGAACGTGGTGGATACTCCCGGCACCAATGCGGTCATCCGCCGCCACGAGGAGCTGACCAGCGACTTCGTGCCCCGCGCCGACCTGGTGCTGTTCGTCACCAGCGCCGACCGGCCGTTCAGCGAGAGCGAGCGCGAGTTCCTGGAGCGGATCAGGGAGTGGGGCAAGAAGATCGTCTTCATCGTGAACAAGATCGACATCCTCGCCGGGCCGGCCGAGCGGGAAGAGGTGATCGCTTACGTGCGGGAGAACGCGGCCGCGCTGCTGGGCGAGACGCCCCAGGTCTTCGCGGTCTCCGCCCGACTCGCCGCCCAGGCGCGGAGCCAGGAGGCGGCCGAGCTGTGGGAGCGGAGCGGCTTCGACGCGATCGAGGAATACCTGCTTCGCACTCTCGACCAGGAGGAGCGCATCCGGCTCAAGCTGCTGAACCCGCTCAACGTCGGGCTGCGGCTGGCGGCCCGGTACAAGGAGGCGGCGTTCGAGCGACTCAAGCTGCTGTCGCTGGACATCGAGGCGCTCCAGAGCATCGACGCGCAGCTCGCGCTGTTCCACAGCGAGATGCTGCGCGACTTCGAGCCGAGGCTGTCGCGGCTGGAGGTGCTGCTGAGCGAGATGGAGAGCCGCGGGCAGCGGTTCTTCGAGGAGACCGTGCGGCTGGGCCGGATCCGCTCGCTGCTCGACAGCGAGGGCATCAAGCGGGCGTTCGAGCGCGAGGTGGTGGCCGACACCCCGCAGCAGCTCGAGGCCGAGGTGGGCCGGTTGATCGACTGGATCGTCGAGCGGAACCTCAAGGTGTGGCAGGACGTGAGCCAGTTCGTGGACCGCCGCCGGCTCTCGCTCCACCAGGAGGGCATGCTGGGCGAGGTGCCCACCACGTTCACCTACAACCGGCAGGCGCTGCTGGACTCGGTGGGACGGGTCTCGCGCGAGGTGATCGGCGGCTACGACCGGGAGCGCGAGTCGCGGGCGATCGCCGACGAAGTGCAGGGCGCCTTCGCCACGACGGCGCTCGCCGAGGCCGGAGCCATCGGGCTCGGGACGCTGGTCGCCACCGTCGTGACCGGCGCCGCGGCGGACCTCACCGGGATCCTGCTCGCGACGGCCCTGGCCGTCGGGGGCTTCTACGTCATCCCCCGGAAGCGCCGGCAGGCCCAGCGGGAGTTCCGCAAGCGGGTGGAGCAGCTCAGGTCCCGTCTGAAGGAGGGACTGACCCGCCAGGTGCACCACGAGGTGACGCAGTCCACCGACCGCGTCAACGAGGCCATCGCACCTTACCGGAGGTTCGTACACAGCCAGCAAGAGCGGATCAATCAGGCGCGCGGCGAGCTGGTCGCCACCGAGGACGCGCTGCTCAGGCTCCGCGGCGAGATCGAGCGCCGCTGAGCGGAAACGGCAGGAGAAGGCGATGGCAACGGAGTCACGGAGCGTGTTTCAGCTCCTGAAGGCTAGCGTCAAGAGCTTCACCGAGGACGACTGTCCCACCATGGCGGCCGCCCTGTCCTACTACACGGTCTTTTCCCTCCCACCCCTGCTGGTCCTGCTCCTCACGCTGCTCGGCGCGGTGCTCGACCCACAGGACATCCAGGGCAGCCTGGAGGCGCAGATGCGGAGCGCCATGGGGGCCGCGGGTGCGCAGCAGGTTCATTCCATCCTCGCGAACGCGGACCGCCCCGGGGCCGGGGGGCTCGTCCCGACCCTGCTGAGCGTGGTCGCGCTCCTGCTCGGCGCAACCGGAGTGTTCGGCCAGCTCCAGGCCGCGCTGAACAAGGCGTGGGGCGTGGCGCCCGACCCCGAGAAGGGCGGCATCAAGAGCATGCTCCTCAAGCGCGTGTTCGGGATCGGCATGGTGTTCGGCCTCGCCTTCATCCTCCTGGTGTCGCTGGTGGTGAGCGCGGTCCTGTCGGCGTTCGGCGACCAGCTGGGCCGCTTCCTGCCGGCCGGCCTGTCGGCGCCGGTGCTCGAGGCGATCAACTTCGTCGGCTCCCTCGCCGTGATCGCGCTGCTCTTCGCGGCGATCTTCAAGGTCCTGCCCGATGCCGAGATCTCCTGGAGCGACGTGAGGGTCGGCGCGGTGGTGACGGCGCTGCTCTTCGTGGCGGGCAAGTTCGTGCTGGGTCTCTATCTGGGGCACAGCAACCCGGGCGAGGCGTTCGGCGCGGCCGGTGCCCTCGCCGTGATGCTGGTGTGGATCTACTACTCCTCCATGATCGTGCTGCTGGGGGCGGAGTTCACCCAGGCCTGGGCCGAGAGCCGGGGCCGGGGGATCGTGCCGGAGAAGGGCGCCGTGCGGGTGGTGCGGGAGACGCGGCGGATGGACCAGCCGGCGGAGGGATACTAGCAGCCCATGCCGCCGGCCGGAGCCGGAACCTACGCCAGGATATACCAGGTCGTGCGCCGGATCCCCAGAGGCCGGGTGGCCACCTACGGCCAGATCGCCGAGCTGGCCGGCATTCCCGGCCACGCGCGCCAGGTCGGCTACGCCCTCCACGCGCTGCCGGAAGGCAGCGCCGTCCCCTGGCACAGGGTGCTGAACGCGCGGGGCGCGCTGAGCCTGCGACGCGATTCCGGCGCCGAGATCTCGCAGCGCCAGCGGCTCGAGCGGGAAGGCATTCGCTTCGATGCCGCGGGCCGGATCGCCCTCGAGCGGCTACGGTGGCGGCCTTCCGGCAAGCGCAGGGGATGAGCGACGCCCTCACCGGGCCGGGCGGAGATCCCTGGCACCATCTCCGTACCCTCACCCCAGCGCGGATCGCGCTGGGCCGCGCCGGCGTGAGCCTCCCGACAGCCGCCCACCTCGACTTCCAGCTGGCGCACGCCCGCGCCCGTGATGCGGTGCACGTCGCGCTCGACGTGCCGGCGCTGCGGCGGGACCTGGAGGCAGCCGGGCTCGAGTCGGTGGCGGTACGGAGCGCGGCGGTGAGCCGTGAGGTGTACCTCAAGCGTCCCGACCTCGGTCGGCGGCTCGACGGCGAGTCGGGCGAGCGGCTCTCCGCTCTGCGCGGCGCGCCTGACGCGGTGTTCGTGGTCGCCGACGGGCTCGCGGCGGCAGCCGCACAGCGCCATGCCGCTCCGGTGCTCGCCGCGGCCGCCGCGCTGCTCCGGGCCGCGGGGTGGCGTATCGCGCCGGTCATCGTCGCGGAGCAGGGCCGGGTGGCGCTCGCCGACGAGATCGGCGCGCGGCTCGGCGCCGGCCTCGCGGTCGTCCTGCTCGGGGAACGGCCGGGCCTGAGCGCGCCCGACAGTCTCGGCGCGTACCTTACCTGGCAGCCGAAGGTCGGCCGCACCGATGCCGAGCGCAACTGCATCTCCAACATCAGACCCGAAGGGTTGGCCTATGACCTCGCCGCGGCGACACTGGTGCACCTCATGACCGAGGCACGGCGCCGGCGCCTGTCCGGGGTCGCGCTCAAGGCGGACCAGGGCGCCCTCGGCCGATGATCATCCACATCCTCGGGGTCCCGATGGATCTCGGCTCCGGCCGGCGCGGTGTGGACATGGGCCCGTCGGCCATCCGGATCGCCGGGCTGGCCGAGCGCCTGACCGAGCTGGGCCACAAGGTGGTGGACGAGGGCGACGTGGGCATCAGGAACATGGAGGCGCTGAAGGTGGGCGACGTTAACGCCCGCTACCTCGCCGAGATCGCCCGCGCGTCCCGCCTGGTGTGCGCCAAGGTCGAGCGGATCGTCGCCAAGGATCACTTTCCCCTGGTGCTCGGCGGGGATCACTCGATCTCGGTGGGAACGGTCTCGGCCATCGCGGGCGCGGCGAGCCGGGAAGGGAAGAAGGTCGGACTTCTCTGGGTGGACGCGCACGGCGACATCAACACCCCCGAGACGTCGCCCTCGGGAAACATCCACGGCATGCCGGTGGCCGCGCTGCTGGGTGAAGGCCCCGACGAGCTGATCTCGATCGGCGGAGCCGTCCCCAAGGTGGACCCCCGAAACGTGGCCATGGTGGCGATCCGGAGCCTCGACGAGGGAGAGAAGCTCCGGCTCAAGCGCTACGGCATCGAGGTCCACACCATGTCGGAGGTGGACCGAATCGGGATCGACGAGGTGATGAAGATGGCGCTCGCGAGGGTCGGCGACGGAACCGACCGGGTGCACGTGAGCTTCGATCTCGATGCGGTGGATCCCACGGTGGCGCCGGGAGTGGGGACGCCGGTCAAGGGAGGGCTCGACTACCGTGAGGCCCATTTCCTGATGGAGATGCTCTCCGCCTCCGGCGTGATGACCTCGCTCGAGGTGGTCGAGGCCAATCCGATCCTGGACGACCGGAACGCCTCGGCGGCGTTCGCGGTCGAGCTGGTGCAGTCGGCTTTCGGGAAGCGGATTCTCTGAGCGGCAGCCCGGGCTCAGTGGCCGCCGTCGGACAGGACAGCCCGCACCTTGCCGACGAGCTGCTCCGCGGAGAACGGCTTGAGCAGCACCGGCAGCGGCGATTCCCGGACGTCGAGCAGGGCGGTGAGCTGGGGCGCGTGCCCGGTCATCAGGACGACCCGGAGGTCGGGCGTTCTGGCGAGCGCACGGTCGGCGAGGTCGAGACCGTGCATCTCCGGCATCACGATGTCGGTCACCACCAGCCGGATGCCGGGCTCGCCCGACAGCAGGCGGAGCGCCTCCGCTCCCGAGGCGGCCTCGAGCACGTGGTAGCCCGCCGCCCGCAGAATCCTGGCGGTGAGCCGCCGCACCCCCAGATCGTCGTCCACCACCAATACCGAATGGGTCCCCGCCGCGAGTCCGGTCCGGTCGTGTCCTGCCGATAGCCGTGCGCCGGGCGGTCGCGTGAGCCAGCTCTGCAGCGCGACAGGGGACTTGGTGGGCAACTTGATCCTCTACGCGGGAATGGTCGGTACGGGTCGGCGCCAGGGGGTGCGCTTGCGGCCGGACCGCCATAATCGCAGGAAACCGCCTTGTCGGCAACCCTCCACCCCGTCACCCTCCACCCTCAGCGCACCCTGCGGTCCCTGTCCGCCGTCACCCTTGCCCTTGCGCTCGCAGGAACCGGATCATGTCCGGTGTCCGCTCGAATACCCGCACGTCCGGCGCCGCGAGCGCCCGTTCGCGGGGATCGAGCTTCAGGTCGAGGTGAGGCCACCGGCCGTTGCTCAGGTGGAGGGCCTCGGGCGGGGCCCCGACCCGCCTGCGGAACGCCTCCAGCTCGTCGAGGTCGTTGGTGGTGGAGAGCACGTGGGACCATCCCGGCGCGTACAGGTTCTCCCGATCCATCACGATCACCCGGCGCTTCCTTCTCGCAGGAACTCCACCGACCAGCGTATCACCGCGGGGTCGCGCAGCAGGGCGCGGTGGCCCAGTCCGCTGGTGCTCTCGAGCCGCGAGCCGGCCCATGCGCCCACGATCTCCTCGCCATGCGCGAAGGGGACGTCGGCGTCGTTCCGGTCGTGAATGACCAGTGCCGCGGCCGGCAGCTCCCTGACGACCGTGGGGATGTGCAGCTCGTCCCAGACGATGCGGAGGCGGCGCTCCAGGTTGCGGTGCATCGTTCGCTGCACGGTGGGCGAGATCGCGAGGGAGCGGGCGAAGAGATCGGAGAAGATCCGCACGTCGGCCGGCGGCGCGATCAGCACCGCGCGCCGGGCCTGCACGCCGTGGCGCATCGCCATCGCCACCGCCGCGCCGCCGAGCGAATGCCCCACCAGGCCGTGGATCGGCCCGGCCGCCTCGGCCACGTCGCCGAGGGCCCGGGCGAACTCCGGCAGCGACGCGAACCGGCCGGTGGACGCGCCGTGCGCCGGCGCGTCGAAGGCCACCACCCGGAAACCGCCCTCGACCAGCGCGGCGGCCAGGCCGCTGAGCCTGCTCGCCCGGCTGCCCCACCCGTGCACCAGCACCACGGCCGGCCCCTCCCCCCAC
>CAMPKP010000122.1 GCA_946887295.1 uncultured Gemmatimonadota bacterium | reverse complement strand
GCGCTCCATCACCTCGCGATGGGCCTGAAAGAGGAGGAGGTTGCCGGGATCGTAGCGGGCGAAGACATCGTAGATGAGCTCGCTCGACGCCTGCACCTGCTTCACCGCCTTGGCCGCCCCCGGATACCCCTGAAACACCAGGCCGGCGATTCGGGCGATCTCCCGGAACTGCCGGCGTGCCAGCTCGGCGGCGTTGAGACTCGCGGGGATGTCGTGCAGCAGGTGCTCGGGCGAGAGCAGGCCGCTCTCCAGCGACTCCTCCAGCGGCGCGCGCTCGGGCGACAGCAGCTCCAGACCGTAGTCGTTCGCCGCGAGGGTGAACGAGATCGGCCCCAGCTGGGCGAGACGATAGGCGAAGAGCGCCGCCAGGCCCTCGTGAACCAGCCGCCCCTCGACCGGGTAGAAGAAGAGGTGGTGGCCTTCCCGGGTCCGGACCCGCTCGATGAGGAGCTCGTCGGCCGCGGGCAGACGGGACCACGCGGCCTGCAGCTCGAGGATGCCACGGACCGCCTCCATCTCGGGCCCGCGGTAGATCCCTCGGCGCGCCTCGTCGAGCTTGGCGCGAATCCAGGCGGCGAGCTGCGGCGAGATCGGCATCCGGGCGCCGGACCAGTGCGGCACCGAGTTGCTCTTCGCGGTGGACCGACGGACCTGCGCCACCATGCCGCGCACCCGCACGAACTCCAGCACCCGGCCCGCGAAGGTGAACACGTCCCCCGGTCGGAGCCGCGCGATGAAGTTCTCCTCCACGCTGCCGAGGGTCCGGCCGCGGAGCAGCTGGACCTTCATCGCCGACTCGCTCACGATGGTGCCGATGGACAGCCGGTGCCGCATCGCCGCCATCCGGCTCGTCACCTCGTAGCGGCCGTCGCGCTCGACCACCTTGCTGTACTCCGGATACGACGACAGCGCGGTGCCGCCGCGGGTGATGAAGTCGAGCACCCACCGCCACTCGTCGTCCTCCAGCCCGCGGTAGGCCCACGTCGTCCGCACCTCCGCCAGCAGCTCGTCGGCGCGGAAGCCTCCGCCGAGGGCGACCGTCACGGCGTGCTGCGCCAGGAGATCGAGCGGCCGCTCCACCGGCCGGCGGGCCTCGATCTCGCGAGCCTCGAGGGCCGAGCGCGCGGCGGCGACGTCCACCAGCTCGAGGGCGTTGGTGGGGACGCAGGTGAGACGGCTCACCGCCCCGGGGCGGTGTCCGCTCCGTCCCGCCCGCTGGATGAGCCGTCCGACGCTCTTCGGGCTCCCCACCTGGAGCACGCGGTCCACGGGGGTGAAGTCCACGCCGAGGTCGAGTGTCGAGGTGCAGACGACGCACCGGAGCCTGCCGTCGCGCAGGCCGTCCTCCACCCACTCCCGGGTGCCCCGGTCCATGGACCCGTGGTGCAGCGCGAGGATTCCCGCCCAGTCCGGCCGCGCGGCCAGCAGCGCCTGGAACCAGATCTCGGCCGTGGCCCTGGTATTGGTGAACACCAGGGATGTCTCGCCCTGCTCGATCGCCTCGATCACCTCGGGCAGCAGGCGGAGTCCGATCTGTCCCGACCAGGGGAAGCGCTCCATGGTGTCGGGAATGAGGGCGTCCACCTCGAGCCCCTTGGGCACCAGGCCCTGGAAGATCCGCCCGGGGCGGGCCCGGCCCTCGGCGTCCACGCCGAGCAGCGCGTCGCGTGCGGTATCGAGGTTTCCCAGCGTGGCGGAGAGGCCCAGCGTGCGGAGCTCGGGCCGGAAGCGGCGGAGCCGTGCGAGACACAGCTCGGTCTGCACCCCGCGCTTGGAGGCCATCAGCTCGTGCCACTCGTCCACCACCACCAGCTGGAGGTGGTCGAACAGCGTGCCGGCGTCGTCGCGCGTCAGCAGGAGCGACAGGCTCTCGGGCGTGGTGACCAGCGCGCTTGGAAGCCGCTCCCGCTGGCGCGCGCGCACCCGGGCAGGAGTGTCACCGGTCCGCGACTCGACGGTCCAGGGGAGGCCCAGGTCTTCGACGGGAGCACGCAGCGCGGCCTCGGTGTCGCCCGCGAGGGCCCGGAGCGGGGTGATCCACAGGACGGTGAGGGGAGCGGCGGGGCGGCGCGGCGCCTCGGGATAGTCCCGCAGCCACTCGAGGAGCGGCCCCATCCATGCGGCGTAGGTCTTTCCCGTGCCGGTGGCGGCGTGGACCAGGCCGCTCTCGCCGGCCAGGTAGGAGCGCCAGACGTTCTCCTGGAATGGAAACGGCTCCCACTCGTGGTGGGCGAACCACTCCCGCACGCAGTCGATGGGCTCGCGGTCCGCGCACTCGACGACGCGCCGGGGCCGCCGGCGCACCTTGGGCGGCCCGGTTGGCTCGGTGGCGCGCGCTTCCTTGCGGCGCGCGGCACGGGCTCGCCGCAGGTCCACCGCCAGTGCGGAGCCGCCGCGCCGGCCGCTAGTCTCCGTCACGCTGTCCGATCGCGCGCAGATAGCGGCGCGCCGAGTACCGTACGGCCTGGCCGGCGGCCTCCAGCACGTTCTTTCCCGTCCACCCGCCGTAGATCCGCTCGAACTCGTAGGGTGCGACCGCATCCACGATCCGCCGCACCGCCCCGGCGTCGAGCGGGATCAGGTTGGGGTAGCTGTACATGAAGCTGACCGTGCGGCGATCCTGGGCCACCATGATCGAGTCGCCGGTGAGGAGCGCTCCGAGCCCGTCGGCGCCGTCCGCCCAATGGAGGACGGTGCTCCCCGCGAAGTGGCCGCCGCAATGAATCAGGGTGATGCCCGGGGCGACCTCGAGCGCGTCTCCGGCCCAATGGACGATGGCGGGGTCGTCGCGCATGACCCACGCCCGGTCGGCCTCGTGCAGGTAGATCGGTATGCCGTCGAGGGCGCGGCTCCACTCGACCATTGAGGCGTAGAAGTGCGGATGGGAGATCGCCATCGCGCGGGCGCCGCCGAGCTTCCGCACCCGGGCCAGCGCCGCGTCGTCCACCAGGCTGGTGCAGTCCCATATGAAGCCGCCGCCCCCCCGGATGTGGAGGGCCCGCTGCCCGATGGCGAACGACGGCTCGATGCCGATCCCGGTGAGGCCGGGATCCTCCGGCTCGATCCTGCTGTGGTGGTCCTTGCGGAGGTCCTCGAGGGTGGTCCACACCTGGCCCTGCCAGCCGATGTACTGGCGCTCCTCGGAGCAGATGACGCAGGAGGCCGGGGGGGAGGGCGACTCGTCGTACTGGACGCCACAGGTGGTGCAGATGAACTTCGCCATGTGGGAAAGGTATACACACCGGGGCGGCCAGCGCCCCGGAATCTGGCGCTCTCGCGAGGACCCGGCCACTCTTCACGAATGGGTGGCCGGGAGCCGCCCCGACAGGAGGAAACCATGGCCGTCTGCGAGGTCTGCGGCAACGACTACTATCTCTCGTTCCAGGTGGTCGCCGCAGGACACACCCATACGTTCGACAGCTTCGAATGCGCCATCCACCAGCTGGCCCCGGTGTGCCAGCACTGCCGCTGCAAGATCATCGGCCACGGCATCGAGGCGAACGGCACCTTCTACTGCTGCGCCCACTGCGCTCGAGAGCACGGGGTCACCGCCGTCGTGGATCACGCCTAGGAGATTCTGGCGCTCAACACCGATCCGCTGCTCAACTGCCTCGACGGCCTGACGGACGCCGAGGCGCAGCATCGCCGTCGCTCACGGCGGAGCGAGCAGCGCCCGCACCGTCTCCAGCGAGTCGGCGTCCTCGGGCCGCTTGTCGGTTCGCCAGCGCGCCATGCGGGGGAACCGCACCGCAACGCCCGATTTATGGCGGGATGATGCCTGGATCCCCTCGAACGCCAGCTCGAAGACCAGCTCGGGTTTCACCACGCGCACCGGCCCGTGCTTCTCCAGCGTGTTCCGCCGCACGAAGGCGTCCACCCGGCGGATCTCCTGGTCGGTGAGCCCGGAATAAGCCTTGGCGAACGGCACCAGGCTGTCGCCGTCCCAGACCCCGAAGGTGTAGTCGGTGAAGAGACCCGCCCGCCGCCCGCTCCCCGGCTGCGCGTAGATGAGCACGGCGTCCACGGTGTACGGCTCGACCTTCCACTTCCACCAGTCTCCCTTCCGCCGGCCCACGCCGTATCCGCTGCCGAGCCGCTTGAGCATGAGGCCTTCGGCGCCGAGCGCCCTGGCGTGGGCCCTGGCGCCGATCACCGCGTCCCAATCCGCGGCGGCGATGGACGGCGACAGCCGCAGCCTCCCGGCGGAAGGGGTCGCCGCGAGGAGCGCGTCGAGCCGCTCACGCCGCTCGGCGAGCGGGACACCGCGAAGGTCCTGACCCGCCTGCTCGAGCAGGTCGTAGGCCAGGAGCACCACGGGCACCTCCGCCAGGATCTTCCGGGTCAGCGTCCTGCGGCTGATGCGGCGCTGCAGCTGCGCGAAGGGCAGCGGCATGTCAGCGGCCCAGGGCAGCAGCTCGCCGTCGATCACCGTCCCGTCGGGCAGGAGGGCGCCCGCCGCTTCCACCTCGGGAAACCCGCCGGTCAACAACTCCTCGCCGCGGGACCAGAGGAAGGTCCGGCCGGCCCGCCGGATGAGCTGCGCCCGGATACCGTCCCACTTCCACTCGGCGATCCAGCCGTCGGGTGGGCCCAACGCCTCCACCGGTCCCTCCAGCGGATACGCCAGGTAGAACGGGTAGGGCCGGCTGACGTCGGCGTCACGGACGTCGGGAGCGACCAGCCGCTCGAAGAACTGGGGGGTCGGCTCCCAGCCGCCCATCAGCCGGTGAGCGATGGCGCCCTCGGGCACGCCGCTCGCGCGCGCGAGCGCGCGCTCGACCAGCCGGGCGGACGCGCCGACGCGAAAGGCGCCGGTGATGAGCTTGTTCCAGACGAAGCGCTCCCGCCGGTCGAGCTCCGCCCACGCCCGGAGCAGCTCCTCGCGCTGCACCGCGTCGTCCTGTCCCTTGAGCGGAAGGAGGCGCTCCTCGACCCAGTAGGACAGCGGGTGATCGCTCGAGCTGGCGGTGTCCGGCAGCAGCAGCGTGATCGTCTCCGCGAGGTCGCCGACCGCGGCGTAGCTCTCCTCGAAGAGCCACATCGGGATCCCCCCGGCCTCGGCCGCCCAGGCGGCGAGCTTCGGCGAGGACACCAGCCGCTTCGGGCGGCGGCCGGTCAGGAAGTGCACCGCCCAGGCGGCATCCGCGGGCGGGGCCGAATGAAAGTACTCCGCGAGCGCCGCGACCTTCTCGCCGGTCGCCGTGGTCTCGTCCAGCGCCGCGTACAGCCGCGCGAACTCCCTCACCGCTCGGACTCGTCTCCGGTGCCGATGGCGTCGTCGTCCGCGTCCCCCTCGAACCTGGTCTGCACCGCCTTCGCGTCGAGGCCCCGCTCCCGGAGCCAGCGGACCACGGGGCCGGTGTAGCCGTGCGTCACCCATACCCGCTCGGCGCCAGTGTCGCCCACCGCCGCCAGCAGCCCGGGCCAGTCCACGTGGTCGGAAAGGGGAAAGCCGCGGTCGAGGGATCGGCGCCGGCGCGCGCCACGCACCAGCATCCACCCCGAGGCGAAGGCGGTGGCCTGCGGGCCGAACCGGCGGGTCCAGACGGAGCCGTCGGCAGAGGGAGGCGCGAGGACCATGGCACTCGACCAGTCGGTCCGGCGATCCACGGTGCCGGCATGCCTCGTGTCCGGAAGGGCCACGCCGGCCGCGCGGTACACGGCGGTCATGCGCTCCACCGCGCCGTGGGTGAAGATGGGGCCGATACCGGGGTCGAGCCCCGCCAGCAGCCGCTGCGCCTTGCCCAGCGCATACCCGTACAGCAGGCTGCACTTGCCCGTCGTCTGATTGGCGCGCCACCAGGCATTGATGTCCCGCAGGACGTCGCGCTGCGGGGGCCAGCGGTAGATCGGAAGTCCGAAAGTGGATTCGGTGACGAAGGTGTGGCAGCGGACGGTCTCGAACGCCGTGGTGGTCGGATCCGGATCACACTTGTAATCGCCGGAAACGACCCAGACCTCGCCGCCCAGCTCGATTCTCACCTGCGAGGAGCCGAGAATGTGGCCGGCCGGGTGGAGGGAGACCGTGACGCCGTTGATCGAGGTGGTCCGGCCGTACCCGAGGCCGGTCACGGGCGCATCCGGGGCGAGCCGGCTCCGAAGCACGGCGACGCCCTCGGCCGAGGTCAGATAATTCCGGCAGCCCCAGGCCACGTGGTCGCCGTGGGCGTGGGTGACCACCGCCCGGTCCACCGGCCCCCACGGGTCCACGAAGAAGTCGCCGGCCTCGCAGTAGAGGCCGCGATCGACGAGACGAAGCAGGGTCATGGGGCCGGCGGCCAGCCCTTTCAGCGGCGCTCGATGACTCCGCAGACCACGCGTGCCCCGGAGTTGCCGCTGGGGTCGGTCTTCTGATCGTCCGGGTCGGCGTGGATGACCAGGGCCCGCTTCTGCGGGCCGATCATGGATCCCGGACCCTCGGTCAGGAGGCTGGGCGAGACCGTCAAGGTGGTATCCGCGCTCCCGTCCTCCCGAACCAGGAGGTTGGGCAGGTCACCCGCGTGCGGGCCCTCGGGGTTGAGCAGGCCGTGCCGCTTGGACGCCGGATTGAAGTGGCCGCCTGCGGACGTGAAGTCCGGGGGAGTGCAGGCCCCGGTCTCGTGGATGTGCATCCCGTGCTCGCCCGGCGAGAGCCCGGAGACGCTGATGCCGAGCCGGGCCTCGCCCCCGGAGACGGTGAACGTCGCGAGACCGACCCGGGTGCCCGAAGTGTCGAAGAGGCTGGCGGTGGCGACGGGCTCGGGAAGATCGGAGCCGCCAGGCCCGCGGGCCTGGCCGCCGCATGCGGTGACGGCGATGGCCGCGAACAGCGCGGCGCGGTGCGCGAGCATGAGGACACTCCCGTCTCGGCGGCCCGGTGCTATGCCGTGCGCCGCCCGTAGGTTCCCATGAGGCTCCCCTGGGCGAGGACGTGGCCGCCCATGGCGGCCTCGAGATCGGAGCGGTTGACGCCCGGAGGAAGATTGAGCGACGTGTCGAGCGCGTGGAGGCGGAAGAAATAACGGTGCGGCGGGCCGGGCGGCGGACAGGGGCCGCTGTAGCCCAGGTCGCCCCCGTCGTTGAGCCCCTGCCGGGCCCCGGAGGGCAGCTCGGGTCGCGGCGGTATGCCCTGGCCCAGCTCGACCGCGTCCGCGGGCAGGTTCCAGAGGAGCCAGTGCACCCAGGTGCCTCGCGGGGCGTCGGGATCGTCGCAGATGAGCGCGAAGCTACGGGTCTCGACCGGCGCGCCCGACCAGGCCAGTGGCGGGGAGAGGTCCTCGCCGTCGCAGGTGTGCACGACGGGGATCGTCTCGCCGTCCCGGAAGGCGGCGCTGGTGAGCGTCAGGCGCCGCGTGGGTGAGCCGTCGCGGGGAGCGGTCATGCAGGAAAAGTAGCACGCGTGACTCGCTTGCCAAACATCCCGCACCCGTCTTCTCTTACGCCAGCGGCGGACTCTTGGCTATTCGCGACGGGTGGAGTGGAGCGGTGAAGCGCATACGCAGTGTTCTAGACGGACAGTGGGAGTTCTACCCGGACCCCGAGCGACGACTCGGTCCCGACCGCCTGGGTCCGGAGGAGAAGCCCCGCGCGATCCGGGTTCCCGGCCCCTGGCAGGCGCAGTTCGACGATCTCCGCGACTACACCGGCGTGGCATGGTATCGGCTCCGCTTCGACTCGGTTCCCGGAGAGCCCGGCGAGGCGGGCAGCGGAGAGGGCGACGGCGCCGCCCGGTACTTCCTGCATTTCGGCGCGGTGGACTACGCGGCCACCGTCTGGCTCAACGGACGGGAGGTGGGCGGCCACGAAGGCGGATACCTCCCCTTCGAGGTCGACGTCACCGACGTCCTGAAGGAGACGGCGAACGAGCTGGTGGTCCGGGTCATCGACCCGGGCAGTGACGAGGAGTTCCTCCCCGAATACACCTTCGCCGAGATCCCGCACGGCAAGCAGAGCTGGTACGGGCCGGTCGGGGGTATCTGGCAGAGTGTCTACCTGGAGCGCCGGGCGGCACTCCACATCAGCCGGCTCCGGGTGACGCCGGACGTGCCGCTCGGCGCGGCCCGGGTGCTCGCCACACTGAGCCGGGATCCTGCCGAGCCCCGCGCGCTGCTGCTGCGGGTCACCGACCCGCTGGGTCAGGTCCGGGAGGTGCGCTACGATCTTCCGGCCGGCGCGCCGCCGGACGAGGTGACCTTCCCGGTGCCCGAGCCCATGCTCTGGGACACCTCGACCCCCAATCTGTATGAGCTCGATGCCGTGCTCCTCGAGGAGGAGGGCGACGCCTGGAGGCCGCTGGATGCGGCCTCGACGAAGTTCGGGATGCGGACCATCGCGACGTCTCCCACCGGCAATCTGCTGCTCAACGGCAAGGTGCTCTATCTCCGCGGCGCCCTCGATCAGGACTACTACCCCGAGCTGATCTATACGCCGTTCAGCGATGCCGAGCTCGACGCCCAGTTCGCCAAGGCGAGGCACATGGGCCTGAACTGTCTCCGCACCCACATCAAGATCACCGACCCCCGCTACTACGACGCGGCCGATCGCGCGGGCCTGCTCATCTGGACCGAGCTCCCCAACTGGCAGGACCTGACCGACGCCGCCAAGCGGCGGGCCAGAGAGACGCTCTTCGGCATGGTGGAGCGGGACTGGAACCACCCGTCCATCATCATCTGGACCATCGTCAACGAGAACTGGGGCGTGGATCTCGCGGTGAATCCGGGGCACCGCTCGTGGCTGGCCCAGACCTACCAGGAGCTCAAGACCTTCGACCCCCACCGGCTGGTGGTGGGAAACTCGCCCTGCTTCACCAACTTCCACGTCGTCACCGACATCGAGGACTTCCACAACTACTACGCCATGCCGGACCACTACCGGCAGTGGCGTGACTGGGTACAGACCTTCGCCAGCCGGCCGCCCTGGACCTTCGCCCATGTGTACGAGAGCATCGACTCATGGCGCGAGTACATTCGCGATCCCTGGAACCCCCAGCCTCGTCCCCAGGCGCCGGAAGTTCAGCGGCGCGGGAGCGAGCCGATGGTCGTCTCCGAGTTCGGCAACTGGGGTCTCCCGGACGTGGCCAGGCTGAAGGCCTGCTACGGCGGCAAGGAGCCGTGGTGGTTCGAGACCGGAATCGAGTGGGGCGATGGCGTGGTCTATCCCCACGGCGTGGAGCAGCGCTTCAAGGCGTTCCACCTGGACAAGGTGTTTCCCACGCTCTCGGACCTGACCGCCGCGAGCCAGCGGATGCAATTCACCGCGCTCAAGTACCAGATCGAGCAGATGCGGCGCCATCCCTCGATCGTCGGCTACGTCATCACCGAGTTCACCGACGTGCACTGGGAGTCGAACGGCCTGCTCGACATGTGCCGCAATCCCAAGTCGTTCTACGACGTGATCGGCCAGGTGAACAGCGCGGACGCCGTGGTTCCCACGGACTGGGAGCGGATCGCGTTCTGGGAGGGTGAGCGCTGCGAGGTGCGCCTCGCGCTGTCGCATTTCTCCTCGGCCGATCTTCGGAACAGCCGGCTGGAGTGGCGGCTGGACCTGTGGCCGGAGATCCACGGGGTGCTCGAGTGCCCGGGGCCCGAGCGGGCTCAGCTCACCAACCTCGGCACGGCCGTGTTCGAGGTTCCCCGGCTGGAGCAGCCGGTCCGGGCGCGGCTCGAGCTGAGGCTGATGTCGGCCGCGGGCGAGGAGGTCACCTGCAATCACCACGAGCTGTATCTCTTCCCGCGTATGCAGCCGGATGCCCGTCCCATCCGGCTCGCCGTTCCCGGGCTCCCGCGGCTCGCCGCCCGGCTCGCCGCGATGGGCTACGAGCTCACCGACGAGGCCTCGGCCGACCTCGTGGTCGTCGAGCGGATGACCGACGAGCTGCGATGGTACGTGCAGAACGGCGGGCGCGTCCTGTGGCTCGCCGAGTCACCCGATTCGCAGCAGGCGCACCTGGGCGCCGTGGGCATCGCCCAGCGCCACGGCCGGAGCTGGCAGGGTGACTGGGCCAGCAGCATGTCCTGGCTCCGGCAGGATCGGATCTTCGGGGACATCCCGAGCGGCGGAACGGTGGACTTCGCGTTCGCCGACCTCACGCCCGAGACCGTCATCGTGGGCCTGACGCCCCGGGACTTCGCGGCCAACGTGCACTCCGGGCTCTTCGTCGGCTGGGTGCATCACATCGTCGCGCTGGTGGCCGAGCGGCCGATCGACCGCGGGCGGCTCATGATCTGCACCTACCGGCTGCGCGAGCATCTCGGCGTCAACCCGGTGGCGACGATCATGATGCGCGACATGATTACCCGGATGGCGCGGGCGCGGGTGGATGAGGCGTCCGCCGCTGCGTCGGAGCGGCCCCCGGCGGCGGTGGGCTAGGCTGCAGCGCCTCCCGCGCGCGGCGCAGCTCCTCCACGTATTCCACGCAGGCCACCCGCTCCAGACGGTCGTCGTCGCGGCGGCGCAGGTCCCAGAGGCCGCTGTTGTGCCAGTGATCGGGGTCGTCCCAGTCGGGGCGGTCGATGATGGGGTAGACGCAGAGCCCCTCCACCGGAACCCCGTCCAGGCGTGCGGCCCGCACCTCGTCGGCCACCTCCCGGATCCAGCGGCCCCGCCCGCTCCCGAAGTGGCTGGTCTCCCCGATCAGGAGCGGGCGATCGTAGCGGTGATGCACCTCGGCGAGCAGACGCCGGAGCGGGAGCCACCGCCGATCGCGGGGCTCGTCCTCCCAGCGCAGCCGCCGGTCGGGATACTCGAACTGGTTCGCGTGGTAGAAGTTCACCCCGACGATGTCGAGGTACTCCGGCCTGCCGCCAAGCTCGGGGCAGAGGCCGCCCGCCAGCATGTCCCAGGCATCGAACTGGGCGGCACGATGGTCGGCTGCCGCGCGCGCCAAGTCGGGTCGCCCCCTGGGCGTCACGACGTGAATCACAGGGTCGACGTGAACGAAGCGGGCGCGGGAATCCACCTGACGGATCGCGTCCATGCCCGCGATGGCCGCCCGGACGAGCTGCTGCTTGACGGCGGCGCCCCGGCCGCGGCCGTCCGGATAGATGTAGCCCTTTTCGCCCGCCGCCCAGGCCACGTAGGAGATCTCGTTCATCGGGATATACAGGGGCGGCTCGTCCGTCTCGCCTGCCACGACACGCGCCGCCGCCCCGCAGTATCGCGCGAAGCGTCGCACGAACGCGGGTGAGAGCAGCTCCACGTCCTCCGGCCAGCCGTAGTGGAACAGCGCCCAGATCACCTGGATGCCCGCCCGCCCCGCCGCCCTCCCGGAAGCGGTATTCCCAACGGATGCAGGGCG
>CAMPKP010000121.1 GCA_946887295.1 uncultured Gemmatimonadota bacterium | reverse complement strand
GCCTCGGGTGCGGGCTTCCGGGCCGGTGTCGTCTCGCGGGCCGGTGTCGTCTCGCGGGCCGGTGTCGTCTCGCGGGCCGGCGCGGCACTCGCGGGCGCCTCGACCTTCTCGCCCGGCTCTCCGATGACGGCCACCAGCTCCGACACCGGCACCGTGGTGCCCGCGGGCACCACCTGCTTGAGCAGGGTGCCGCCCGCCCGGGCGACCAGCTCCATCACCGCCTTGTCGGTCTCCACCTCGGCGAGCACGTCTCCCACCGCGATCGCGTCGCCCTCCTGCTTCTTCCACTCGACGAGTCGCCCTTCCTCCATCGTGGGGGACAGGGCCTCCATGACGACCTTGGTGCTCATTGGCCGCTTTCCCGGTACAGGACCTGGTTGACCGCCGACACGATCTTCACCGCATCCACCTTGGCGGCGCGCTCCAGGTACTTGTTGTACGGCATGGGGACGTCGGCGCCCGTCACCCGGAGGACGGGCGCGTCGAGCTCGTCGAAGATCTCGCGCTGGATGGTGTCGACCACCTGCGCACCGACCCCGGCGAACGGCCACCCTTCCTCGGCCACCACGCAGCGGTGGGTCCGCGCGACCGAGCTCAGCACGGTCTCCGAATCGAGAGGGCGGATGGTGCGCAGATCCACGACCTCCGCCTCGATGCCTTCGCCGGCCAGGTCCTCCGCGGCCTTCAAGGCGATCGAGACGGTCTTGGAGTGGCACACGATGGTGACGTCGCCACCGCTCCGCTTCACGTCGGCCTGCCCGAGCGGGACCACGTGCTCGCCTTCCGGAACCTCACCCTTGGTGTTGTAGAGCATCTCGCCCTCGATGAACACGATCGGGTCGTCGCTCCGGATCGCGCTCTTGAGCAGGCCCTTGGCGTCCGCGGGCGTCGCCGGCATGACCACCTTGAGCCCGGGCACGTGCGCGTAGTAGCTCTCGAAGGCCTGGGAGTGCTGGGAGGCCAGCTGCAGCGCCGAGCCCCCGGGACCGCGGAAGACCGCCGGCACGCCCACCTGGCCTCCCGACATGTAGCGCATCTTGGCCGCGGAGTTGACCAGCTGGTCGATGGCGAGCAGCGCGAAGTTCCAGGTCATGAACTCGACGACCGGGCGAAGGCCCACCATCGCGGCCCCCACGCCGACGCCCGCGAAGCCGAGCTCCGTGATGGGTGTGTCCACCACCCGCATGGGACCGAACTCGTCGAGCAGCCCGCGGCTCACCTTGTACGCGCCCTGGTAGACCCCGACCTCTTCACCCATGAGGAACACGTCGGGGTCGCGCTGCATCTCCTCGCGGAGAGCCTGGTTCAACGCGTCGCGGTAGGTGACGACGGCCATCTTCGATCAGCTCCCGATCCGGCTGGTTCCGCGCCCGCCGTCGCCGCGCAGGGTAGCGTCACGCGTCCGCATACACGTCCCGGTAGAGCTCCTCCGCCTCCGGATCGGGAGCCTGATCCGCGAACTGATACGCGTCCTCCACCTCCTGGATGACCTCCTTGTCCAGCGCCCTCACGCCGGCCTCGTCCATGAGGTCCTGGGCGATGAGCCGCTGCGACCACATGGCGATCGGGTCGCGCTTGCGCTGGTCCTCGACCTCCTCCTTCGTGCGGTAGTGGCCGTGGATCGGGTCCGACATGGAGTGGCCCATGAAGCGGTAGGTGCGCACCTCGAGCAGCGTGGGCACCTTGTCGGTGCGGGCCCGCTGCACCGCGCGCTCCATCGCGGCGTGCATGATCAGGACGTCCTGGCCATCCACCACCTCGTTGGCCATGTCGTAGGACGAGGCGCGCTCCGATATGTCGTAGATCGCGCTGGCCCGCTCGAGCGCCGTGCCCATCCCGTAGCGGTTGTTCTCGCACAGGTAGATCACGGGCAGCTTCCAGAGCGCCGCCATGTTGAGCGCCTCGTGGAAGGCGCCGTTGTTCACCGCCGCCTCGCCGAAATAGCACACGGCCACCTGCTTCGTGCCCCGGTACTTCGCGGCGAACGCCATGCCGGTGGCCAGCGGGATGTGTCCGCCGACGATGCCGTGGCCGCCCAGAAAGCCGAGAGAGGCGTCGAACAGGTGCATCGACCCGCCCTTGCCCTTGGAGGAGCCGGCCGCCTTGCCGAACAGCTCGGCCATCACGGTCCGCGGGGTCATGCCGCGGGCCAGGGCGTGGCCGTGCTCCCGGTAGGAGCAGGTGATGTAGTCGTCCGCGCCGAGCGCGGCGAGGCTCCCGACCGCCACCGCCTCCTGTCCGATGTAGAGGTGGCAGAAGCCACCGATCTTGCCGAGGCTGTAGGCCTCACCGGCCTTCTCCTCGAACCGCCGGATCAGGAGCATCTGCCGGAGCCAGTGCCGGTAGAGGTCGGCGCGCTCGGGGTCGAGCCCGCCGCGGGGGCGGGGGCGGGTGCGGGCGGTCGTCGCCATCAGGCTCTCACCTGCTCCCAGGCGTGGTACGAGGAGCGCGTGAGCGGGCTGGACTGCACGTGGGTGAATCCCATGTCCAGTCCGATCTCGCGCAGCTCGGCGAACTCGTCGGGGGTGTAGTAGCGCGCCACCGGCAGGTGGCCCGCGGAGGGTCGGAGGTACTGCCCCAGCGTCAGGATGTCCACGTCGCTTCGCCGGAGGTCGCGCATGCAGACCAGCAGCTCGTCCCATTCCTCGCCCATGCCGAGGATGATCCCCGACTTGGTGAGCCCGTCGGGCACCATGCCTCGCGCGCGGACCAGCAGCTCGAGCGCTCGCTCGTAGCGGCCGCCCGGCCGGGCCAGCCGGTAGAGCCGCTCCGCCGTCTCCAGATTGTGGTTCAGGATGTCGGGGCGGGCGTCCATCACGATCCGCAGCGCGCGCTCCGAGCCCTTGAAGTCGGGGATCAACACCTCGACCGTCGTCTTCGGGAGCCGCCGCCGGATCTCCGTGATGCACCCGGCGAACGCCTCGGCGCCCCCGTTGGGAAGGTCGTCCCGGTCCACCGACGTGATCACGACGTGTGCCAGTCCCATCCGTTCGACCGCCTCGGCCAGCCTCACCGGCTCCAGGGGGTCGAACGCCCGGGGCGTGCCGTGCGAGACGGCGCAGTAGGTGCAGTTCCTGGTGCACACGTCGCCCAGGATCATGAAAGTGGCGGCCTTGTGCTCCCAGCACTCCCCGATGTTGGGGCAGCGCGCCTCTTCGCAGACGGTGTGGAGGCCCAGCTCGCGCATCAGGGTCTTGATGTGCGCGTAGTTGGGGCCGCCGGGCGCCTTCACCTTGAGCCAGGATGGCTTGCGTGCCGGCGCCGGGGCGGCGGGGGAGGGGCCGTCCGGCGTGCTGGACGCCGAGCGGGTCAGTTGTACCAGCGGAACCGCCACTCGCTCACTCTCCGGAATCGCGGATCGTCCTTCGATCGGCGAAAGCTAGCCCGGGATGGAGGTGGAATCCACCGGCTGGCTGCACTTCTGCACGACGGCCTGGGCGGCGGCCAGCACGCCCTCCGAGGCCTTCTCCTCGTTCTCGGTCGGTCCCCGCTGCGTGGTGTACTCCCCGAAGGTGCGGGCGAGGACTTCGAGCTGCGTCGCTCCGTCCTCCGACGGAACGGCCTCGACTTCGATGCGGTCGACCATCCGCCGGAACTGCACGTCGGGGCGGCGGGCCTTGTCGTCGAACCGCCGCGCCGTCACGCGCCGGGCGTCCACGTCGACCGAGGTCTGGTCGAACCGCAGGGCCTTGAGCTGGTCCCGGGCACACTGGAACACGTCCGGGGCCGGAGACGGACTCGTGGAGGTCAGAGTCGTCGCCAGCGGTGCATTGCTGCACGCGGCCAACATGCACAGGGCCAGGCGGGCGGAGGAGCGCATCGGCGGAGCGCCTCGCGTAAGGGAAGAAGGACTGATCGACGGGCGCCGGAATGTAACGGGGCCAGGGGTGCAAAAGAACCGGCGGCCTCCCTGAGGAGGCCGCCGGAGACTGCGAAACACCGACCCGATCAGAAGAACAGCATCAGACCGAATGCCGGGGCGATCTCCTTGTTCTTGTCGGTCGCGTCCACGTCGTCCTCGGTGACGGCGTAGTTGAACTCGCCGACGACCTTGAGGGACTTGGTGGCCTGGAAGTAGATCCCGCCCGACGCCAGCCAGTTCTTGGTCTTGAAGTCCACCAGGTCGGCGTCCGCGGCATCGAGGATGCTGATGCCCCAGCTGCCCGCGAGCGTGACCTTGCTGTTGGCCGGGGTCACCGTGACCTGGCCGTACCCGCCCAGCGACTTGCGGAGGTCGTCGCCGCCGAGACCGGTTCCAGCGGTGCCGTTGAGGAACATCAGCGTGGTCCCGATGCCCTTGCCGTAGTAGCCGGAGGCCGTCACCGAGAATACCGGCGTGCCGAAGCGGACGCCCGCGTTGCCGCCCCAGGCGAAGGCGTTTTCAGAGGCGCCGCCGACGTCGGGGGTCTTGTTGCTCTGGGCCAGTGCGCCGACCCAGACCTTGGTGTTGCCGGCGCTCCAGACGCCCTCCGCCTCGACGCGCGGCAGCTGCACCGTCGTGTAGGGCGGGTTGGTGGCGGGCTGGAAGATACCGATCGACAGCTGGGCCGGACGACCGGCCACCGTCGAGTACGTCATCTGCGCCTTGAACTGCGGATAGATGTAGCCGAAGCCGATGCGGCCGAGGGTCGTGCCGCCGCCGTCCGGACCGCCGGTCGCGCCGACGCCGAACAGGGTCTGGTCGTTCAGGATGGCCTGGCGGCCGAAGAGGCCGAGCTCGCGGCCGGCGAGGATCTGACCCCAGCTCCCGCCCACGGTCAGGAAGACCTGACGCATGTCGATCTGGGCCCCGAAGCAGTCGTGGCCCTGTCCGCCCGCGCTGGGATTCTGACCGCCGGTGTACGAGCACTGGATCTGGGGCGCGAACCCGAAGTGCACCCCGAGATCGGTCTCCCCTTCCTTGCCCTTGGCGTCCAGTACCGCGAAGGCCGGCAGCAGGCCGGTGCGGATCCCGAACGCTCCCTTTCCACCGAGCGCATCACCCGCTCCCACGATGCCACCCGGGGTGGCGGCGATGCCGCCCTCGCTCACGTCGTCATACACGGCGAACGCGTTCACGTTGCCGGCGAAAGTGAAGCTCCAGCCGTTGCTCATCTGCATCGTGAGCTGGGCTTCGGCGGCCTGCGCCGCGCCTAACGCCAGACCCAAGCACAACAGTGCGACTCGCTTCATAGGTGCGTCTCCCTCAATGAAGAAATGACCGCCAACGACAGTCAACCTCCGGGACGAATTCCTGCACCAACAACTCGGACCGCGCTCGGGCGCGGATGTCAGTTCGGGCGAGTGAGGATCGAGTTCACCTCCCAGAACGCGTACCAGGTTGGCAACGGCCGCTGGTTGTGCCACCAGTAGTAGTCGCTGATCCGGCTTGCGTAGACGTTTGCGCCGTACGGGAAGCGGAACCCGCCGGTCCGGCGGAGCTCCCCGATCGCCCGAGTGAGACCGGCCGAGTCGCCGGTCCATTCGCAGCCCTGTCGCTGCGCTCGGAGCTCCTGCGTGGAGCAGGATCGCTCCGCCGCCTGGCCAAATGCCGCGCCGGCCAGGAATCCCTCCACGTATGCGGTCTGCGCTTCATGTCCCATCCGGCCCCAATCGGTCCCGTCGCGCTCGATCCAGTGGCGGGCCGGCTCCTGCGCCGACCACGCCTGCACGCCGAGAACCCCCACGGCCGCCAGAGCCGTCCACCACCAGCGAGTCGTCATGCGGAAACGAATCGGCCGGCGGGACCCCGGTGCTCGGGAGCCCGACCGGCCGGGTTCAACGGGTTACTTCCTGGCCTTCGGGAGGCCGAAAACCAGGAGCGCGTCACCGAGCGGATAGCTGAGCTGGAAATTTCCTCCGCACGCCACCGCGACGAACTGCTCTCCACCGTGGGTGAAGGTCATCGGGGCCGAGTTGCAGCCCGCGCCGCCGTTGAACTGCCACAGCAGCTTGCCGGACTTGGAGTCGTAGGCGTTGAAGTTGCCGTTCCCTTCGCCGGTGAAGGTGAGCCCGCCGGCCGTGGCGAGCGCCCCGCCCATCATCGGCTGGGGGACCTTGTTCTGCCAGGCGATCTTGCCGGTCTTGAGGTCCACCGCGCTGTAGAGCCCGTACTGCTCCTCGCCCGGAATCGCCACGAAGGCCGAGCCCAGCCAGAGGCGGCCCTTCTCCCACGGCGCGCTGTGGACCTTGTAGTGCATCGGCTGGTGCAGCGCCGCGACGAAGGCGTAGTTCAGGTTCGGATCGATCGCGATGGGCGACCACTCCGCGCCACCGTTCGCGCCCGGCAGCATCCGGGTGCCTTCCGGCGTGGGCAGGGCGAAGATGTTCTCGTGGGGCACGAAGTTGGTGCTCTTGCGGACCAGCTTGCCGGTCCCCGCGTCGAGCACGTACATCCAGCCCGTCTTGCCGGCGTGGACCACGACCTTCTGGTTGCCGAGCTTGGTGACCACCGGCGGGGAGACCGCATCGAGGTCCCAGACGTCGTGGGGCACGGTCTGGTAGTACCACTTGGTCTTGCCGCTGGTGGCGTCGATGGCCACCACGCCGTCGGTGTAGAGGTTGTCGCCCGGCCGCACGCTGCCGTCGAGGTCCGGTGACGGATTGCCCACCGTGACGTAAAGGGTGTTGGACTCCTTGTCGTAGGCCGGCGTCATCCACACGCCGCCACCGCCGCGCTGCCAGGCATCGGCGTACTTGGCGCTGTCGGCCTTCTCCTTGGCGATGTCGCGGTGCAGGTCGGCCTCCTCGGCCTTCGTGGCCCAGGTGCCCCACCAGCCGTTGGGCGCCTTTTCGTCGAAGGTCGGGTCGCCGTTGGGCGCCGGGATCGAGTACCAGCGCCACACCTGCTCGCCGCTGCCGGCGTTGTAGGCGGTGACGTGGCCGCGAATGCCGTACTCACCGCCGGAGACGCCGACGATGATGTTGTCGCCCACCACGAGCGGCGCATGGGTGATGCTGTAGCCGAAGGCCGGGTCGGCGACTTCCTTGTCCCACAGGACCTTGCCGGTCTTGGCGTCGAGGGCGACCAGATGGGCGTCGAGGGTCCCCATGTAGACGTGGGCCCCTCCGTGGATCGCGACTCCGCGATTGTTGGGGCCGCAGCAGAAGATCGTGGTACCGAGCTTGTGATCGTAGCGCCACAGCTCCTTGTTGGTGTTGAGATCGTACGCCATCGCGGTGTTGTACGGCGTCGTGACGTACATGACCCCGTTCTGGACGATCGGCGTGTTCTCGAAGGAGCCCAGGCGCGTGATGCCCGTCTGGAAGATCTTGCGGGGCACCAGTTGGGCCACGTTGCTGGTGCTGATCTGTTTGAGGGTGGAGTAGCGCTGATTCCAGTCGTTTCCGCCGTACGTGGTCCAGTCACCGCCTTGTGCGGCCAGCGGCCCTGCCAGTACCAGGAGCATGGGGACCACAGACCAACCCGGCCTCATCGTCATACGCACTCTCCCTCGGGGGTCAAGGTTTGCCTCGGAGTAGCCCATCTACATGAGAGCCGCTCGTCTGCCGGGGATCGGCGGGCGGGGGGCCCGCATGCCTGTGCATGTACGATGTCGGTATCGCGGCCGGTGATGCCGCTGGATCGGCAACGGCCCAGAGGGCCGGGGCGGTTTCTGGGAAGCGCTAAGTGAATGAACGGCTTACAATCTGTTTCACCGGGTGCGGGCGTCAAGCCCCCGAAATCCCGACGGTGAGCCGTCCTGACCCTGTCGAGTCGCTTCAACTCCATACGGTGCAAAAACTTGCGCTTCAGGATAGGGCCCGCAGGGCGGTGGGCCGAGCTAGCGGAACAGCACCGCCGCCTTGGCCAGAGTGGTCCAGATCCCCCACAGGAGCGGCACCGACACCAGCAGCCAGGCGACCCCGACCAGGAGCCAACTGCCCGGGGACGGGACCTCGGACCTGTCGTCAGCTGCCATTGGGGCGTCTCCGGGCGGAGGTTACCTGGTGAAACAATATTCGGGGAGTAGGGATTTTATGCAACGCCTCAGGCCCGCCGAGGCACGCCCCCCAGCAGCGACCGCTCCCGCTCCACGTCCGCCTCCGACATGTACCAGCCCTCCGACACGGGGCGGACGGCCAGGTTGCAGAAGAAGCCCACCACCAGCAGTGCCACCAGGACGTACATGGTGACGTTGTACGCCTGCGCGGCGGGAAACCCCCGCTCGATCTGGTACTCGCGGATGTAGCCGATCAGCACCGGCCCGAGGATCCCCGCGGCCGACCAGGCGGTGAGGATGCGTCCGTGAATCGCGCCGACGAACTGGGTGCCGAAGATGTCCGAGAGGTAGGCCGGGATGGTCGCGAACCCGCCGCCGTACATGGTGAGGATCACGCAGAAGATCACCACGAAGAGCGTCACGTTGCCGATCCGGCCGGCGAACGGAGCCAAAGCATACAGCAGCGTGCCCAGGGCGAAGAAGATGGCGTAGGTCCGCTTCCGGCCGATGTAGTCCGACGCCGAAGCCCAGCCGATCCTGCCTCCGATATTGAAGACGCTGAGCAGGGCGGCGAACGCCGCGCCGATGGTCGCGAGCTGCGCCTGCTGAGCCTGGTTCAGCTCCCGCAGCGGCACCCCGGGCAGACCGACCAGCCGCCCGCCGAACACCTCCTGGATCATCGGCGAAGCCATGCCGATCACTCCGATGCCGGCAGTCACGTTGAGGCAGAGCGCGCTCCAGAGCAGCCAGAACTGGGGAGTCTTCCAGGCCTGGTCCACGTGCACGTGCCGGCTGGTGATCATGCCGCCTTTCGCCGCCGCCGGAGTCCAGCCGGCCGGCTTCCAGTCCGCCGCCGGCACCCGGTACCCGAACGCCCCGGCCAGCATCGCCACGAAGTAGATCGCCCCCAACGTGACGAAGGTCTCCATCACTCCGACCGACGTCGGCGTGGCGTAGTGCTTCATGAGGATGTCGGCCAGAGGCGCCCCGATCATCGCGCCCCCGCCGAACCCCATGATCGCCATGCCCGTGGCCATGCCTCGCCGGTCGGGGAACCACTTGATGAGGGTGGACACCGGGGAGATGTAACCCAGTCCCAGGCCGCAGCCGCCGATGACGCCGGAGCCGAGCCACATCAGCCAGATCTGGTGCAGATGTACGCCGAGCGCGGAGATCATGAACCCGCCCGACCAGCAGAGGGCGGCCACGACCCCGGCCTTCCTCGGCCCCGCATGCTCCAGCCAGCGGCCGAAGACCGCCGCCGAGGAGCCGAGGAAGACGAAGAACAGGATGAACATCCACTGGAGCGTGCTGATCTTCCAGTCGCAGGAGGTGGCGACCATCTCCTGCAGGAAGCTGATGCCCTCGGGACACGGTACCGGCTTGGTGATGCCCACGGCGCGGCTCAGCGGCAGCCAGAAGACGCTGAAGCCGTAGGCCATGCCGATGGAGAGATGAATGGCGAGGGCCGCGGGCGGCACCAGCCACCGGTTGAAGCCCGGCTTCGCGATGATCCGTTCGCGCGAGAGTAAGCCCGCCATCCCATGTCTCCTGGGTATTAGATTTTCCGGATGCCTGAAGCTATCGGTCACCGGCAGGCGAGGCCAGAGCCCCTGTGAGCTCGTCCCGCCTGCTTCCCGTCCTCGCGCTTTCCCTGCTGCCCGCCGCGCCATTGGCCGGGCAGAGCCCGCCGGCCGTCGAGCCGGTGCCGTGGATCGTCTCCGATTCCGCCGCCCGCACGGTGACCCTCACGCTCGAGGTCACCGCGCCCCCTGGCGCCCCCTCGGCCCTCCTGAACGGCTACCGGGAGGGCGGGGCCCAGGTGGTGGTGCCGCTCGGATGGACCGTGCGCTGGGACTGGCGGTCGGCTGACTCGGCCGGCAGGCACAGCCTGGTGGTCATGGCCGAGCGCGAGAAGCTGCCCACCGAGGGCGGCCGCCCCGCGTTCACCAACGCCCTGAGCCGGAGCGTGACGGCGGGCCTCTCCGGCGGCGAGGCCGACCACACCACGTTCGTGGCCGAGGAGCAGGGCTGGTACTGGCTGCTGTGCGGCGTGCCCGGCCACGCGCTCGTCGGGGAGTGGATCGGGCTCAGGGTGGACCCCGAGGCGTCGGCCGCGGGGGTGAAGCTGAAAGCAGCCGCTCCACCTCCCGCTCCCAGTCGCTGACGAGCCGCGCATGCTGCGCTCCCGTCGCCGGCCCGTAGAAGCCGGCGTGAATCCGGCGCACCTTGCCGTCTCGGCCGAGAAAGATCGTGGTGGGGAACGAGGTGAAGCCCTGGAGCTGGGGCAGGGTGGCCGCCGCCGCCTCGGTGTCGTTGACCCCGGCGAGCAGCAGTGTGTACGGAACGCCGAACTTCTCCCGGTATCGCCGCACCTGACGCCGGTCCGCCGCCGTATCTCCTGAGACCTCGTAGGCCAGCCCCACGATCTCCAGCCCGCGCCCGTGGTACTTCCGGTAGAGCTTCACCAGCTCCGGTGCCGCGTCGTGACAGGTCGGGCACCAGGTGCCGAAGACGTCCACCAGGACGACCTTGCCGGCGAAGCGCGGGTCCCGCTCCGTCACCACGCGGCCGTCGAGGTCCGGGAAGGCGAAGCGAAACGGCTCGGTCGTGTCAGCCCGCGTGTTCTCGGTGAGCGCCCTGAGGTGGGGAGCCCCGCTGCTTCGCACCGCCATCCAGGGGATCTGCGTGCGGAGCCCGGCATGGAAGAGGCCACGCAGGGTGTCGGGCTTGCCGGGCCCGCCGCTCACCGCTCCGGTGAGCAGGTAGACGTAGGAGCCGTCGAAGTGGTACAGCGCGAAGCTGTCGCCCTTCACCGCTCCGGTGAAGTGGCCATAGTCGCCGGTGTTGGAGATGATGGTGCCCTCCATCCCGGCGTCGCCGTCGCGCAGCTCGATCACCCGGGGGCTGCTGCCGAAATCCCCGATCCAGATCGCGTCCCATCGTCCGAGCAGCCGCTCCGGCGCGCGGCTCGCCGCCCAGCGTCCGCGTGAGGCGCGGAATGGGATTACCCGGGGGCCGCGATTCCCGACATTCCGGTACGCGCCGACCAGCGAGTCGCCCGACACCCGGGCGGTGATCGTCGCCGCATAGTCCGCGATCTCCAGCACCAGGCTGTCCCCGCCCAGCCGTACCGATGAGAACGGCTGGCAACTCGCGCCGTTGCAAAGCCGGCCCTTCCACTCGGAGCCGCGTTCCTCGAGCGTCAGGCCGAAGCGGAGCTCGCCGCCCGCGAGGTCCAGCACCGCCCGCCAGTCCCCCTGGGGCGGCGGCACCGCCGCGGACAGGAGCGCCAGCGCGCCGGCCAGGATCACCAGCGGCGCTCTCACCTCGCGTCCCCGCCCGCCGGCGCGCTCAACCCGCCCCCACGGTACCGCTCTCCGGCCT
>CAMPKP010000120.1 GCA_946887295.1 uncultured Gemmatimonadota bacterium | reverse complement strand
GTCCTCGACCGTCTGCGCCAGCTCCCGCCGCACCGCATGCAGCACCTCGGCCTCGATCGCGGGGTGCGGCGGCAGCAACCGGCGGAGGAGGCGGCGGTCCACGGCCCCCAGGTTGTAGATCCCCGCGGCCTCGGTGCCGTAGTGGCGGATCAGATGCTCCACGCTTTCCGGCACCACGCCCAGCTCGAGCCCCCGGGCCCGGAACTCGGTGAAGTCGTCGGTCTCCCCGCCGGGCAGCGGCTCCCGGTCGGTGGCGGCCTCCACCGCGCGCGGCCGCCCCTCGCGGAGGCGGAGCTCGCGCACCGCCCGGTCCACGGTCTCCTTCGCCATCGTGCGGTAGGTCGTCAGCTTCCCCCCGACCACGGTGATCATCCCGCCCGAGCCCTGCACGATCGCGTGCTCGCGGGAGCGCCCGCTCTCCGTCGTCGCCGCGCTGTTCGCCAGCAGGGGCCGCAGGCCGGCCCACGCGCCGCGGATGTCCTCCAGGCCGAGTCTCGCGCCGGGGAAGCGGGCGTTCGCCGAGCGGAGGAGATACACCATCTCGTCCGGCGTCACCTGGAGGTGGTCGGGGGTCTCCGTGGTGTCGGTGTCGGTGGTGCCGATGTAGGAGAGATCGCGCCAGGGAAGGATGAACAGCACCCGGCCGTCTATCGGGCTCAGGAAGATGATGCCGTCACGGTGATCGAGCCGGCTCCGGTCCACCACGATGTGGACGCCTTTGGTCGGCTGGAGCAGCCGGGCGGCGGCGGCGTCCTCCATGGTGCGGATCCGGTCGGCCCACGGCCCGGCGGCGTTCACCACGACGCTGGCCCTGATCGTCGCCCGCTCGCCGGTGAGCCGGTCCTCCACCTCGGCGCCGACCACCCGGCCGGCGGTCCGCTCCAGCGAGAGCACCGCCGTGTAGTTGGCGACCAGCGCCCCGTGATGCATCGCCGAGCGCGCCGTGGCCAGCACCAGCCGCGCGTCGTCGCACTGGGCGTCGTAGAACCTGGCGCCTCCCCGGAGCCCGCGCTCCCGCAGCATCGGCTCGGCCTCGAGCAGGGCGCGCTTGCCCAGCATGCGGTGCATCCGCACATTGCGGAACATGGCGAGGAGATCGTAGAGCCACATTCCGGCGCCCAGCCGCACCAGTGACAGCCGGTCTCCCCGGTGCAGCGGAAACACGAAGCGCAGCGGCCAGACCAGGTGCGGGGCGATCCGGAGCAGGATCCGCCGCTCCCGATTGGCCTCCAGCACCAGGCGCAGGTCTCCGGTCTCCAGGTAGCGCAGGCCGCCGTGCACCAGACGGCTGGAGCGCGAGCTGGTGCCCGAGCCGAGGTCGCTCTGCTCCACCAGCACCACGCGGAGTCCCCGCATCGCCGCGTCGCGAGCGACTCCCGCGCCGGTGATGCCGCCGCCGATCACCAGGATGTCCGCCGGCTCCGCCGCGAGCTGGTCGAGCGCCGCCCGCTGTGAGGACAGCCGCCCGTGACCATGCCTCCCGTCTCGCGGTCCATCCGGCCCAGCACCTGGTTTCTGTGGCACGGTCATCGGATCGGTCCTGGGGCGCGGGTCCTGGATCTGGCCTGCGGCGAAGGCCGCCACAGTCTGGCCGCCGCGGCGCTTGGGGGCCGGGTCACCGCGATAGACCGGGACGAGGCACGTCTGACCGCCGGGCGGGAGCGGGCGGAGGCCCAGGGCCTGGCCATCGAGTGGGTCGCGGCCGATCTCGACCAGCCGTGGCCGCGCCTCGGCGGTTTTGATGCGGTTCTCGTGTTCAATTATCTTGACCGGGCCAAGATGCCCCAGATAATCGAGTTGATCGAGCCTGGCGGCTTCCTGATGATGGAGACGTTCCTGAGCACCCAGCGGGAGCTCGGCTGGGGTCCTGCCTCGGACCACCACCTGCTCCGTCACGGTGAGCTGGCACGGCTGATCGCACCGCTCACGGCCGTACACGGCCGCGAGGTGCTGGAAGCCGTCGACGCCGAGCGGTGGCGGGCGGTCGCGAGCGTCCTGGCCGTAAAGAAGTAAGTCCCCCCTCTCACCCGGAGCAACATGCCACAGTCCCGGCCCGGCCGACGGGTCGCCATCGTCGCGGGGATACGCACGCCGTTCGCGAAGAGCGGCACCGCATTCCGGGACGTCTCCGCGGTGGCTCTGGCGCGGCACGCAGCGCGCGAGCTGCTCTTCCGCAGCGAGCTCGACGGGCGGGAAGTGGACGAGGTGATCTTCAGCCAGGTGGTGCCATCGGTCCTCGCGCCGAACGTCGGCCGAGAGGTGAGCCTTCTCCCGCAGCTCCTCCCCAGCGTACCGGCCTACACGCTCAACCGCGCCTGCGCCTCCTCGGCGCAGGCCGTCGCCAATGCGGCCGATCAGATCGCGCTGGGCAATGCCGACACGATCCTCGCCGGCGGCGTCGAGTCGCTCTCCGACATCCCGATCCTCCATTCCCGCCGCTTCAGTCGCGTGCTGGTGGATGCGGGCCGGGCCCGGAGCATGGGCGGCCGGGTCGCCGCCTTCGGGCGAACCCGCCCTCGCGACCTGATTCCGGTGACACCGGCGATCGCGGAGCCCTCGACCGGGGAGAGCATGGGGCAGTCGGCCGAGAAGATGGCGAAGGAGAACCACATCGGCCGCGAGGCGCAGGACGAGGTCGCGCTTCGGAGTCACCAGCGCGCGGCCGCCGCCACCGCCGACGGCCGGCTCGCGGCCGAGATCGCGCCCTGGTTCGGCGGCCGGAACATGGACCAGCCGATCACCGCCGACAACGGTATCCGCGCCGACACCTCCCTCGAGGCCCTCGCGGGCCTGCGGCCGGTGTTCGACCGGCGATACGGCTCGGTGACCGCCGGCAACTCCTCGCCCCTCACCGACGGCGCGTCGGCGGTGCTGCTCATGGCCGAGGAGAAGGCCGCCGCCCTCGGCTACCAGCCGCTGGCGTACCTGCGCAGCTACGCCGTGGCCGCGGTGGACCCGGGATGGCAGCTCCTCATGGGCCCGGTCTACGCGGTGCCGAAGGCGCTGGAGCGCGCCGGTCTCTCCTGGGGGGACATGGGGCTCTTCGAGATCCACGAGGCCTTCGCGGCGCAGGTGCTCTCCAACGTGCAGGCGTGGGGATCGCAGGCCTGGGCCGAGCGGCTGGGTCTCGCCGGACCGGTGGGCGAAGTGGACTGGGAGCGCACCAACGTGATGGGCGGCTCGATCGCGATCGGACACCCGTTCGCGGCCACGGGCGGCCGCCTGATCACGACGCTCGCGAACGAGATGCGCCGCCGGGACGTCCAGTTCGGGCTCGTCTCCATCTGCGCGCAGGGCGGCATGGGCTACGCCATGGTGCTGGAGCGATAGGGCCGCCGTGTCCGCATTCACCACCGAGCTGCACGGCTCCATCGCCGTCGTCACCTTCGACCTCCCGGGCGAGCCGGTCAACAAGCTCACCGCGGCCGTCAAGGTCGAGTTCGAGGCGCTGCTCATCAGGCTCCGCGACGACGCCGACATCAAGGGCGTGGTGCTGGTCTCCGGCAAGCCGGACACCTTCATCGCCGGGGCGGACATCGAGGAGTTCACCGCCCTCACGACCCAGGCCGAGGCCGAGCGGCTGAGCTTCGAGGGCCAGGAGATGGTGAGCCGGGTGGAGACGCTGCCGAAGCCGGTCGTCGCGGCGATCCACGGCGCCTGCCTCGGCGGGGGCCTCGAGCTGGCGCTCGCCTGCCACTATCGCGTCGCGACCGACCATCCCAAGACCCAGCTCGGCCTGCCCGAGGTGCAGCTCGGACTCATTCCGGGTGCCGGCGGGTGCCAGCGGCTGCCCCAGCTGATCGGACTCCGCGCCGCGCTCGACATGATCCTGACCGGCAGGAGCGAGCGCGCGTCGAAGGCCCTGCGGATCGGACTGGTGGACGAGGTCGTGCCGCGCAGCATCCTGCTTCACACCGCGATCGCCGCGGCGGAGCGGCTGGTGCGGGGCGGGCTGCCGCGGCGCCAGCCGCGCGGCGGGCTGCCCGGGCTCGTCCTCGATCGCACACCGGCGGGCCGCCGGCTGGTGTATCGCGGCGCCAAGGCGCAGGTGCTCAAGCGGACCGGCGGCCACTACCCCGCGCCGCTCGCCGCGCTGGAGACGGTCCGCGTCGGTCTGGAGCACGGCATCACCGCCGGACTCGCCGAGGAGCACCACGCGTTCGGCCATCTCGCCGTGGGCGACGTCTCCCGCAAGCTGGTGCAGATCTTCTTCGCCACGACGGCGCTCAAGAAGGACGACGGGATCGCGGCGGGCACCGCCAGCCCCCGGCAGATCCGCCGGCTGGGCGTGGTGGGGGCGGGATTCATGGGCGCCGGCATCGCCGGGACGGCGGTCGTCAACGTCGAGGTGGATACCCGGCTCAAGGACGCCGATCTGGCCCGGGTGGGGAAGGGGCTCGGCGCTGCGAACGCCATCCTGGCGAGCCGGCTGGAGCGCCGCCGCATCACCCGGCCGCAGCACGAGCGGCTCAGCGCCCTCCTCTCCGGCGGCGACACCTACGCCGGCTTCGGCCGCGCCGACCTGGTGATCGAGGCGGTCTTCGAGGATCTGGCGATCAAGCGCCGGGTGCTGGCCGAGGTCGAGGCCGTGACCCGGCCGGACACCATCTTCGCCAGCAACACGTCCACCATCCCGATCCACGAGATCGCGGCCGAGGCGCTGCGGCCCGAGCGGGTGCTGGGCATGCACTTCTTCTCCCCGGTCGAGAAGATGCCGTTGCTGGAGGTGATCCCCACCCAGGCCACCGCCCCCGAGGCGATCGTCACGGCCGTGCGCTTCGGCCGGCGGATGGGAAAGACGGTGATCGTGGTCGGCGACCGCCCGGGGTTCTGGGTGAACCGCATCCTCTCGCCCTACCTCAACGAGGCCGGCCTGATGGTGGCCGAAGGCGTGCCCATCGAGCTGATCGATCGGACGATGACGGCCTGGGGCTTTCCGGTGGGCCCCGTCGCGCTGCTGGACGAGGTCGGGCTCGACGTCGCGCACAAGGCGGCGGAGACCATGGGCGCGGCCTTCGGCGACCGGATGAAGACCGGGAACGCGCTCGACCGCATGCTCGCCGCCGGCCGCCTCGGCCGGAAGAACGGCCGCGGGTTCTATCGCTATCGCGACAGGCACAAGGCCGGCCCCGACACCTCCGTCTACGGCCTGCTCGGGACCCGGCGGGCGGAGGACGTCAGCCCCGAGCTGATCGAGCGCCGGCTGGTCTACGCCATGCTCAACGAGGCCGCGGCCGCATGCGCGGAGGAGGTGGTGCGGAGCGCGCGGGACGGCGACATCGGCGCGATCTACGGCATCGGCTTCCCCGCGTTCCGCGGCGGCCCTCTCCGGACCATCGACGATCTCGGCGCGTCGCGGGTGGTCTCGACCCTGCACGAGCTGGAGGACCAGTACGGCGAGCGCTTCCGTCCGGCGCCGGCCCTCGCCGAGATGGCCCGCCAGGGCGGCCGCTACTACGCGACGTGACCGGCGTCCTGCGGCTGCTCGTGGTCGCCGCGCTCTGCTACCTCGTCGTGCTCGTCATCCTCCGGTTGAGTGAATCCCGCCTGCTCTACGCACCCGGCGGCAGCCGGGCCCTGGTGGACCCGCCGCCGGAGCTCGGGCTCCGGGTGCGCCGGGTCGAGCTCGCGGCCTCGGACGGCGTCCGGCTGGTGGGCTGGGTCATGCCGGCCGGGGGCGGCGAGGGGTACTGGCTGCTCATCTGCCACGGCAACGCGGGAAACATCTCGGAGGCCGGGCGCCCGCAGCATTACGCCGGGCTCCGCGCCCTGGGGCTGAGCCTCTTCGCGTTCGACTATCGCGGCTACGGCGAGAGCGAAGGGGCGCCGACCGAGCAGGGCCTCTACCGCGACGCCGAGGCGGCGTACCGGTACCTGAGAGACACGCTGGGCGTGCCGGCGGAGCGGATAGTCGTGTTCGGCCATTCGCTCGGCTCCGCGGTGGCGGTCGAGCTGGTGGGCCGGGTTCCGGCGGCCGGTCTGATTCTGGACGGCGCGCTCGCGTCGGTGGTGGAGCGGGCCCAGGAGCTGTTCCCCTACGCCCCGGTTCGCTGGATCGCCGCGAGCAGGTATCCGTCCATCGAGCGGGTCGGGAGACTGACCCTCCCCAAGCTCTTCCTTCACGCCCGCGCCGACGAGGTCGTCCCCTTCGCCCATGGCCGCCGCCTGTTCGAGGCGGCGGCCCCGCCCAAGCGGTTCGTGCCGCTCCAGGGGGGCCACGGGGATGCGTTCGAGGTCGACTCGGCGGCGTACTTCGGCGAGATCGGCCGGTTCGTGCGGGAACTCTCCCGGGGGGTCGGGACGTAGTAGTGGGATGACCTGGTCTCTCAGCCGCGCCGCTGGACGGGAATGTACTTTTCCGGCGTGACCTCTCACCCCACGCAGCTCGCGCTGCCCGGCGGTCTCCTGGCCGACCGGTACCGCCTGGACGAGGAGATCGGCCGCGGGGCCGCATCCATCGTCTACCTGGCCGAGGACCTCAAGCACGGCCGGAAGGTCGCGATCAAGGTGCTCCGGCCGGTGCCGGGCGCGGCCTACGAGCCCCAGCGGTTTCTCCGCGAGATCCGGATCGCCGCGCGCCTGGCCCATCCCCAGATCCTGCCGCTCCACGACTCCGGCGAGATCGAGCCCGAGCGGGCCGACGGGCCCCGGCTGCTCTACTTCGTGATGCCCTACGCCGGATGCGAGAGTCTCCGCAACCGGCTGGCCCGCGAGGGCCCCCTGCCGGTGGACGTGGCCCTCCGGGTCACCCGCGCGGTCGCGGCCGCGCTGGGATACGCGCACCGGCACGGCGTCATCCACCGCGACATCAAGCCCGAGAACATCCTGCTGCAGGAGGGCGAGCCGGTCGTCGCCGACTTCGGGGTCGCCACCGCGATCTCAGCCGCCGGAGGCGACAGCGTATACGTCACCGACCGGGGGTTCGCGGTCGGCACGCCGGCCTACATGAGCCCCGAGCAGGCGACGGCGGAGCCGGGTCTCGACGGGCGCTGCGACCAGTACAGCCTGGCCTGCGTCCTCTACGAGATGCTGGCCGGAGAGCCGCCCTTCGCCGGCACCGGCGCCCGCGCGACGATGGCGCGCCATGCGATCGAGGCCCCGGCCCCGGTCGGCCTTCGCCGGCCCAACGTGCCGGCCGCGATCGAGCGCGCGCTGGCGCGGGCGCTGGCCAAGGAGCCGGCGGACCGGTTTCCCAGCATGGCCGACTTCGCCGAGGCCCTGGTGGCGCGGGTGCCGGAGGTCGTTCGCGCGGCGGCCCCGGGGACCGCGCGCGAGGCGCGGACCATCGCGGTGCTCCCGTTCGTGAACGCGAGCGGCGACGCGGAGAACGAGTATCTCAGCGACGGCATCACCGACGAGCTGATCCACGCGCTCGGCAAGGTCGAAGGGCTCAACGTGGCGTCGCGGACCTCGGTGTTCGCCCTCAAGGGACTGCTGGAAGACGTGCGGAACCTCGGCGCCCGGCTCGGTGTCTCGGCCGTGCTGGAGGGGACGGTGCGCCGGGCGGGAACCCGGCTCAGGATCACGGCGCAGCTCTCCGGCGTGGCCGATGGCCGCACGCTCTGGTCCGAGCGCTACGACCGCGAGCTGAAGGACGTGTTCGAGATCCAGGACGAGATCGCGCGGACCATCGTGACGACGCTGCGCTCGACGCTGCTCCGCGATCTGGGCGAGGCGCCGCCGGTCCGCTACACCGCGAACTTCGCCGCCTACCAGCTCTACCTGAAGGGCCGCTACTGGTGGAACCGCCGGACCCAGGCCGGGATCGCCGAGGGGATCGAGTATTTCGAGCGCGCCATCGAGGAGGACGCCGGGTACGCGCTGGCCTACACCGGATTGTCCGACTCCTACGCGCTCCAGGTGGACTATCGCGGCGCGCCGGTGCGGGAGGGGATGGAGCGCGCCCGGGAGCTGGCGCGCCGGGCGCTGGAGCTGGACGACACCCTGGCCGAGGCGCACACGTCGCTGGCGTGGGTGACGTTCATCTACGACTGGGACTGGCCCGCCGCCGAGGCGCGATTCCGGCGCGCGATCGAGCTGAACCCCGCCTACTCGGTCGCCCGGCAGTGGCACTCCTGGCTGCTCATCGCGATGGGCCGCATCGAGGAGTCGCTCGCCGAGGGGCGCATGGCGATCGAGCTCGACCCCGCGTCGGTCTCGATCCGCCGGAGCATGGGCTGGCTGCACTACTACGCGCGGCAGCCGGCCGAAGCGCTGGAGCATCTGCGCCGCGCGCTCGCCATGAACCCCACCGCGGAGGAGAACCACCGGCTCCTCGGCCTCGCCTATCTCCAGCTCGGCCTGCACGACGAGTCGGCCGCGGCGTTCCGGGAGGCGGTCGCCAGCTCCGAGAGCCCCGCGCTCGCGACCGCCGGCCTCGGCCTGGTCGCGGTGGCGCGAGGCAGGCTGACGGAGGCCCGCGGCGTTCTCGACGGCCTCACGGCCGCGTCCCGCGAGCGCTACGTGAGCCCGGTAGCCTTCGTGCTGATGCACGCCGGGCTCGGCGAGGCCGACCTGGCGTTCGAATGGCTCGACCGGGCGGTGGAGGACCGGCGCGGCTGGCTGGCCTATCTCAGGGTGGAGCCCCTGCTCGACCCGCTGCGCGGAGATCCCCGGTTCGGGCAGTTGCTGGAGCGCATGCGGCTGGCCTAGAGCCTAGCGCCCCCGCGCCTCGCGCCGGAACGCCGATGGCGAGACCCCGGTCCGTCGGCGGAAGACGTTCGAGAAGTGGCTCTGGTCCGCGAACCCCGCCCCCAGCGCGATCTCGGCCAGCGGCTGGTCGCCCGAGACGAGCTGCTCGGCCGCCCGCTCGATCCGGAGCCGGCGGAGATATTCTCCCACGGTGCAGCCGAGGGTCCGCCGGAAGCTCCGGGCCAGGGTCACCGGGTGCACTCCGACGGCCCGGGCCAGCTCCGCCAGCGTCGGCCGCGATGCGATGTCGGCATGGAGGATGTCGCGCGCCTCGCTGACCCACGGCGCGCTGCCCTCGGGCAGGTCGTCCGCTCTCCGCCGCGACATCGCGGCGAGCAGCTCCAGCAGCAGCCCCTCGATCGCCAGCGGCGCCGCGTCGTCCATCCGGCGGAACTCCTGATAGACCCGCCGGGCGAGCGCCGCCGCCAGCCCCCCGTGAAAGGAGATCCGCTCGTCCAGCACCGGCGCGTGACTGCGGATCGCCCGGGTCCGCTCCGCGTCGGCCTCGATCAGGAGACCGCGGGCGTCACCGTGGTCGAACACATCGCAATGCTCCTCGCCCGCGGGCATCACCTTGAGGGTCTCCGGCGTGGCGGTGACCCGCTCGCCCGCCGAGGTCTCCGTGAAGCCGCCCTGGAGGACGAAGCAGATCGTGGGGCCGGCGTGATGATGCCAGGGCAGGCTGCTGCCCCCGGCGTGGATGCCCTCGGTGAGGGTGAAGCCGGCGATGCGGGCGATTCTCAGCTTGGTCGGTCCCGGCGTGGCCCGCCTTCGTACCATCCTGCCTCCTGTCCCGTCCGGTTCGAAGATTGGCCCCGCCGCCCCGCCGCCGCCACTACGCAGATACAAATGCGTCCCCGCCGTCCAAGACCGGCCCCGGCTCCCGGTCTATCTATGGGGACGAGTGGCTGCGCCGCAGCCTGCACCGTCTGATCGGGAGGTCGCATGCGAGTTCGAAGCTGGGTCCTGCTGGCTGGAGCCGTTGCGCTGGCGGGTTGCTCCGACGATGGGAACGGCGACCAGGGTCCCGACACTCCTCCCCCGACGGGCGATGTCACGGTCCGCAACAACTTCTTCGATCCTGCCGAGCTCCAGGTGTCGCCGGGGACGGCGGTCACGTGGGCCTGGGCGTCCAATGGGGTGGTGCACGACGTCACCTTCGACGATGGCCAGGCGTCCCCCCAGCAGGGTGACGGAACCTTCGAGCGCACCTTCCCTGCGGCGGGGGAATTTCCCTACCACTGCAGCATCCATGGCCTGGCCATGAGCGGTGTGGTGAGCGTGGCGGCTCCGGCCGGCGGCGGCACGGCCACCGGCACGGGCGACGGAGGCACCGGCGGTCCCGCGCCGGGAAGTGGGGGCATGGGGGGGTACTGAGGCCCGGCCCTTCGCTGCGCGGCCCCTCGCTCAGGCCCCTTTGCTGAGCAGCCGCACGACCGCGCGCTCCCTGGCCGACAGCTCCGTGGAGGCCGCCGCCGAGGCCGCGGCGGCCGTTCCGTTGCCGTTCCCCAGCGCCTCCCGCATCGTGCCCGCCCGGAACGCCTCGAACACGGCCGGGTGCACGTAGTACTTCCGGCACACGGCCCGGGTGTTGTTGAGCCGCTCGGCCACCCGGTCGATCGCCTGCACGATGGCAGCCTTCGCCTCCCGCTCGGTCTCGACCGGGCCGGCCTCGCCGAGCGCCTCCACCGCGTGGATCGTTCCCGCCCAGGTGCGGAAGTCCTTCGCGGTGAAATCCTGTCCCGTGATCTCCCGCAGGTACTGGTTCACGTCCGCCGAGTCCACGCTCTGTCGGACGCCGTCGGCATCGGCGTACTCGAACAGCGTCTCCCCCGGGACGGCCTGGCAGCGGCTGACGATCCGCGCGAGCCGGCGGTCGGTGACGGCCACGTCGTGGACCTTGCCGCTCTTCCCCCGAAACTGGAACCTGAGCTTCGAGCCGGAGATCGCCACGTGGTGGTTGCGCAGCGTCGTCAGCCCGAACGACCTGTTGGACCGCGCGTACTCGTCGTTCCCCACCCGGATGCCGGTCCGCTCGAGCAGCCGGACCACGGTCGCGAGCACCTTCTCCCTCGACAGGCCCGGACTGGAGAGGTCGCGGTCCACCCGGGCCCGGATCGCCGGGAGCACCCGGCTGAACTCGAGCATCCGCTCGAACTTGGTCTCGTCCCGCGTCTCCCGCCAACGGGGGTGGTAGCGGTACTGCTTGCGGCCCCGCGCGTCGCGGCCGGTGGCCTGGATGTGCCCGTTGGGATCGGGGCAGATCCAGACGTCGGTGTACGCCGGGGGAATGGCCAGGGACCGGATCCGGGCGAGCTCCCGCTTCTCGGTGATCCGCCTGCCGTCCGGGGCCACATAGGAGAAGCCCTTGCCGCTGCGCTTCCGGGTGATGCCGGGACGGGTGTCGCTGACGTATCGGAGTCCGGCCGCCTCCGCGCTCTCGGCCGGCTCGGGTGTTCCGTTCCGCCGTCGCGCCCGCGGTCGGCTGGGCATCGAAGTGGACCCTTGGGTGAGTTGGCTGTCGTGTCGGATCGATGTGCTCCCGGCGATGATACTGGAGACCGGGGTCGGGGAACGTGAGCGCAGTCACACGGCCGGCTCGGCGCTTCGCCGGCGCCACCCCCACCGCCCTACAC
>CAMPKP010000119.1 GCA_946887295.1 uncultured Gemmatimonadota bacterium | reverse complement strand
GCGCAGCCCACGGCGCAGTAGGGGCACACGCTGGGCGTGGACTTCGCGTCCTGAATGCGGAGTTGCTGCGCCCTGGCGGTTGCCGGCGCCAGGTTCGCGCCGAGACCGATGAGTGAGCCGAGCGCCGTCCCGGAGCCGATGCCGGCCGCGGAAGCGCGAACGAACTCGCGCCGTGAGACAGAGTGATTCACCGGCCGCCCTCCTTACCGACCACAGTATGTAAGGAAAGGGGAGACTGTCAAGACGGGATCACACCACGTCACGCGCGGCCGGACCATCGGCAGCTCCCTCACCTGGGAGATTCGCCCGGTCCAGCACTCCTGCCAGCTGATCTTTACCGTCGACCCCGTGCAGCGTGGCGCCCGACATGTAGGCGGCCCGCCCGAGCAGTTGGGACGCCACCGACAGCGTCAGCAGCATGAACAGGATGGTGAGCACGCCGGTCAGCGGCCGGGCCACGCCGCCCGCGACGAGCACCCCCAGCACGACGAGACTCGTCCCGATGCCCCCCGCTTTCGTCGCGGCGTGCATCCGCTGGAAGACGTCGGGTAGCCGCGCGACACCGAGGCCGGCAACGGTGATGAAGATCACGCCAGCCACAAGCAGCAGCGTGGCGGCGATCGGCCGGATCACCGGGTGCCTCCCTTGCGCTCCAGGAACGTCGCGAAGGCGCAGGAGGACGCGAAGTTGATCAGCGCGACGCCGAGGCCGATGTCGAGGAACGCGGCGCGGCCGGTCGCCAGGGTGGTGAGGGCCGCCAGCGAGACCACGACCGCCGTGAGCATGTCCAGGGCGACGACGCGATCCGCATATCCCGGACCCCTGATCATCCGGTAGGCGGCCAGCGCGAGCGGCAGGGCGAGCGCGGCGATGAGGGCCGTGGCCACCGTCGCGAGATCGAGCATCCTCATCGAGGGCCCTCCTGTCCTTCCAGCTGAATGATCCGCCGCTCGTAGAGCGCCTTGATCCCCGCGGCGCGCGCCTCCGCGTCGGGTGCATCCAGGAAATGCACGTAGAGCGTGCGGCGATCGTCGGCGACATGCAGGCACGTCGACCCGGGCGTGAGCGATACCAGATAGGCGAAGAGCGCCACGCCCCACGTCGTCCGGGCGTCCACGGGGACGGCGACGATCGCCGGCTGATTCTCGCTGCGCGGCGCAAGGACGATCCGTGCCACCGCCAGCGACGAGGCCACAAGATCGAAGACGAAGGCCCCCGCGAGCGAAAGCGCGGCCCGCGTTCGCCGGCCCGCGCTCACTGTACCCTCCCCGGCAGTGCCGCGGGTGTCGTCCGCCCGGCGCTGTCCCGCGCCAGCCGCGCGACCGGCTCGACGGCGAGCCCGATGCCGAGGGTGGCCGCGGCGAGGAGCGCGACGGCGACGAGCATGGCGGGCGGGATGCGCCGGGTGGCACTCCGCCCGTGGTCCCGCGTCCGCCAGAATGCCTGGGTCCACACGGTGCTCATCGAATACAGCGTGAGGGCTCCGGCCACCAGCGCGACCACGGCCAGCCAGGCATACCAGGGAGACCCGGTGCGGAAAGCAGCATCGATCACGAGGAACTTGGCCCAGAAGCCGGACAGGGGCGGTACGCCGGAGAGTGACAGGGCGAGCACGGCGAAGAGCGCGGCGAAGAGCGGGCGATCGCGCATCAGGCCCCCGGCAGCGCGCAGATCGTAACCGCGGTTCGCGCGGGCGATCGCCCCGGCGCCCAGAAAGAGGCCGGTCTGGACGAGCATCGTGTGCATGGTGTAGAAGATGGCCGCGGCGACGCCCAGCAGCGAGGCGAGGGCGAGTCCCATCATCAGGTAGCCCACCTGTCCCATGACGTGAAACGCCAGCAGCCGGCGGATGTCCACCTGCCCGATCGCGGCGAGCACGCTGACGATCATCGTGGCGGCGGCGAGGAGCCCGAACAGCGGCGGCAGCCCGGGCACGGCTGCCGCGCCGCCCACGACGCCGAACACCAGCACGAAGATGCGCAGACAGGCATAGAAGGCGACCTTGGTCAGCAACCCGGCGAGGGCCGCGGACACCGTGATCGGTGCCGTGTGGTAGGATGCCGGCAGCCAGAAGAAGAGCGGAAACAGCGCCGCCTTGAGCGCGAGTCCCGCGAGCAGGAGATACGCCGCGGCGCTCAGGGTCACCGAGGGTGCGCGTCCGGCCAGCATCGTCGACAGGTGCGCCATGTCGAGCGTTCCCGTCTCGCCGTAGAGGAGGCCGATGCCCAAGAGCATGAACGTCGCCCCCATCATGCTCATCGACGCGTAGCGGAACGCGCCGTCGATCTGGGCCCGCCGGCGGTCGAGCGTCACCAGCCCGAGCGCGGTGACGAGCATCAGCTCGAACCAGACGTACAGGTTGAAGACATCCCCGGTGAGAAACGCGCCGTTGACCGCCGCGAGCATCGCGAGGAACAGCGGGTCGAAGCCGGCGCGGCGCCGCCGTGCACGGATGTCGGCGCGCGCGAACACGGCGACCGCGAGCGCCACGATCCCGGCCACCGTGCACAGGGCCGCGCTCAGCCCGTCGGCGACGAACGTCACCCCGAACGGCGCGCCCCACCCGCCGAAATCCAGGACCACGGTCGCTCCGCGCGCGACCCGCGCCAGCAGCAGCGCGGCCGCCGCCAGCATCAGCGCTACCGCCGCCTCCATGATCCCGCGCTGCAGCGCGGGCCGGCGGCGGAAGAGCACGGTGAGGGCGGCTGCGGCGAGCGGGATCGCGACCGGCCAGAGGGCCAGCCCATCGGCCAGCGCGTCAGCGAGCATCGCTCGACGGCTCCGCCATCGGATCGCCGAGCCGCTCGGCGGAGTGGATCTCGTCGCTCCTGAGGGTGCCGTGTCCCCGCCAGGCGCGCAGCACGAGGGACGCGAGGATCACGCTCAGCGCGAAGCCGATCACGATGGCGGTCAGCACCAGCGCCTGCGGCAGGGGGTCCGCCGCGTCGTGCAGCCGAGCCGCGCCCTCCGGGATCAGTGGCGGTTGGACCGATTGGATGCGGCCGGCCTGGAACACCATGAGGTTCACCGCCGTCGAGAGCAGCGACAACCCGAGCAGCACCCGCACGAGATGGCGCGAGAGGACCATGTAGAGCCCGCAGCCGAACAGGCCCGCCGCGACGAACGCATAGAGGGCGCTCACCTCGCCGTCTCCCGCCGCAGGCCGAACAGGAATGCGAGGACGGCGCCGAGCACCGCGGTGTAGACGCCGAGATCGAAGACCAGCGTGGTGCCCTGCCTGATGTGGAGACCGAGCACGTCCGCCTCGAGCCAGACGTGGCGGAGGAAGTCGCCGTAGAGGAGCAGTCCGGGCAGGCCGCTGGCCAGCGCCAGGAGCAGCCCGCCGCCGGCCAGCGAGAGCGGGTGCAGCCGCAGCCTCGCGCGGGCCCGCTCCACACCGTGGGCGAGCGAGACGATCGCGAACGCGAGGGCGGCCATCAGCCCGCCCACGAATCCTCCGCCGATCTCGTTGTGCCCGCGCAGCAGGACCACCGCCGACAGCGCGAGCAGGAGCCAGAAGAAGATCGGGCTGGTGACCCGGAGGATGAAGGCGGCCCGCCCGGTCACTTCCCCGGGATGCTCCTCCCGCGCGAGCCGCGGACCGAGCAGGGCCCAGGCAACGGCGGCCGAGAGCGCGATCACCGCCGTTTCGCCGAGCGTGTCGAAGGCACGGAAGTCCACGAGGATGACGTTGACCACGTTGCGTCCGAACGCCTCCACGTAGCTGCGCGCGCCGAAGAACTCGGAGACCTCCGTCCGCTGCGGGGCCGCGCCCATGTCGAGCAGCACCACGAACAGCAGCACCGCGAACCCCGACGAGAGCGCGGCGTCCACGGCACGCTCGGGCCCGGTGCGCGTCGACGGCGCGCGGAGCGGCAGGACGAGCAGCACGACGGTGAGCAGCACCACGAGCAGGGACTCGACCGCGAACTGGGTGAGCGTCAGGTCGGGCGCGCCGTTCATCATGAACGTGAGCGCCGCGACGAGCCCCGCCAGGCCGACCGCGATCATGGCGGCCAGCAGCGACCGTGCCCGGGCGGCGGCGACGCCCCCGGCAAGACCGACCAGCGCCACCACCGCGGGGCCGACGCGCAGCTCGCCCCAGTCGGCTTCCAGGCGCGGCACCGCCCCCGCCGCGACCAGGCCCCAGAGAACGAACCCCACCGCGCCGGCGAGCACGACCCACAGGTGCGCGCGCAGGTCGCCGTGCTGGACCCGCGCGGCCGTGCCGGCGGCGGCGGATTCGACGCCTCGGAGGAGGGCGTCGTAGCCATGCTCCGCCTCGTACCGATCCAGCGGCGACCTGGTGCGCAAACGCTGGTGGATGGGGCGCCAGAAGACGACGAGCAGCGTGCCGATGCCCACCACCACGGCGCTCAGCGCCAGCATCGGCGTCACCCCGTGCCATAGCCCGGCCCTCACCTCCACCGGCGAGCCGTAGATCGCGGCCACCGCCGGACGCAGCACCGAGCGGCTCACCCAGCCCGGCTCGAGGCTGATGACGAGGCCGAGCATCCCCAGCACCAGCGGCCCGACGAGCAGCGCGGGCCGCTCCCGGTGCCTGACCTCCCGTACCTTCCCATGTCCCATGAAGAACGGACGCAGGGTGACCACGCCGGCAACGCCCACGATCACAGCGTTGACGAGCACCGCCACCGCCATCGGGACCGCGTCCCATGAGCTCCGGATCTGGGCCTCGAACAGGAACTCCTTGGAGACGAAGCCGAGAAACGGCGGCAATCCCGCCATGGACAGGCTGGCGAGCACGGCGGCCGCGGCCGTGCCCGGAAGGAAGCGTGCGAGGCCACCCATCAGGCGCAGCTCCCTCAGGCCGGTCGCGTGCTGCACCGTGCCCGCGCAGAAGAACAGCGTCGCCTTGTAGAGCGCGTGGGCCAGGATGAAGCCGACCGTCGCGACGCTCGCCATGGGCCCGTCCAGACCGACGAGCATCATCAGGATCCCGAGCGACGCCACCGTCGAGTAGGCGAGCACCGACTTGAAGTTCTCGGCGCGCAACGCCTGGAACGCGCCGACGAGCATGGTGGTGAGGGCCACCGCGATGAGCGTATCCCGCCCGCCGGGCACGGCCCCGATCAGGGGCTCGAAGCGCGCCAGCAGGTAGACGCCCAGCTTCACCATCGTCGCCGAGTGGAGATACGCCGATGCGGGCGTCGGGGCCTGCATGGCGTTCGGCAGCCAGAAGTGAAACGGGAACTGTGCCGACTTGGTGAAGGCGCCGGTGAAGAGGCCGATCATGATCGGCACGATCCACGGGCTCCGCGCCAGCTCGGGAGCGCGCGCGACCGCCCCGGCCATGGAATAGCTGCCGAGCGCCGCGCCGATGAGGATGATCGCGGCGAGCAGCGCGAGGCCGCCTCCCGCGGTCACGCGCAGCGACATCAGTGCCGACCGCCGCGCGGAGGCACTGCCCGCGTCGAAGCCGATCAGCAGGAACGAGAGGACGCTCGTCGCCTCCCAGAAGAGGAACAGGAGGATCAGGTCGTCCGCGAGGACGGCGCCGAGCATCGCCGTCATGAAGAGCAGGAGCAGCGTCAGGAAGCGCACGCGCGCCCGAGCCGGGTGCTCAGACAGGTAGGCGCCGGCGTAGATCACGACCAGCGCCCCGATCCCCGTGATCAGCAGGCAGAAGAGCAGGGCGAACCCGTCCAGCCGCAGCGCCAGCTCGACGCCAAGGGAGGGCGCCCAGGCCCGGTGCTCCGTGACGGTACGCCCTGCCTCGATGGCCGGCGCGAAGCGCAGGAAGCCCGCGAAGAGGCTCGCCGGCAGGATCGCGAGCACCCAGCCGGCGGCCCTGCGACCGAGCAGCCGGCCGAGCGGCCACGCCGCAACGCTGCCGGCGAGGGAGAGCGCAAGCAAGGTCGAGATCATCGAGCAGCGTCCCTAGCGATAGAAAATGCCTCCGCCGATGACGGGCAGGGCGAGGAAGGCGGGCCAAGCGTCTCCATCACCGCCTCGAGGGTGGAGTGCAGGTCCGGCGCAGGATCAGGAGTGGTGAGCCGGCTCCTCCGCTTTGGTGTGCTGCACGGGGCCATCCGGATGTTCGGGGGGCTGCAAAGGGTGTACGGCCTGAGGGGTGCGTCCACCCCGGGGTTCACCTCGGCGTTGCGCCGCCCGTCAACGGCAGCTACCCGAAGCGGCGGCGGGTTCGCTCCCGGGCCTTGCGCGCCTCCTCCTCACGATTCCGGGGAGCGGCCCTGGTCTCCAGCGAATCCAGCAGCCGCCGGGCGCTCGCCGCCACCTGCTCCACCGCCAGGTTGAACGCCGCCTCGTTGGCGGACGAGGGATGGGTGGTCCCGCTCAGCTTTCGCACGAACTGCAGCGCCGAGGCCTGGATCTCGTCGTCCGTGGCGGGTGGCTCGAAGTTGGCCAGCGTCTTGATGTTCCTGCACATGAACAGCCTCCTGACCCGGTCGATCGCGGCTCTCCGTCTCCTGTCCTGATGAAACATCCTCCCGGCGTGATCCCGCAAGTCGGACCCCCGGTCTCCATCGCATGGCATGGGCCCGGCCACCGGAAAGTGAGTTCTCATGCTGTCGCGCGCAGGTATTCCGCAATACCCCGCATCAGCATCTCCACCGCCACGATCACCAGGAGCATGCCCATCAGGCGCTCGACGGCCGTGAGTCCGCGCTCGCCCAGCAACTTTCGCAGGTTGCTCGCGAAATAGAGAATGACGGCGGACGCCAGCCACGCGAGGACCACGGCCCCCAGCCACACCGGCCAGCGCTCCGGCTCGCTGCTCATGAACAGCAGCTCGGTCGCGAGCAGCGACGGTCCGGCGGTGTACGGCACCGCCAGCGGCACCACGAACGGCTCCTCCCGCACGTCCTCGCGCAGGGAATGGTCGGCGGCCGGGAAGATCATCCTGAGGGCGATCAGCAGGAGGATGATTCCGCCGCCGGCAGTGAGGGCGGCTCCAGAGACGTGGAGCACTTCCAGGAGGTAGCGGCCGACGAAGAGAAAGATCACCATGATCGCGAGCGCGATCACCAGCTCCCGCACGATCACGAAGCGGTAGCGCGCGGGATCCACGTGTCTGAGCGCCGAGAGGAACAGCGGCACGTTGCCGAGCGGATCCATCACGAAGAACAGCAGCACGGCGGCCGACAGCAGGCTCATGGCGTCTCCTGGGCGAGGCGAACTCTACCGGGGGCTCATCGCGTCGGTCCACCCTTGCCCCCCATTCCCGACCGTCATTAACTCCACGGCATGCTGACACCCGACGCACTCCCCGCACTGCACGCCGCCCTCGGCGCGCTCGCCGAACCGGTGGACGGCTGGCTGCTGTTCGACTTCCGCGGCATCAATCCGATCATGGAAGCGGTCGTGGGACCAGAGATCGTCGGCTCCCGCCGCGCCTACGTGTACCTGCCGCGCGACGGGACGCCGGTCGCGCTGGTGCATGCCGTGGATGCCGAGCTCTGGCGCGAGTGGCCGTCCGTCTGGCGAAGGATCGTCTGGGTGCGGCGGGACGAGCTCCCGCGCGAGCTGGCGGGGCTGGTCGGGGGCCGCACGGTGGCCATGGAGTACTCGCCCCGCGGCGCCATCCCCTACGGCGACTACGTCCCTGCTGGCACGCTCGAGCTGGTCCGCTCCGCCGGTGCTGCGCCGGTGTCCTCCGCGGAGCTGGTGTCGCGCTACTGCTCGGTGTGGAGCCCCGAGGACCTGGCGGGGCACCTGCGCGCGGCGGCCGTCCTCTCGAGCATCGCGCGCGCGACCATCGCGCGAGTCGGTGAGCGCGCCCGCGCCGGCGATCCGGTGGACGAGCACGAGGTCACCCGCTGGGTGCTCGAGGCATTCGATCGGGCCGGACTCATCACGGAGAGCCCGCCAAGCGTATCCTATGGCGCCCACGCGGCGCGCCCCCACTACGATGCCCCAGCCGAGGGCTCGTCGCCCATCGTGCCCGGGCAACTGCTGCTGCTCGATCTGTGGGCCAGGGAGCCCGGCGGCATCTACGCCGACCAGACCTGGATGGCCGCCATCGGCACCCCCTCGCCGCTGGCCGCCGAGCTGTGGAACGTCGTGCGCGGCGCCCGCGATGCCGCGCTCGACCTGCTCCGTGCCCGGCTGGAGTCGGGCGAGCCGGTCGCCGGCGCCGAGGCCGACCGGGAGGCCTACGCGGTGATCGCCGGCGCCGGATACGGAGACCGCATCGTCTGCCGCACGGGCCATTCCATCGACCGGTTCGGCCTCCATGGCTTCGGCCCGACGATCGACGACACGGAGACCTACGACTCGCGGCGCATCATACCGGGCGTCGGGTTCTCCGTGGAGCCCGGCATCTACATCCCCGGCGAGATCGGTCTCCGGACCGAGGTGAACGCACACGCCCGCGCCGACGGGCTGGACGTCACTCCCCGTGACTACCAGCGCGATCTGATCGTCGTCTAAGCCATGTCTTCTCAATTCCACCGGAGAGATCTCATGTACCGCGCCCCATGGTCAGCGGTGGGCGCCCTGGGCGTCCTTCTCGCCTTCGCGGCGTGCCGCCCGGAGCCGTCCGATCGTCGTGCGTCCGCTCCCCCGGACCAGAAGGCCACCACCAGCGCTGAAGAGGAGCCGAGCACGGTGCCGCCGGCCGACGTCTCCCACGGCGAGGCGGCCATCGGCGGCCCCGAGGCCGAGCCCGCGCCGATCCTCGCGCAGCTGGAGCCGGCGGAGCGGACCCGCCTGCACAAGGTCCGGCTCGAGATGGTCCACGCGCCGGTCACGATCGCTCCCGGCGTCAAGTACGCCGCCTGGACGTTCGGCGGCGGGGTCCCGGGGCCGCCGCTCCACGTGCGCCAGGGCGACACGGTGGACTTCACCCTGGTGAACCGCGCCAAGATCCCGCACAGCATGGATTTTCACGCCGCGGAGATCGCGCCCAGCAAGTATTACGTCAACGTGAATCCGGGCGACTCGCTGCACTATCGCTTCGTCGCCAGGGTGCCCGGCGCCTTCATGTACCACTGCGGGACCGCGCCGGTGGCGATGCACATCGCCAACGGGATGTACGGCGCCCTGGTCGTGGATCCGGCGACTCCTCGGCCCAAGGCCAAGGAATTCGTGCTGGTGCAGAGCGAGTTCTACCTGACGCCCAACTCCGCCGCTGACGGCACCCGAAGCCTCAACTGGGAGAAGCTCCTGAGCCTGGCGCCCGATCACATCGTCTTCAACGGACGCGCCAACCAGTATGCGACCCATCCGATCCACGTCCAGCCGAACGAGCTGCTGCGTCTCCATGTGGTGAACGCGGGGCCCAACCGAATCAGCTCCTTCCACGTCGTGGGGGGGATCTTCGAGCGCGTGTTCGAGGGCAGCTCCCAGGCGCACCCCCTGACCGGGGTGCAGACGGTGGACGTGCCGGTCGGCGGCGGAAGCATCTTCGAGGTGCGTCTGCGGGAGCCGGGAGACTACCCGTTCGTCACCCACGCCTTCGCCGATGCGACGAAGGGCGGAGTGGGGATCCTGCGGGCTCTCGCCCCCGGCCAGACGGCCGACAGCCGGGCGAGCACCATGGCCCACTGAGCTCGTCCGATTACGCGAGGTCGGCCAGCGCCGCGCGAGCGGCCAGGTGTCCGCACATCCCGTGGACCCCGCCACCGGGCGGGGTCGAGGCCGAGCAGAGGTACACCCCGCGAAGCGGCGTCCGATAGGGCGACCGCGCCACCGGCCGGGCGAAGACCTGGCGCAGGTCCATCATCCCGCCGTTGATGTCTCCGCCGATCAGGTTGGCGTTCCGTCGCTCGAAGTCGGCCGGGGCAAGGACGCTCCGGGCCAGGATGCGCTCGCGGAAACCGGGCGCGAACCGCTCCACCTGACGCTCGATCTTTCCCGAGACGTCCAGCGAGTAGCCGTTGGGGACGTGGCAGTACGCCCACGCCGTGTGCTTCCCCGCCGGGGCCCGCGAGTCGTCGAAGAGCGTCGGCTGCACGAACAGCACGAAGGGACGCTCGTGCACCGTCCCCCGGGCCGGCGCCGCTTCCGAAGCCGCCACCTCCTCCAACGTGCCGCCGAGATGGACGGTCGCGGCCCGGGCGCACTCGGGCGCGGTCCAGGGCACCGGCCCGTCGAGCGCCCAGTCCACCTTGAACGCGGCGGAGCCGTACCGGTAGCGCTCGAGCGCCCCGCGGTAAGCGGCGGGCAGCTTATTGCCGGCGATTCGCAGGACTTGGCGTGGTGAGAGGTCGAGCAGCACCATGCGCGCCGGGGCGATCTCGTCCAGGTGCTCCACCGGCGCGGCGGTCGCGATCTCGCCGCCGAGCGAGCGGAAATACGCGGCGAGCGCATCGGCCAGCCGCTGCGAGCCGCCGCGCACGATGGGCCACCCGACCGCGTGTCCCGACACGGAGAGCAGCAGGCCGAACGCCGCCGTGCCGGCCGCGTCGAGCGGCAGGAACGAGTGCGCCGCGTTGCCGGCGAAGAGGGCCCTGGCGCGCGCTCCCCGCAGCGTGCGCGCGAGGCCGGTGGCGGAGCGGAGCCCGCGCAGGCCGAACCGCGCCATCATGAGCGGATGGCGGGGGATTCGCAGCGGGGGTGCGAGGACATCCCGCGAGAGCTCGTCCCACACGCGCACGAAGGGGGCCATCAGCCGCCGCCAATCGCCGCCGCCAGGCCCGAGCCCCTTGGCCGTCGCGTCGGGGGACCGCTCCAGCATCGCGGCGGACCCGTCATCGAGCGGGTGCGCCAGCGCGGCGGCCGGTTGGATCCACTCCAGCCCGAAGTCGGCCAGCGGCAGGGTTCGGAGGTACGGGGAGCTGAGGGCCAGAGGATGCACCGCGGAGCAGACGTCGTGCGTGAAGCCCGGCAGCGTCAGCTCGGCGGAGCGGAGCCCTCCGCCCACCGTCGCCTGCGCCTCCCGCAGCACGGTCTTGAGCCCGGCCCGCGCCAGGGTGATCGCGGCCGCGAGTCCGTTGGGGCCCGACCCGACGACGACGGCATCAGCGATGGACCACCTTCCGATCTCGTCGAGGAAGCCCGCTATCAGTGCCCGGCGGCCGTCGCCTCGGGGCGGAACGCGCTGGCAGGATACCATGCCGGCTTCACCGCCCGGTTCGCCACCTCGGCGACGACCAGGGGGTAGAGCCGGTTGAAGTCCTCAGCCCCCTGGCGATCCACCGGCTGGGTCACTTCGTCCTCCACTCCATGGTAGCGCTCCTGGCGCCACCGCAGCACCCGCTCGTGCTCCGGGGAGCCGAGGGCGAAGCCCACCTTGAGCGAGAGCGCTGGAATCCCGCGGCGGATGAAGCTGAACTGATCGCTGCGCACGAAGGCGTTGCGCTCCGGCTCCGGATCGGTGATCACCTCGATGCCCCGGCGCGCCGCCGCGCGGCGCACGTCGTCGGCGAGGTCGGACTCCTCCAGCCCGTTCACCAGCAGGAGGCGCAGCGGGTTGATCGG
>CAMPKP010000118.1 GCA_946887295.1 uncultured Gemmatimonadota bacterium | reverse complement strand
AAGATCGACGAGAACGTGCGGGGGCGGGACGTCTACATCATCCAGCCCACCAACCCGCCGGCGGAGAACACGATGGAGCTGCTGCTCCTCATGGACGCCGCCAAGCGGGCCAGTGCCGCGCGGGTGACGGCGGTGATTCCCTACTTCGGGTACGCCCGGCAGGACCGGAAGGACCAGCCTCGGGTCGCGATCAGCGCCAAGCTGATGGCGAACATGGTCTCGATGGCGGGCGCCGACCGGGTGCTGGCGATGGACTTTCACCAGCACCAGCTCCAGGGGTTCTTCGACCTCCCGGTGGACCACCTGTACGCCGCGCCGGTGCTGGTGAGCCACTACCGGCAGAAGGCGCTCCGCGATCTCGTGATCGTCGCACCCGACGTCGGCTCGGCCAAGATGGCCCGGGGGTTCGCCAAGCGGCTCAACGCGTCGCTCGCGATCATCGACAAGCGCCGGCCCTCCGCCAACGTCGCGGAAGTGCTCAATGTGGTCGGCGAGGTCCGGGGCAAGGACTGCCTCATCCCGGACGACATGATCGACACGGCCGGGACGATGTCGGAGGCGGTCAACGCGCTGAAGCGGCTGGGGGCGGAAGACGTCTACTGCTGCGCCACCCACGCCCTGCTCTCGGGGCCCGCGGTGGACCGCCTCATGGCGTCGCCGGTGAAGGAGGTGACCGTGACCAACACGATCGCCATCCCCAAGGAGCGTGTCTTCGACCGCCTCAGGGTGCTTTCGATCGCCGGCCTGCTGTCGAAGGCCATCGGGTACACGCACAGCGATCAGTCGGTGAGCTCGCTGTTTGACTAGAGCAGTTCTCAGCTAAGGGAGTCGTCGTCATGGCCCAGCAAGCGAATCTTCAGGCCGCCACCCGGAGCGAGACCGGGAAGGGTGCCGCCCGCAGCCTCCGCCGCGCAGGCAAGGTGCCCGGCGTGATCTACGGGCACGGCCGGGCGCCCGAGGCCCTCGCGGTGGAAACCAGCGCCCTCAACAAGATGCTGGTCGGCATCAGCGCGGGCACCACCATCGTGGACGTCGCCATCGACGACCGCCCCCCGGTGAAGGTGCTGATCCGCGAGATCCAGCGCGACGCGCTCCGGCCCGCGCAGATCCTCCATCTCGACTTCTACGAGGTCCGGGCCGACGAGAAGATCACCCTCGAGGTGCCGGTGCACCTCGTCGGCGTCCCCGACGGCGTGCGCAACTTCGGCGGCGTCCTCGACCACTCGCTCCGGGAGCTGGAGATCGAGGTGCTTCCGGCCGACATCCCGGAGCACGTCGAGCTCGACGTCACCGCGCTCGCCATCGGGCACTCGCTCTTCGTGCGTGACATCTCGATCCCCAAGGCCCGGATCCTCAACGACCCCGACACGCCGATCTGCACCGTCGTCGCGCCGCGGACCGAGGAGGCTCCCGCGCCGGTCGAGGAGGCCGCCACGACCGAGCCGGAGCTCATCCGGAAGCCGAAGCCCGAGGAGGGCGAGGTCGAGGGCGAGACCAAGCCGAAAGCCTGAGCGCTGCGCACCATCGTTGGGCTGGGAAACCCCGGTCCGGAGTACGTCGAGACCCGGCACAACGCCGGGTTTCGCCTGGCCGATCATCTCATCGCCCGCTGGCGGATGGGGCCGCTGCGCCGCGGCGACCGCGCCCGGGTGGCCGAAGGAACCTGGAACGGGCATGACGTTCTGGTGATCGAGCCGCAGACCTACATGAACCGCAGCGGTGCCGCGCTGGCGCCGCTCCTCGCCCTCCCCGAGTTCGATCCCAGCCGCGACCTCCTGATTCTGGTCGACGACGTCGCCCTGCCCGTCGGGCGCTTCCGGTTGCGGGGCGCCGGCTCGGCGGGGGGCCACAACGGGCTCAGGAGCGTCGAGGGCGTGCTCCGCCGCCAGGACTACGCCCGCCTGCGGATCGGCGTCGGGCCGGTGCCTCCCGGGATCGAGGACCTCGCCGATTTCGTGCTCGATACCTTCCCCGCAGAGGACCGCGAGGCGCTCGACGCCCTCTTCGACCCCATGGCCGACTCGGTGGAGACCTGGCTGGAGGCAGGGATCGAGGCGGCCATGACCAAACACAACCGGTAACCATGCTGCGCCTCGGTATCGTCGGCCTTCCCAATGTCGGCAAGAGCACCCTCTTCAACGCCCTCACGTCCGCGGGAGCCCTGGTGGCGAACTACCCGTTCGCGACCATCGAGCCGAACACCGGCATCGTGCAGGTCCCCGATCCGCGGCTGGACGTGCTCGCCGGGATCGTCTCCCCGGAGCGCACCGTCCCGGCCGTGGTGGAGTTCGTGGACATCGCCGGGCTGGTGAAGGGCGCGAGCGAGGGCGAGGGCCTCGGAAACCAGTTCCTCGCCAACATCCGTGAAGTGGATGCGATCGTGCACGTGGTGCGGTGCTTCGAGGACCCGGACGTCCAGCACGTCGTGGGCGCCGTGGACCCCGCGCGAGACCGCGAGATCATCAACATCGAGCTCGGCCTCGCCGATCTGGCCAGCGTCGAGAAGCGCCTGGACAAGACGACCCGGGTCGCCCGCTCCGGGGATCCCCAGGCCAGGCTGGAGCAGCGCCTGCTCGAGGCGGTGCGCGACGCCCTGGCCGCCGGAAGGCCGGCCCGATCGGTTCAGCCGAGCGAGGAGGAGGCGCCGGCCTACCGGTCGTTCAATCTCCTGACCTCCAAGCCGGTGCTGTACGCCGCCAATGTCGGAGAAGACGAGATCGCGACGGGGAACCGGTTCGTCGAAGCGCTCCGGGCCGCGATCACCCGCGAGGACGAGAGCGCCGAGGTGGTCATCTTCTCGGCGAAGGTGGAGGCGGAGCTGGCCGAGCTCCCGCCGGAAGACCGCAAGGACTTCCTGGACTCGCTCGGGGTCCATGAGTCGGGGCTGGATCGTCTCGCCCACGCCGCGTACCACCTGCTCGGCCTGCAGAGCTACTTCACCGCGGGCGAGAAGGAGGTCCGCGCCTGGACCATCCACCGCGGCGACAAGGCGCCCGCCGCCGCCGGGGTGATCCATTCGGATTTCGAGAAGGGGTTCATCCGGGCGGAGACGGTAGCCTACCAGGACTTCGTTCGCGTGGGCGGCTGGAAGCCGGCGCGCGAGCAGGGGCTGTCGCGCGCCGAAGGCAAGGAGTACGTGGTGCAGGACGGCGACGTGCTCCTCTTCCGTTTCAGCTCCTAGTCACGGCATGACCGCCGCCCAGCTGATCTCCGTGCAGGTGGGTACGCCCCGAACCGTCGGCACCCGCGGCTCCACCGATCCGATGGACCGACGCTTCACCAGCGCGATCTGGAAGACGCCGGTCCGCGGGCCGGTCCGGGTCGCCAGGCTCGGCCTCGAGGGGGACGCCGTGGCGAACCGCCGGGTGCACGGCGGAGCGGAGCAGGCGGTGCTCATGTACGCGGCCTCGCACTATCCGCTGTGGGAGTCCGAGTGGGGACGGCCGCTGGAGCCGGGTGCCTTCGGGGAGAACCTGAGCGTGGAGGGGCTGGCCGAGGACTCCGTCTGCATCGGCGACGTCCTCGAGATCGGCGAGGCCCGGCTCCAGGTGTCCCAGCCCCGCGAGCCCTGCTCGACGCTGGCCCGCCGGCACCAGGTGCCCGACATGATCGCCCTCGTGCGCCGCAACGGCCGGAGCGGCTGGTACCTGCGGGTCCTTGGAGAGGGCCGGCTCGAGGCGGGTCAGCCGGTGCGCCGCACGGAGCGACCTCATCCCGCGTGGACCGTCCGGCGCGCCGCCACCGTGATGCTGGCGCGCGGCGGTGACCGCGAGGCGGCGGCGGCGCTCGCGGCCTGCCCGGCGCTCTCCCCGGGCTGGCGGGCCCGGCTGGCCAAGGCGTGATCCTCATCGCCCTGCCGCCCCGTCCCTCTCCGGCCTATATTACGCCCCTCACAAACCATCCTCCCCGGCGCCCGCACCAGGCCCGGGGCGACTCAGACCGAAGGAAGGTGTCATGACCCGACAGTACGAGGTCGTCTATATCTTCGATAGCGCGCTCGAAGAGACGGCCATCAACGAGCGCCTCGCGCGCTTTCACGCCCTCATCCAGCAGCCGGACCTCGAGCCTCCCCAGATCAGTCACTGGGGCAAGCGCACCCTCGCCTATCCCATCAAGAAGCACGAGACCGGCTACTACGTCGTCGCGAAGTTCGACGCCGACGCCACCGCGCTGCCCGAGTTCGAGCGCGCCATCAAGCTCGACGACGGCGTCTTGCGCTTCCTGGTCGTGGTCAACGAGGGAGCCCAGCCGGTGCCGGTCACCGCGGGCAAGACCGACGAGGAGGACGACGAATGAGGCGCCCCCAGAAGACCTGCGCCATCTGTGAGTCGGGCGTGCGGGTAGTGGACTACAAGGACGAGCGCACTCTGTCCCGCTTCCTGACCGAGCGGGGCAAGATCCTCCCCAGCCGGCTGTCGGGCACCTGCGCCCGCCATCAGCGGCAGCTCAGCACCGCGATCAAGCGCGCCCGGCAGCTCGCGCTGCTGCCGTACATCAAGGGATTCACGGGCTGACCGTGGCCGCACGGCTGGGGGAACCGGCGGGGGGACGCTGGGGCCAGGTCCTCGCGCTGGCCGGGTTCCTCCTGCTCGCGCCCCCGATGTTCCTCTTCGGGCCCCTCGCCGCGCTGCTCATCGTCTCCCGGCCCACGACGGTCCGGGAGTGGGTGTGGCTCACGGCGGCCCTGGGCTGGTCGATCCTCTGGCTCCAGCAGGCCGGGGGGCTCGGGGCCCAGTTCGCCCGGGCGGCGGCGGTGCTGGTCTCCGGGAGCTTTCTGGCCCTCACCCTGTGGCGGCCCTCGAACCGGGTGTCTCGCGCGCTGGCCGCCACCGGCGGCGCGGCCGTGGGGCTGGCGGTCTGGATGTACGGGCTTGGGCTGCGGTGGAGCTCGCTGCGGGCCGCCGTCGAGGCGGAGCTGGTCGCGCTGCAGAGCGGGATGCGGGGCGAGTTGACGGGGGTCGCCGGGGCGGCGGACATGTCCGCTCAGATGTCCACCATCGCCGACACGGTGTCCACCCTCTATCCCGGACTGCTGGCCCTCGCGGCGATCGCGGGGCTCCGGCTGGCCTGGGCCTGGTACCACCGGATAGCGGACCGGCCGGTCGGCGCGCCCCCTGCCCCGTTCACGGCCTTCAGCTTCAGCGACCAGCTGGTCTGGGGATGGGTGATCGGGCTGGCCCTGGCGCTCGTGGCCGAGCCGGCATGGGTCCGGCTCGTCGGTGCCAACGTCCTGCTGGTCTGGACCGCGCTCTACGCCAGCCGGGGAATGGCGGTCTTCGTCAGCGGCGCGAGGCGGACGCCGCGATCCGTTCTGGCGGGCCTGGCCCTGGTCACCCTAGTGCTGCTGCCGTTCGTCCTGAGCGGGCTGACGATGGTCGGCCTCGCCGACACATGGCTAGATTTCCGGCGTCGCATGGCGCCGACCACCGGAGGGTACGATCGATGATCGAAGTGATACTGCGGGAGGACGTCAAGACCCTCGGCAAGGCCGGGGAGATGGTGCGGGTGAAGCCGGGTTACGCCCGGAACTATCTGCTGCCCCATGGTCTGGCGTTCGAGGCCACCGAGGGCAACAAGAAGCGGATCGCGGCCGAGACGAGGGCGAAGGGCGCCCGCAGCGCCGCCGAGAAGGCCGAGGCCGAGAAGGCCGCCGCGAAGCTCTCCGCCGTGAGCCTCACGATCCCCGGCAAGGCCGGTGAGGAAGGCAAGCTCTTCGGCTCGGTCACCGCCCAGGACGTGGCCGACGCGCTGGGCCGCGCGGGGCACGTGGTGGATCGGCGGCGGATCGAGCTGGAGCACCCGATCAAGTCGCTGGGCGAGCACGTCGTGACCGTCCGGCTGCATCCCGAGGTCCAGGCGGAGGTGCGCGTCTCGGTCGTCCCGGAGTGACTCCTCGCGCATGAGCGTCGGGATCGCGTATGTCGACGGTCCCCGTCTGGCGCGGTCGGTCTTCGCCGCCGCGGATTGGGTGGCCGCCGGCCGCGACGAGATCAACCGGATCAACGTCTTCCCGGTCCCCGACGGCGATACCGGCACCAACTTCAGTCTGACGCTTCGCGCCGTCGCCGACGCCCTCCGGGCGCTCGGCGACGCGTCGCTTCCGGAGACCGCCCGCACCATGGCCCGCGCCGCCGTGCTGGGAGCTCGGGGAAACTCCGGTATGATGCTGGCACATTTCCTCCTCGGATTCAGCGAGTCGTTGGGCGACCGGGCCACGGCGTCGGCCCCCGCCATCGCCGCGGCAGTGCGAACCGGCTCGGACCGGCTCTACGCCTCGCTGGACGACCCCCGCGAGGGCACCATCCTGACGGTGGCCCGCGAGGCCGCGGCGGCCGCCGAGCGCGCGGCCGCCGATTCGCCCGACATCGCCGAGTTCATGCGCCGCCTGTTGGAGGAGGGCGAGGCCGCCCTCGCCCGCACGCCCGAGCTCATGGCCGTCCTCCGGGAGGCAGGCGTGGTGGATGCGGGCGGCAAGGGCTTCGTCCGGATGCTCGAGGGCGTGGTCCGCTACATCGAGGGCGACCCCATCCTGGCGGTCACCGACCTCGGCCTGGAGCCGGCGGACGTGCCCGCCGCGCTGGTGGAGGTGGCCGCCGAGCGGGACTTCCAGTACTGCACCGAGGTTCTGATCCGCGGAGAGCATCTTCCCCCGGCCAACGAGGTGCGGTCCGCGATGCACGGCTTCGGCGGCTCCATCGTGGTGGCCGCCGCGGGTGACATCCTCAAGGTCCATGTGCACACCGACAGCCCCGAGGCCGTCTTTAGCTATGCGGCACGATGGGGGCGGGTCGAGACCACCAAGGCCGACGACATGCGGGCCCAGCACCGGCGGCTCGCGCATCCCGAGCGCCGCGCGGTGGCGGTGGTGACGGACTCCTCGGCGGACCTCGCCGACCCGGTGCTCGACCGGCACCACATCGCCCTGGTTCCGCTGCAGGTGGTATTCGGAAACGAGACCTTCCGCGACCGGGTGGAGCTCAAGCCCGAGGAGTTCTACCGGCGGCTGCGCGATGCCCGGGAGCTGCCGACCACCTCCCAGCCCACCCCCGCGGACTTCGTCCGGGTGTTGCGCGACGCTCGCGGGGAGGCGGACGAAGTCGTGGCGGTCCTGCTCTCCGCGGCCCTGTCGGGCACCTTCGCCTCGGCGCAGGCCGCGGTGCGGGCGGCGGGCATCAGCGGTGTCCACCTCGTCGACAGCCGCTCGGCTTCCCTGGGACTGGGCATGCTGGCGCTGAGAGCCGCCGAGCTCGCAGGCTCGGGCTGGCGGGCCGCCGAGATCGTCCGGGAGGTCGAGCGGGTGCGCGGGCAGGCGGGAATGCTCCTCACCGTGGACCGCTACGACAACCTGCTCCGGTCCGGCCGGGTGTCGCGGGGCAAGGCGTGGATCGCCGGGATGCTGGACGTGAAGCCGGTGCTGTCACTGGACGGCGTCGGCAGGGTCCTTCCGGTGGACCGGGTCCGCGGCAAGGAGAACCTGGTGCCGAGGGTGCTGGCGCTGCTCGAGAAGCGCCTCACGCCGCGTCCCAGGGTGGTACGATTCGGTGTGGCGCACGCCGAGGCCCCGGAGATGGCCGAGCGGATCCGAAACGCTCTCGTGGCGGCGTACCAGCCGCGGGATTGCTTCGTCACGCTGGCCACCGGCGTGCTCGCCACGCACGTGGGGCCCGGGGCCTGGGCAATCTTCTACCAGGTCGAGGACGGCCCCGGCGGAGGACCCGCCGGCCGTGACGAAGGAACACAGGCATGAGCAAGACACCCGAGGCGCTCCGCCTCGCGCTGGACGCCATACAGGATCTGAAGGCCAACGAGCTCGTGGTACTCGATTTGCGAGGGCTCACGGATGCCACCGATTATTTCGTGATCGCGTCGGGCACGTCCGACGCCCACGTACGGGGCATCGCGGAGTCGGTCATCGACAAGCTCGGACGTCGGGGACACCGCACCCATCACGTAGAGGGACTCAACAGCGGGCGCTGGGTTCTGCTCGACTTCGTGGACTTCGTGATCCACCTCTTCCACCCCGAGACCCGGTCGTTCTACCAGCTCGAGCGTCTCTGGGACGATGCACCGGAGCTGCTGATCAGCTCCACCTAGCTGAGGTCGCCATGCTTCGACGCACCGCTCCGGCGCTGTTCCTCCTGCTGCTCGGCCTGCCTGGGGCGCTCTCCGCCCAGTACTTCGGCCGCAACAAGGTCCAGTACACCAACTTCGATTTCAAGGTCATCCAGACCGAGCACTTCGATGTGTACTTCTACGAGCGCGAGCGCGTCGCGGCGATGGATGCCGCCCGCATGGCCGAGCGCTCCTACGCCCGGCTCTCCAAGGTGCTCAATCACGAGTTCCGGGAGCGGAAGCCGATCATTCTGTACGCGTCGCACTCCGACTTCATGCAGACCAACGCCACCCAGGTGGGGGGCGAGGGCACCGGCGGCGTGACCGACTTCGCCCGCAACCGGGCGGTGATGCCCTTCACCGGCTCGTACGCGGACTTCGAGCACGTCCTGATGCACGAGATGGCGCACCAGTTCCAGTACGATGTCTGGTCCCGAGGCCGGGCCGGCGCCGGCTTCGCGACGCTCGTCGCCATCGCGCCGCCGCTCTGGTTCGCCGAGGGCATGGCCGAGTACCTGTCCACCGGCCCGATCAACGCGGAGACCGCGATGTGGCTCCGCGACGCGTCGCTCGAAGGCAAGCTGCCGACCATCGACCAGATGACGGTCGACCCCTACGAGTACTTCCCCTACCGCTTCGGGCACGCGCTCTGGTCCTACGTGGCCGAGCGCTGGGGCGACGAGGCGGTCGGCGCGATCCTCAAGGCGACGCTCGCCGGCGGCATCGAGCCGGCCTTCCGCCGCACCATCGGGCTCAGCCTGGACCAGCTCTCCGAGCAGTGGCGGGACGCGGTGCAGAAGCGGTACCTGCCCGAGATCGGCGCCCGGGCGCGGGCCCGCGCCGTGGCCGACGAGCTGCTCACCGAGAAGCGGTCGGACGGCATCTATCACCTCGCCCCCGCCCTCTCGCCCGACGGGTCCCGCGTGGCCTACTTCAGCGAGAAGGACTTCTACTCGGTCGACATGTACCTCGCGGACGGCGTCACCGGCCAGGTCAAGCGCCGCATCCTGAAGTCGGGGATCAGCAGCAACTACGAGACCTATCGTTTCATCAACTCGCAGGCGAACTGGTCGCCGGATGGCAAGTTCCTGGCCTTCGCCGCGAAGCGGGGTCCGCGGGACGACATCCTCATCGTGGATGTCGACCGGAACAAGGAGGTCAAGCGGATCGAGGTCCAGCTCAGCGGGGTCACCACCCCATCCTGGAGTCCCGACGGGAAGCAGCTGGTGTTCACCGGGTACGAAGGCGGCCTCAGCGACCTGTACGTCGTGAACCGCGACGGCACCGGGCTGCGTCAGCTCACCGACGACAAGTACGCGGACCTCCACCCGGTCTGGGCGCCCGACGGCAGCTCGATCGCCTTCGCCACGGACCGCGGCCCCGAGACCGACTTCCGGACCCTGGCGTTCGGCAACTGGCGGATCGCGCTGTTCGATCTCGCCACCGGCGCGGTGCGGGTGCTCGATCACATGGAGAACGGCAAGAACGTGAGCCCCCAGTGGAGCCCGGACGGCGGCTCCCTCGCGTTCGTGTCCGACCGGAACGGCGTGAGCAACATCTTCCTCTACGACCTGGGCTCGAACGACGTCTACCAGCTCACCGACTTCTACACCGGCGCCCAGGGCATCACGCCGCTCTCGCCGGTGCTCTCGTGGGCCCGAGGGGCCGACCGGCTCGCCTTCGTCTATTTCGAGGCCAGCCAGTACGACGTCTACAGCATCACCAATCCCCGGGCGCTGAGGCGGCAGCCCTACCGGGAGCTGGCGCAGGACAGCGTCGGCATCCTGGCCCGGGCGGTCATGCCACCGCTCGACACCTCGCGCTCGCTGCAGGTCAGGGAGGAAGTGCGCCCCCAGGTCGGCGAGGGCGGGTCGATCTACCGCACACCGTCGGGCTTCCGCTCCTCCAACGAGGTCGTGTCGTCGGGCGACACCACCAAGCCGGTCGAGCCGGTCTCGATCGTCGCGCTGCTCGACTCGGCCAACTACAGCCTGCCGGACACCAGCGAGTTCACCCTCAAGCAGTACCGCACCAAGTTCACGCCGGACTACGTCGCCCGGCCATCGATCGGCTACGCCCGCGACAACTTCGGCCGGGGCTTTTTCGGCGGCTCGGCGATCTCGCTGAGCGACATTCTGGGCAACCAGCAGCTGATCTTCGCCGGGTACGTCAACGGCCGCATCAGCGAGGCCCAGATCCTCGCCGCGTACGCCAACCTGAGCCGCCGCATCAACTGGGCGGTCGGCCTCTCCCAGGACCCGTACTACTTCCTGGAGCCGAGCGAGATCCGTCCGGGCGCCAGCCCCACGGAGAACATCTTCGTCACCAACATCCGGCGGCTGGTGGTGCGCTCGGCGTTCGGATCGGCCTACTACCCGCTCAGCCGCTTCCAGCGGGTCGAGGCGGGCATGCGGTTCGCCAACGTGGACGACGCCATCCTCCGGATCAACGAGCCCTACAATCCGGCCACCGGCTTCGCGACCGACGATCCGTTCCTCGAGACCGACAATCTGCCGGGCGTGAGCTACCTGCAGCCGTCCACCGCCCTGGTCTTCGACAACTCGCTCTTCGGCTACGTGGGTCCGTTCTATGGCCAGCGCTACCGGTTCGAGCTGGCCCAGACCGTGGGTGACTGGAGCTTCTCGCAGGTCACCGCGGACTACCGGCGCTACGACCGCATCATCGGGCCGATCGTGTTCGCCAGCCGGCTGCTCTACTTCGGCCGGATCGGCCGCGACGCGCGCCAGTTCCGGATCTATGCCGGCAGCACCGACCTCATCCGGGGCAACACCTCGGGCTCGTACCGGCGGAACGAGTGCCTCAACGCCGACGATCCGGGATCCGAGACCGGCTGCTCCGAGCTCGATCGGCTGGTCGGCACCCAGATCGGCGTCGCCTCCGCCGAGCTGCGGTTCCCGATCCTGAATCCGTCGTTCGGCGTGCCGGCGGCGTTCCCCCCGCTGGAGGGCGCCATCTTCTACGACATCGGGCTCGCCTGGGACAACCAGAGCACCATCCGCTGGCAGCGCAGCGCCGGTGACGATCCCGTGTCGGTGCGCACTCCGCTGCGCACTCTCGGCTTCTCGGTGCGGGCCAACCTGTTCGGCTTCGCGATCGCGCGGCTGGACTACTCGATTCCCCAGGAGCGCCGGCAGGTCAAGGGGCTGTGGACGTTCAGTCTGGGGCCGACGTTCTAGTCATCCCGAGCGCCGTGTGGGATCTTGCCGGCAGCGGTCGAGGCCCGCGGCAAGATCCCGGGCGGCGCTCGGAATGACAGGGGTACATTCGTGTCGAGGGCATCGCCATTCCACCCATCGCCTTACCCTCCGTCCGACCACCCCCCGTTCCGTCCCC
>CAMPKP010000117.1 GCA_946887295.1 uncultured Gemmatimonadota bacterium | reverse complement strand
ACCTTGATCTGCATCGGGTAGCCGAGCCACCCGAAGATGTCGATGTTGTCCCACCCCTCCTTGTTGTCCCCGCGGGGCGGATAGTAGTTGATCCGTACCTTGTGGTAGAGGTTCCCGTAGAGCTCGGGATAGAGCGCCGGCTGGAGGATGTATTCCAGCACGCCGAGCTTGGACTCCTCCTTGGTCTTGAAGCTCTCGGGATCGTCGAGGACCTCGCCGTCGCGGTTGCCCAGGATGTTGGTCGAGTACCACCCCGCCACGCCGAGCATGCGGGCCTTGAACATCGGCGAGAGCACCGTCTTCACCATGGTCTGGCCGGTCTTGAAATCCTTGCCGCCGATCGCGATCCCGCGGTCCTTGGCGAGCTGCTCCATCGCCGGAAAGTCGCAGGTGAGGTTGGGGGCCCCGTTGGCGAAGGGCACCCCCTCCATCAGCGCGGCCCAGGCATAGAGCATCGAAGGCGCGATCGACGGATCGCCGGCGTCCATGGCCCGCTCGAACGCGTCGAGGGTCCAGTGGGTCGGACCGGGGCTGATGAAGATCTCGGTGGAGGCGCACCACACGATCACCAGACGGCTGCACCCGTGCTTCGCCTTGAAGTCCCTGATGTCCTTTCGGAGGGCCTCGGCCAGCTCCCGCTTGCTCTTCCCGGTCTTGACGTTCCTGCCTTCCAGCCGCTTGACGTACTGCTGGTCGAAGACCGCGGGCATCGGCTTGATGGCCTTGAGAAAGTCCCCGATCGGCTCGAGGTGCTCATGGCGGTCGAGGACCCCCGCCCTGACCGCGGCGGTGTAGGCGTCGTCCGGCACGGGATCCCAGGCACCGAAGGCCAGGTCCTCGAGCGCGGCCAGCGGCACGAAGTCGCGGATGAGCGGCGCCCGGCCCTCGGTGCGCTTGCCCAGACGGATGGTTCCCATCTGGGTCAGCGACCCGATCGGCCTGGCCCCGCCGCGGCGCACGTTTTCCACGCCCGCGATGAACGTGGTCGCCACGGCCCCGAGGCCGACGCACAGCACACCCAGCTTCCCGTCCGCCGGCGCGATGCGCCGGGCCGCCTGTTCAGCCACTGCTAACGTCCTTTCGCGAGAGGATCGAGCGTCGCCGGGCGCTCGAGTGGCCGCGCGCGGGGCTCCTCTGCCCCGTTGGCGGCACGATGGACATAGGCGAAGCGCTGAATCACCGTGATGATGGACGCCACGGCGAGCAGCGCGACCAGACCCTCCAGGAGCAGCGCCCTGGGGCCGGCGCCCACCAGCAGCGACGCCACGCCCAGTCCCAGGATCCGCTCGGCCCGCTGGGCGATCCCGACCTTGCAGTCGAGACCCAGCCCCTCGGCTCGCGCCCGGGCATAGGAGACCAGGAGGGAGCTGAGAATGGCCACCATGCAGGCGATGACCGCGGCCGTGCGGTAGGCGACGTCCGGCGCCGTCAGAAAGAAGGCGCCGATGCCGATGAAGGTCGCCCCGTCGCCCACCCGATCGAGCGTGGAGTCGTAGAAGGCTCCGAAGCGGGTGACCATCGCGCCGCCGCGCGCCACCTGGCCGTCCAGGGTGTCGGCGATGCCGCTCAGCAGGAGGAGCGCCCCACCCAGACGGATCTGGCCCAACCCGTAGGCCACCGCGGAGACGAGCACGAGTCCGGTTCCGATCGTGGTGATCGTGTTCGGTCGCACACCGGACCGGATCAACCGTTGCACCAGCGGGTTCACCGCCGCATAGAACGGCTTCTCCACCGCTCCCAGGAGCTTCACGCTCGTCTCGACCCTCGGCCAAAGCCTTAAGGAATCACGCCCCGCCCCATACCCAATGCCGGGGCAAAGGATAATCGGCAGAACCGGTTAGAGCAATTATGAAAACGCGCGCTGCACGAGGGGAGAAACGTCAGTCGGAGTAGAGCAATACGGGCTTCCGCCGCTCGAGGAATGCGCGGCGCGCGGGCTCCCAGCTCCTCACGATCGCGGCGGGATCGGTGCCCGAGTCGATCGCCATGCGGAGCGAGGCCGTCCCGGCGAGGCGGTCGAAATGCTTCGGGATCCAGACGAGCTCCCCCGGATGCCGGCCGTGAATCGCCGCGAGGAGATGAACCGCCGTCGCGGTGGGGTCGTAGGCCTCGCGGTCGGTGACCTCGAGCCGGATCCCGGCGAGCGACGTGTCGGCGTACTTCCCGTCGCCGGGGCGGCGCGGCGTGAACCGGACGCCCCGCGCCCGGACCCCCGGCAGCCCTTCGCGCCGCAGCGCACCCAGGACCGCGGCGGTATCGAGCCACGGCGCGCCGATCTGCTCGAAGGGCGCGTCGGAGCCCCGGCCCACCGACAGGTTGGTCCCTTCGAACAGGCAGGTGCCCGGATAGTGGAAGAGGCTCTCGAGGGTCCGCAGGTTGGGACTGGGAGGAACGAACGGGAGCCCGGTCCGGTCGAACGTCACCGAGCGCCGCCAGCCGGCGGCGGGCACCACGGTGAGGTCGACGGGCAGGTCGAGGTCCGCGCGCGCGAGCCGCGCCTGCTCCCCCAGCGTGAGGCCGTGACGCATCGGTACCTCGAGCCGCCCGACAGCCGTCACGTAGGCTTTCTCCAGTACGTTCCCCTGCACCGCCCCGCCGATCGGGTTCGGGCGGTCCAGCACGACCACTCGAACGCCGTTCGCCCCCGCGGCCCGCATGACGTCCACCGTCGTGGTGATGTAGGTGTAGTACCGGGCCCCGGCATCCTGCAGGTCCACCAGCAGCACGTCGATTCCCACGAGCATTTCGTCGGTGGGGGCGGAAGTCCGGCCGTAAAGACTGTAGATTGGAAGCCCAGTGGCCGAATCCACCGACGACTCGATGGCAGCGCCGGGCTCGGCCGCACCACGGAATCCGTGCTCGGGGCTGAACAGCGCCACCAGCCGGAGCCCGGCCGCCCGCAGACGCACCACGTCGCTGACACCGTTCGCATCCACGCCCGACTGGTTGGTCACCAGGCCGACCCGCCGGTCGCGCACCAGGCCTGCGCTGTCGGCGAGCAGGACCTCGATGCCGGGGCGAACGGCGACGCTGGCCGCCGGCGCGGCCGGCGCGGCCGGTGGGGCCGGCGCCGAGCAGCCGATCAGCCAACCCAGCACCCCCAACGTCAGGAAATGAGATCGGTGCACGCCAAGCTCCTCGCGCTCGTGACGGTATCGCTCTGCGCCTGCGGTGGTGGCCCCGGAGTCTCCGCGCCGGAGCCGAGTCCGGAGCCGTTCCGGCCGGACCTGACCGTGGTGCCGAGCGTGGACCACCTGCTCGCCACGCTCTCGCTGCGCGACAAGATCGCGCAGCTGGTCGTGCCGTGGATTCCCGGCACGTATGCGGCCTACGACGCAGAGGCGTTCGCCAGGATGGAGATGTGGGTGGACTCGCTCCACGTCGGCGGTCTCATCGTTTCGGTGGGATCGCCGCTGGACATCGCCGCGAAGCTCAACCGGCTCCAGCAGCGCTCGGACCTCCCGCTGCTGATCGCCTCGGACCTCGAGGGCGGCACCAGCATCCGGCTCAACGGTGGGACTCCGCTCCCACCCAATATGGGCGTGGCCGCCACCGGGAGCGACAGCGTGGCGTACGAGATGGGACGCATCACGGCGCTCGAGGGGCGCGCGGTCGGAGTGCATCTCGCCTTCGCGCCGGTGGCGGACGTCAACAACAATCCCGACAATCCGATCATCAACACCCGCTCCTTCGGCGAGGACCCGGCCGCCGTGGGCCGGATGGTCGCGGCCGAAATCCGCGGGCTGCAGGACCACGGGATGCTGGCTACCGCGAAGCACTTCCCCGGTCATGGGAACACCGGGACCGACTCGCACCTGGCGCTGCCCGTGATCGCGTCGAGCTGGTCGGGGCTCGACTCGGTCGAGCTGGTGCCCTTTCGGAGCGCGATAGCCGCCGGCGTGAAGGTGGTGATGTCGGCCCACATCGCGCTGCCGGGCATCGATCCCGGCGAGCCGCGGCCGGGCACGGTCTCCCCCGGGATCCTCACCGGCATCCTGCGCGACTCGCTCGCGTTCGAGGGCCTGGTGGTGACCGACGCGCTCGACATGGGCGCCATCACCGGGGCCTACGGCGCGGACGCCTCACTGCGGGCCTTTCTCGCCGGGGCCGACCTGCTGCTGCAGCCGGCCGATCCCGCCGGGGCCATCGCCTCGCTGGAGGCGGCGGTCGGGCGCGGCCAGATCACCGCCGAACGGCTCGAGGCCTCGGTGCGACGCGTCCTCCAGGCCAAGCGTGACCTGGGCCTCTTCACCCGGCGCACGGTCTCGCTCGACAGCGTACCCGCGACCGTCGGCAGCACCCGCTTCCTGCGGGAAGCCAGGCGGATGGCCGAGCAGTCGGTCGTGATGGTGAAGGACGCGGGCGGAACGGTGCACGGACTCCGCCGCTCGAACGCGCCGATCGCCCTGGTGACGTTCGGCGAGGAGGAGAACCGGACGGTCGGCATCGCGCTCGCCGCGGAGCTTCGCCGCCAGGGACTCGCGCCCACCGTGTTCCGCCTCTGGCCGGGAAGCGGCCCCGCCAGCTACGACTCGGCGGCCGTCGCGCTGGCGCGCAGGCCGGTCGCGCTCTTCGTCACCGCAGACAAGCCGACGGCGTGGCGCGGCAGCATCGGACTGCCGGAGCGGCTGTCGTCGCTGATCGCCGCGACCGCGCGGGTCCGCCCCACGATTCTCGTCTCGCTGGGGAATCCCTACCTCATCTCGCGCCTGCCCGAGGTGGGGTCCTACCTCATCGGCTGGCGCTCCAATCCGGTGACGGAGGAGGCCGTGGCCAGGGCACTGGCGGGCGCGGCACCGATCACCGGGCGGCTTCCGATCTCCATACCTCCTCTCTATTCCCGCGGCTGGGGTGTCCAGCGAAGGGGTGCGCCATGACGCTCGCTCTGTCCGACTGGCTGATCATCGCGCTGTACTTCGTGGTGTCCGCCGCCATCGGGCTGGCGTACACCAGGAAGGCGGGCCAGTCGCTGGCCGACTACTTCGTGACCGGCCGGTCGCTGCCCTGGTGGCTGGCGGGGACCTCGATGGTCGCCACCACCTTCGCGGCGGACACGCCGCTCGCGGTCGCCGGGCTGGTCGCCAAGTACGGCGTCGCGGGCAACTGGCTCTGGTGGAACGGAGCGATCTCCGGGATCCTCACCGTCTTCTTCTTTTCCCGGCTCTGGCGCCGGGCCGGCGTGCTGACCGACGTCGAATTCGCCGAGCTGCGCTACGGCGGGCGGCCGGCGGCGGCGCTCCGGGGCTTCCGCGGGCTCTATCTCGCGATCCCGATCAACCTCATCATCATGGGCTGGGTCACCCGGGCGATGGTGACGATCCTGGGCATCACCCTCGACGTGAACCCGTGGGTCGCGGCCATCGTGCTCTTCGGGATCACGGCGCTCTACAGCGTCCTCGCGGGTCTCTGGGGCGTGATCGTGACCGACGCGTTCCAATTCGTCGTCGCGATGGGCGGATCCATTCTCCTCGCGGTGCTCGCGGTCGAGTGGATCGGCGGGCTGGATTCGCTGGTGGAGCAGTCGGCCAGCCGCTTCGGCTCGGCCGAGGCGGCATTCGGCGTCATTCCGCCCACCGACCAGGCCTGGCTTCCGCTCTCGACCCTGATGGTCTTCCTGGCGGTCCAATGGTGGGCGGCATGGTATCCGGGGGCCGAGCCCGGTGGCGGCGGCTACATCGTCCAGCGGATCCTCTCGGCCAAGGACGAGCGGCATGGCCTCCTCGCGACCCTGTGGTTCAACATCGCGCACTACGCGCTGCGCCCCTGGCCGTGGATTCTGGTCGGTTTCGTCGCCGCCATCCGCTACCCCGGCCTCGCCAACCCCGAGGAAGGGTATGTCAGGGTGATGGTGGACGTGCTCCCCTCGCCCTTCAAGGGGTTGATGCTCGCGGCCTTCGCCGCCGCGTACATGAGCACCATCAGCACCCACCTGAACTGGGGCGCCTCCTATCTGGTGAACGACATCTACCTGCGCTTCATCCGCCCCGACGCGGGGCCGCGAGCGCAGGTCGTCGCCTCGCGCGTGGCCACGACGCTCCTGATGGTGCTGTCGCTGGTCGTCATGGCGTTTCTCACCAGCGTGGAGCAGGGCTGGAAGGTGCTGCTGGGCCTCGGCGCGGGGACCGGGCTGGTCCTCATTCTTCGCTGGTACTGGTGGCGGGTCAACGCGTGGTCGGAGATCAGCGCCATGGCCGCCTCCTTCGTGACCTCGGTCTCCCTGCAGTTCATCGGTCTCGACCTGGGCGACACCGCCTCGGGCGACTACGCGCTCACCATGCTGATCACCGTCGCGGTCACGACCGTGGTCTGGCTGACGGTCACGTTCATGACCGCCCCCGAGTCCGATGCCACCCTGGACCGGTTCTACCGGCGGGTTCGCCCCGGCGGCGCCGGCTGGCGCCGGGTGAGCGAGCGCCTCGGCTATGGCCGGGACACCATTCCGGGCGGGGTGCTCTCCTGGGTCAACTGGGTGGCGGGGGTCGTGGCAGTGTACGCCTGCGTCTTCGCGGTCGGGGCCGCCCTCACCGGGACCCCAGGGCGAGGGGTCATGTACGGGGCCGTGGCCATCGTGGCTTTCTCGTTGATATACCGCAACTTGCGTGCTGATCCGACGCTTCAGGCCGGCGTTGACAGGGGGGATTCCGAGTCGTTAGCTTTGACGCCAGATCGAACCGGCCCCTAGGCCGGTTACCCTCCCGGTAAGGAGCGTCCCATGAGTGGTATCGACCAGCAGGCCCCGGCGGGTGGGCTCACCGTCAACTTGACGGGGCGGGCGGCCGAAGAAGTGCGGAAGTTCATCACCCAGGAACAGGTGCCGGTGGAGAGCGCGGGGCTTCGGGTCAGCGTGCTGCCGGGCGGCTGCTCCGGGTTCAAGTACAGCCTCAACATCGAGGAGCGTCCCCTCGACGACGACTTCGTCACCGAGGTGAGCGGCGTCAGACTGTTCGTGGACGGCTTCAGCGCGCAGTATCTCACCGGCATCACGATCGACTACGTCAGCTCGATGCAGGGCTCCGGTTTCACCTTCAGCAATCCGAACGCGACCGGCGGGTGCGGGTGCGGCAGCAGCTTCACGGCCTAAGCCACTCGTGAAGAGTCGAGAATAGACGAGACAGGTGGCCCGGCAACCGCGGTTGCCGGGCCGCTTTTTTAGCCTTGTGCCGTCCGGTCGTCACGTTCCGGATTCTCCCATTCCAGTCTTCAACTCGGCCCGGACTTGCACACCCTCGACGTAGTCGTGGTCGGCCTGTACTTCGTGTTCACGCTCGGCGTCGGGCTCTGGGTGGCCCGCCATCAGCGGAGCGCGGCCGACTATTTCCTCGGCGCGCGGGACCTCCCCGCCTGGGCCATCCTGCTCTCGATCGTCGCGACCGAGACATCGGCGCTCACGGTCATCTCGATTCCCGGCATCGGCGCGCGGGGCGACCTCACCTTTCTCCAGCTCACCCTCGGGTACCTGATCGGCCGGATCGGCGTGGCGGTGTGGCTGCTCCCCGGCTACTTCCGGGGCGAGCAGGAGACGGCCTACGCCCGGCTGGAGCACCGCTTCGGGGTCGGCACCCGGCGGCTGACGTCGGCCATCTTTCTGCTCTCGCGCTTTCTCGGGGACGCGGTGCGGGTGTTCGCGAGCGCCATTCCGCTGGCGCTGGTCACGGGGTGGAGCATCCCGACCTCCATCGTGGCCATGGGCGTCGTCACGATGATCTACACCTGGTTCGGCGGTTTCAAGGCGGTGGTGTGGACCGACGTGCTCCAGCTGTCGGTGTATCTGGCGGGCGGCATCGGCGCGCTCTTCGTGGCGTGGCATCTGGCGGGCGGGCCGGAGCACTCGCTCGCCCTCGCCGCGGCCGAAGGCAAGCTGCGGGTGATCGATCCGACGATCTCGTTCACCCGGACGTACACCCTCCTCGGCGGCATCGTGGGCGGCGCGCTGCTTTCGGCCGCGTCGCATGGAACCGACCATCTCATCGTTCAGCGGCTGTTGGCGACCCGCTCCCTGCGCGACGCACGGATGGCGCTGGTCGGCTCCGGGGTGATGGTGATGTTCCAGTTCACCCTCTTCCTGCTGGTCGGGGTCGCGATCTGGGCCGCGGGCTTCGCGCCACCGGGCGCGCCCGGTGACGAGCTGTTCCCCCGCTTCGTGGTGGAGCATCTCCCGGCGGGCCTCTCGGGCCTGGTGATCGCGGGCATTCTCGCCGCCGCCATGGGCACCCACAGCTCCGCGATCAATTCCCTGGCCTCGTCCGCCACCCACGACCTGTACGGCTCCGTGACGGGACGCACCGACCCGGTGCACCTGTTGAAGGTCGGCCGCCTCTTCTCGGCCGCTTGGGCGCTCGGGCTCATCTTCGGGGCGCTCTATTTCCACTACGCGGCGCGCGGCAACGATACGCCGGTCGTGGTCCTCGCGCTGTCGATCGCGTCGATCACCTACGGTCCCCTGCTGGGCACCTACCTGCTTGCCGGCAAGTGGCCCAGGGCCCGGGGGCGGGACGTCGTCGGGGCGGTCGCGATCACGGTGAGCGTCATGCTGGTCGTGATCTTCGCCAAGAGGCTCGCCCTCCTGCCTCGACTGGCCTGGCTGGAGCCCGTCGGCCGGCTGGCCTGGCCCTGGTACGTCCCGCTGGGAACGACGCTCGCGTTCTGTACCGGCGTGGCGCTCAGCTATCTTCCCTCCGGCAGACGACCCGGCAGCACGACGGGCGACGCGACTTCGCCCCATCGCGCTGCACGGGACGGCGACCTGACCTCGTCCTCACGATGACCCGCAGGCACACGTAGCACATCTCGCTCATGGCCATTCTGATCGGCGCCGATGTCGGCGGCAGCAAGACCGCGGTAGGAGTCTCCGAAGGGGGCGACGTCCTCGCCCGGGCGGACGGCCCGGGCGCGGCCGTCCGGCCCGGGCGTGCGCTCGCGTCGGCGGGAATGATCGCGGAGGTGGTGCGGCGAGCGCTCGCCGGCCTGGGCCGACTCACGGGGGATGTCCTGCTGGTCGGCGCCGCGGGCGCCGGACGGGATCCGGAGCGCAGCGAGCTCGCCAAGGCGCTGCGGGGAGAGAACGTGGCCCGGCGAGTGATCGTCACGACCGACATCGAGCTCGCGCTGGCGGGAGCGTTCGAGGGCGGGCCCGGAATCGTGGTGAGTGCGGGGACCGGGAGCATCGCCGTGGGGCGGGACGCCGCGGGAGCGCACCACCGCATCGGCGGATACGGGTGGCAGATGGGCGACGAAGGGAGCGGTTACGCGATCGGCCGGGCCGCCCTCGGGGCGGTGAGCCGGGCACGGGATGGCCGCAGCCCCCGCACGGCGCTGAGCGACCGCCTGCTCTCGGCGACGCGCAGCCCCGACTTCGATGCGCTGGTCCGCTGGGCCGCGAGCGCCTCGCCGTCGGAGCTCGCCGCCCTCGCTCCGCACGTGCTCGACGTCGCGGCGCAGGGCGACCCCCTGGCACAGGGTATCGCCGACTATGCGGCCCGGGAGCTGTCGCAGCTGGCGATCTGTCTCCTGCCGCTGCTCGAGGCGGAGCCGCCGATCGGCGTCGCGCTCACCGGTGGGCTGCTGGCCGAGGACAGGCCGCTCCGGCGCAGCGTCCTGGCGCGACTGGGGGAGCAGCCCGGGCTGCGTCCCATCGATGCGCCGGTGGACGCCGTCGTCGGAGCCCTCCGACTGGCCGCGAAGGAAAGCCCGGATTCCTGAGAGGCGCGCGGCTGCCCCGAGGCGAGGGCCGCGTCCACGCCCGCCGTTCTACCTGCCCTCACCCCGCTCGCGCGCCAGTCGGCTGTGGCGGATCCCGTAGAGGAAGTAGATCACCAGGCCCAGCGCCAGCCACAGAATGAAGCGGATCCAGGTCACCCGCGGCAGCTGCACCATCAGATAGAAACAGCTGACGATCGCCAGGATCGGCGTCAGGGGCACCCACGGTGCGCGGAACGGCCGCGGCCGGTCCGGCTCCGCCTTCCGCAGGACGATCACGCCGACGGACACCAGGATGAACGCGAACAGCGTGCCGATGTTGGTGAGCTCCACCACCTCGGCGATGTTGGCGAAGGCGGCGAAGGTGCCCACGAACAGGCCGGTGATGATCGTGCCGACGTACGGCGTCCTGAACCGCGGATGCACCCTCGAAAAGATCGGCGGGAGCAGCCCGTCGCGGGACATGGACATGAAGATGCGCGGCTGGCCGAGCTGGAAGACCAGCAGCACGCTGGTCATCGCGAATACCGCGCCGAGCGAGACGATGAAGCGGGAGATCGTGAGCAAGCGGGGAGAGCCGTCGGCGAGGGCCAGTGCGGTCACCATCGGCTCCGCCGTACCCAGCTTGGGCCACGGCGCCATGCCGGTCATGACGCCGGCCACCAGGATGTACAGCACCGTGCAGATGATCAGACTCATGATGATGCCGAAGGGCATGTCGCGGCCGGGATCCTTGGCCTCCTCCGCCGCCGTGGAGGTGGCATCGAAGCCGATGTAGCTGAAAAAGATGATCGCGGCGCCCGCACTGATCCCGGCGAACCCGTTCGGGGCGAATCCACCGGTCTCCGGCGTGGTCCAGTTCCCCGGCCGGATGAGGGTGATGCCCACCGCGACGAAGAAGAGGATGATGGCGACCTTGAGGATCACCATCGCGTTGTTGGACGTCGCCGACTCGCGGATCCCGATCACCAGGATGCAGGTGATGCAGGCCACGATCAGGAACGCCGGCAGGTTGGCGATGACGTTGAAGCCGAAGAGCCGCGGCGCCGTGGTGAGGGCGGAGGCGAGGTACAGGTTGGTCGCATCGGTCGCGCCCCCGGCCACCGCCTCCGCGGCCATGGCCGCGGTCCGGAAGTCCGTCGCCAGCCATGGCGGAAGGGCGAGCCCGAAGTGGGTGAGCAGCTCCCGGAAGTATCCCGACCAGCCGATGGCCACACCGATGTTCCCCACCGCATACTCCACGATCAGGTCCCACCCGATGATCCACGCCACCAGCTCGCCCAGCGAGGCGTAGGCGTAGGTGTACGCCGATCCGCTGATCGGCACCATCGACGCGAACTCGGCGTAACAGAGCGCGGCGAACCCGCAGGTGACGGCCGTGAGCAGGAAGGAGACGATGATTGCGGGGCCGGCTCCCGGCCGCACGGCATCGCCTACGATCGCGGTGCCGGTGGTGGCGAAGATGCCCGCTCCGATCGTCGCGCCGACGCCGAGGGCGGTCAGGTGCCATTTGCCGAGCGAGCGCCTGAGCCCGCCCCGCTCCGCGATGTCGTTCTCGCAATCCTGCACGGACTTCCGGAGGAACAGCCGGCTCATCAGAGACCTCGGTTGGGAATACGGGAGCGTGCGGAAAGCAGGAGCATCAGGCCTGTGATGTCACCTGCATGAATTGAAGGAGCCGCGACCGGCGATCACGAGCTCCGCTTGCCCGGCAGCGTGAACGTCACTCTGGTGGTCCCGGCGATGCGGCTCCCATCGGGAGCCCGGGCCGGCGTGAAGCGGAAGGCCCGGATGACCTCGTCGAACTTGCGCGCGTAGTCCTCGTCGGTGATGACCGGATGGACCTCGTAGCGCTCGACCCGCCCGTCCACCTTGACCCAGAAGAGTACGTCGAGCGAGGCGCCGCGAAGCTCCTTGGGCGGCGTCTCGAACGGGAAGGCGAGATCGCGGAGCTCGGGAGGCCGGATGACGCCGCCCC
>CAMPKP010000116.1 GCA_946887295.1 uncultured Gemmatimonadota bacterium | reverse complement strand
GAACCCGCAACCTCCGGAGCCACAGTCCGGCGCTCTAACCGATTGAGCTACAACCACCGCGGCGAAGCCAGCGCGCCCCGTACGAGCCGCAAAAATTACCGGGTTCAAGGGGGTCGGGTCAAGACCAGAACGCCCTCGAAAGCCGTGATGTTCCCGGGTCTTGCGCCACCGGACGCCCCTGAAAAAGGGTCACCGGCACCACGCCCCGCGCCGCGTTCGCCACCAGCAGGCTCCTGCCCTCGAGCTCCCCGGGCCCCACCCGCCGCTCGGCGATCCCGCCGGTCAGCTCCTGCAGCTTGGCCCGGGCCACGCCTGGAAGAATGCCGAGGCTCAGCGGCGGGGCGCACAGGCGGTCTCCCTCCCACCAGAAGATTCCCCAGACGGCGCACTCGGCCACGTGTCCCCCAGCCGTGAGGAGCACCGCATCGTCGGCGCCGGCCGAGCGGGCTTCCTCCAGTGCGCGGTCGAACTGGACCCGCTTGGTCGTCTTATGCGGGTACGGCTGATGGACCACCCCGGCCAGGACGAGCACGACCGCGGCATCCGGGCCCACCGGGCGCTCGCTGACCTTCAGCCCGTGCGGGCCCACCTCGAGCCGGTGCACCCGGTCCGGGCCGCCTTCGGGAGTCGGCAGCTCTCCGGGGAGCGGCACCCCGAGCGCCCGGCAACTGGAGGCCAGCCGCCTGAGGTGGAGATACCAGAGCGGGGCCACCCCGTTCCGGATCCGGACCGTCTCGATCAGGCTGGGCATGCGGTGCACCATCGCTCACCCCACCGGGACGCGAGGTGTCCCGGCCTCGAGCCGGCGGTCCGCCGACTCGGGAGCCCGGCGCGCGTCGAGCACCGCGCGGATGGTCGTGGCACCCAGGATGACGCCGCCGCCGGCCAGCGCCCAGAAGCCGGGGCGCTCGCCATGAAAGATCCAGGCCCAGACCGGATTCAGCACCGGCTCGATCAGCAGGATGAGCGACGCCTCGAGCGCGGGAATGGTCGTCAGCGCCCTGGTCACCAGCACGTACGCCAGCGCGATCTGGAAGACGCCGAGGTACCCGATCAGGGCCCAGTCTCCCGCCGTGTGGCTGCCCAATGGAAGCGCGAGAGGAAGCGCGATGAGGAACGCGATGACGTTGCCCGCGACCACCGCGACCGTCGCCGAGTTGCGCTCGCCGCCGGCCGATCCCATCCACCGGAGGCCGCACACCGTGAGCGCCCAGAAGACGCCGCTCGCCAGCGCGAGCATGTTCCCCCGGACGGGATCAGGCGCCGTCTCCGCGGGCTGCTCCACGCCGACGAAGAAGAGGGCCAGGCCCAGACCCACCGCGGCCATGAAGAGGAGGTCCTTCTTCCGCGTCGGCTCGTGCAGCAGCCACGGCGCCAGCAGCGCCAGGTAGAGCGGCGCGGTGGACTGGAGATAGATCGTGTTCGCGGCGGTGGTGAGGCGGTTGGCGAGCACGAAGAGCGTCAGCGTCGCGGCATACGCCACACCCACCACCAGCGTCCGGCCCGTCCAACGGCCGCGGGCCTGCCGCGTCATGAGCCAGATCGCGACCGCGGCCGTGCCCGACCGCAGGCACGTGATCTGCCAGCCGGTGAAATCCGCGGCCTTGATCGCGGCGCCGCCGGTCGAGAAGAGGATCGCCGCGCCCGCGAGCTGCAGGCGGGCGGTGGATCGGGAGGGCATGGGGCGGGAAGATAGCGGCTTACTCGCCCTGCAGCAGCGATGCCGGCAGCAGGTGTGGCGGGCCCAGCCCGCCGGTGGCGGTCTCGAGATACAGATACGCCGAGATGTCGCGTGCCTCCTGCTCGCTCAGGCCGAGTGTCGGCATCACCGTGCCCGGCTCGACGGAGTCGGGCCGGCGGATCCAGGCGACCAGGTTGGCCGGCGTGTTGTAGACCGCCCCGGCGATGTAGCTGCGCCGCGCGAAGTCGGTGAGCGGCGGTCCGACCAGTCCCCGCGCGCGAGCGGCACCCGGGATCACGTGACACGCACCGCAGCCGTATTTCCCGATGGCGAGCTCGCCGGCGCCGGGATCGCCGCGGGTGATCGCGAGCATCCGCGCGCGGGAAGCCTCCTCATCCGCGCGGGAGCACGCCGCGCTCGCGAGCAGGAGGATGGCAGCCCACCCGCTGAGCGGCGTCACCGCACGTCCCAGCCGCACGGCGGCAGCATCAGGGCTCCCATCCCCTCGAGCAGGATGGTCAGCACCGAGGTGGCGCCCAGCAGCACACCGATCGTCATCAGCCACGCGAACCATCCACGCGGCTCGCCCAGCGCCTGGTCCCAGGCCTGGCCTCCGCTCACGCGGCGCCAGCCGCGCCACGCCGAGAGCGTGGACCACGCGGCGAGCGCCGCCAGCACCACCGTGATGATCACCACGACCTCGACGATCCCCCGCCATCGGGCCACGCACCCGATGGCCACGATCGCGTAGCTCCCCAGGAAGTGGAGCGTCCACGCAGCCACGCCGCCGAACATCGCGAAGAGGGTTCGGCCCGGCGACCTGACCCCTGGCGGGATCGCCTGCTCGGTCTCGCCCTGGCTCATCGGCTCATCCAGTCCGCGGCGCGAGGTAGAGCACCGACAGCGCGATCACCCCGCTCGCCGCCGTGAAGTAGTAGACCAGGCTCGCGTTCCACGCGGTCGCGTGGCCGCGCGCGTCTGCAGGGCGGGCCATCGCCCACACGATCGCGACCGCGAGCATGACAATGAGCGTGACGCTCACCAGCGCCTGGAACCCCGCCACGGCGGCGAAGGCGGAGTCCCGGCCGTCGGCGGCAGGGGCCAGGCCGGAGCCCTTCACCGCATCGACCAGAACCCACAGGTGCGCCCCGGCGAGCCCGAGGGCGACGAGGAGGCCAGGGAGGATCACGGCCCTCCGCCCGTTCCTGATCCCGCGGACGACCGCGAGCGCGACGCCCGCGCCGGCCACTATGAGCGCCGCGGCCGCGGCCGGGCCCGTGAGCGTGGTCATGGGACCGCCCGCCTCACCCGACCGGGCGTTGCCGCCGAGGTAGAAGTAGCTCGCCACGATGGATGCGAGCGCGGTCGCGAGGATGAGCAGGAGGACCACGGTTCCCCAGTAGCCGTTCGACATCGGTCCGGCCTGAGCCAGCGGCAGCTCGTCGGCCCCGGGGCGGCCGATCTCTTCCATGGCGTTGGTCTCGGTCTCCTGGGGCCGGAACCACAGCACCAGCGAGACGGCGATGATCGCCGCTCCGGCGGCTATCCCCGGCAACCGGTCCACGATGAGCGCTGCGAACAGAACCACCAACCCGACCGACATGAGGAACGGCGCGATGGAGGTCCGGGGCAGATGCACCACCGCCAGCGGCCGGCCTTCGGTGACGGTCACGACGAGCGCTCCCCGCCATGTGGTGGGCCAGTGGTCCATCTGCGCCACGTCCTCCCGTGCATCGGGGTCCGAGAGCGGCGTCTCCTCCGGGCGCATGGTCTCCTGCCGCCACTGCTCGTCCCAGAGCGGATGGCGGTCGCGCACCACGGGCAGCCGGCCGAACTGCGCCTGTGGTGGTGGCGAGCTCACCGACCACTCCAGCGAATCGCCGTTCCATGGGTTGTCGGGCGCCGGTGGCCCGCGGCGCAGGCTGGTCACGAAATTCGCCACGGTGAGCAGCACGCCCGCGGCGAAGGCGAACGCCCCGATGGTGGAGAGCAGATTGTATCCCTCGAGACCGATACCCGCGGGATAGGTGTAGACCCTCCGGGCCATCCCCAGCAGCCCGGACATGTGCATGGGGAAGAACGCCAGGTTGAAGCCCACGAACATCACAGCCGCGCTCCACCGGCCGAGCCGCTCGCCCATCATCCGGCCGGTGATCTTCGGCAGCCAGTAGTAGAGGCCGGCGAAGAGGGGGAAGATGACCCCGCCGATCAGGACGTAGTGCATGTGGGCCACCACGAAGTAGGAGTCGTGCGCCTGGAGGTCGAACGGCGCCGACGCCACCATCACTCCCGTGATGCCGCCGAGCACGAAGATCACCAGCCCGGCGAGCGCGAAGAGCAGCGGCGTACGCCAGAGCGGCCGGCCGGTCCACAGTGTCGCCACCCAGCCCACCACCTGCACCCCGGTCGGTATGGCGATCACCGTGCTCGCGGCGGCGAAATACCCCATCGCCAGCGGCGACAGCCCGGTGGTGAACATGTGGTGCGCCCACAACCCGAAGCTCAGGAAGCCGGTCGCGATCAGTGCCACCACGACCAGCGTGTAGCTCACCACGGGGCGGCGGGAGAACACCTGAACGATCTGGGTCACGATGCCGACCGCCGGGAGGAACATGATGTAGACCTCGGGGTGGCCGAAGACCCAGAACATGTGCTGCCAGAGCAGCGGGTCGCCGCCGTTCTCGGGCACGAAGAAGCTGGTGAGCCCCTTCCGGTCCAGCTCCAGCATCGCCGTGCCGACGATGAGCGGGGTGAACCCGAAGATGATCATGAACGCCGTCACCAGCATCGCCCAGCCGAAGACGGGAATCCGGTTGATCGACATGCCCGGTGCCCGCATCCGCAGCACCGCCACGATCATTTCCGCGGCGGCCCCCATCGCGGCGACCTCGGCCACGCTGAGCGCGATGTCCCAGAAGTCCAGGTTGAGCTCGGGCGACCACTGCTTGTTGGTAAGCGGCACGTAGGCGAACCACCCGCCGTCCGGCGCCACGCCGAAGAGGAAGCTGGAGTACAGCAGAATGCCGCCGAACAGATAGGTCCAGTAGCTCAGCGCGGTGAGGCGCGGGAACGGCAGGTCCCGCGTCCCCAGCAGCAGCGGCAGGATGTAGTTGGCGAGCGCCTCGATGAACGGGATGACGAAGAGGAACATCATCGTCGTCCCGTGCATGGTGAAGAGCTGGTTGTACGTCTCGGCGTCGAGGAAGGTGTTGTCGGGGCGGCCCAGCTGGAGTCGCATCAGCAGCGCGAGCACCCCGCCCAGCGCGAAGAACGCGAACCCGGTGGCCATGTACCGCTGGGCGATGGGGATGTTGTCCACCGTGCGCAGCAGCCCGATGAGCCCGGACGGCTGGCGCCAGATCCGCTCGAACGCGTCCTTGCGATCGAGCCGCGGCGGGGACCTGACCTCGGCGCCGGTGGCCATGTGCTATTCCAGGCTCAGCACGTAGCGGTGGATGAGCCGGAACTCGCGGTTGGAGAGCGGCACCCGCGGCATGCGGCTCCCCGGCTTCAGCGCCTGAGGGTTCGCGATCCAGCCGCCGAGATGGCCCGGTGTGTTCGGCAGGAGCCCCGCGGCCAGCGTGCTCCGGCTGGCCACGTGGGTGAGATCGGGGCCCGCGCTGCCGCCCGCGGGGGTGCCCCGCACCGAATGACACAGCGCGCACCCATCGAGAAATGCCTGCTGCCCCATGCGCGCGAGGGAATCCTCGGGCTCGGCGGCGGATTCCCGCTGCCGGGCCGCCCACGCCTCGTACTCGCCGGCGGTCTCCGCTATCACGGTCAGTCCCATGGTGGCGTGCTGGAGGCCGCAGTACTCCGCGCACTGCCCCCCGTAGATGCCGGGGCGGTCGGCCTCGATCCACATGACGTTCTCGCGCCCCGGAATGAGGTCGGTCTTTCCGTGCAGGCGAGGGACCCAGAAGCTGTGGATGACGTCGGTGGAGGTGAGCCGCAGCTCCACCCGGCGCCCGACGGGAACGTGCAGCTCGTTGGCGGTGACGAATGTCCGCCCCGGGATGCTGTCCCGATAGCGCACCTCCCACCACCACTGCTTCCCCACCACGTCCACCACCAGATCCGGCCGGCGGGCGTAGGGGTCCAGCGCAGCGAGGGTGCGCATGGTCCAGAGCGCCAGCGGTACCAGTATCAAGGTGGGAACCACAGCCCCGAGCAGCAGAATGGCCCGGGCTCCTCGGCGGTCGCGCTCCGGGCCGGGAGGCTGGACCGGCCGGCGGCGGTGGAGCAGCGCGAACGCCAGGGCCGCGCTGAATACCAGGAACACGATCGCTCCCAGCAGCGTCATGGAGCGGAACAGCTCGTCGATCCGCGCCGCGGCCGGGCCGGCTGCGGTCCAGTCACTCATCGTTCTGTCGCTCCCCGGTCCCGGTGCCGAGCGAGCGGACGTAGGCCGCAAGCTTCCAGACCGCGTCGCCGGTCATGCGGGGGCCGAAGGCGGGCATCCCGTTCGGACGGCCCTGGATGACGCTCGCGTAGATGTTCGCAGCCGAGCCGCCGTAGATCCAGTCGTCGTCGGCCAGCGGCGGGCCGATGCCCCCACCGCCTGCGGCGCCATGGCAGCCGGTGCAGTTGAAGGCCAGATAGAGCTGCCGGCCCTGCGCGAGCGCTCCGGGATCGTCGGCGGCCGGATTCCCGATCTCGGGCAGCGGGTCGCCGGGGCCGGCCACCAGCTCGCTGGTCCTGATGGCGGCGATCGGCTCGGCGAGCCAGGAGGGGGCGTCCGTGACGCGGGACGGCCGCTCCGCATCGCACCCCGCGAGCAGGATCGCGAGGCCGATGATGGCGCCGCCGGCCCTCACCGTTCGCCCTCGAGCGCGAAGACGTTCACCGCGCCTCCCTGCGCCGTGTATCGCGGCAGATCTTTGGTGGCGTTGGCGAAGCCGAGCGCGATGAACGGATCGATTTCGGGAAGGATGCCGAGTGCCGGCGCGCCGGCCCACCCGCCGACACCCGAGAGGATCGCGACGTACTGCCGCCCGTCGGAGCCCATATAGGTGACGGGCTGTCCGATTATCCCGGAGCCGACCTGGGTCTGCCACAGCAGCTCCCCGGTGCGCGCGTTCACCGCCTTGAACCACCGGTCCATCGTGCCGTAGAAAGCCACGTCGCCGGCCGTCACCAGCGCGCCGCTCCACACCGGGAATCGCTCCTTGATCGCCCACACTTCCCGCTGCCGGGCCGGATCCCAGGCGGAGAACACACCCCGGTGACCGCCCGGGCCGGCGTACATCTTCACCTGGGCCCCCACGTAGGGCGTTCCAGCTATGTAGCCGGCCTCACCACCCTCGTAGTCCATGCAGAGGTTGTTATGGGGAAGGTAGAGCAGCCCGGTTCGGGGCGAGAACGCCGACGGCTGCCAGTCCTTCATCCCCGGCGCGGCGGGACAGACGTTTCTCGCCTGGCGGTTGCCGGTCCGTTTCTCGGGATCGAGTACCGGAATCCCCGTCTTCAGGTCCACGTGCGAGGCCCAGTTCACGGGCCCGTACGGCTCGGCGGAGAGCACTTCGCCGTTCTCGCGGTCGATGACGTACATGAAGCCGTTTCGGCCCGGGCGCACGAGCACCTTGCGGGTGCGACCTCCGATATCCAGATCCAGCAGGACCAGCTCGTTCACACCGTCGTAGTCGTGCTCGTCGTGGGGGGTCGTCTGGTAGGCCCAGAGCGCCTCGCCGGTCCGCGCGTCCCGGGCGAAGATGCTGGCGGCCCACTTGTTGTCGCCGGGCCGCATCGCCGGGTTCCAGACCCCGGGGTTCGAGGTCCCGTAATAGATGGCGTCGAGCTCCGGATCGTACGAGATCCAGCCCCAGACCGCGGCGCCGCCGACCTTCCACTGGTCCGGCGGCCAGGTGGTGACGCCGAGATCCTTTCCTCGATGCGAGGGATAAAACGGCTTGAACCTCGGCCCGATGAGCACGTCGGCGTCGGGCCCGGTGTGGTAGGCGCGCCAGACGATCTTGCCGCTGGCCGCGTCGAGTGCGGTGATCCAGCCGCGCACCCCGAACTCGCCGCCGCTGTTCCCCACGTACACCCTGCCACCCGCGACCAGCGGAGCCATGGTCATGGATTCTCCGCGGTTGATGTCGCCCAGCCGGGTCTTCCAGATCTCCTTGCCGGTCCCGGCATCCACCGCGACGGTGTGCACGTCGAGGGTGTTGAAGAACACCCGCCCCTCGGCGTAGGCCGCCCCGCGGTTCACCACGTCGCAGCAGGCCACGCCCTGCGACGCCCGGGAGGTGCGGGGGTCGTACCTCCACTTCAGGGCTCCGGTGACGGGATCCAGTGCGTAGAGCAGGTTGGGGAAGGGGGTGACCACGTACATCGTGCCGTCGGCCACGATGGGAGCGGCCTCGTGCCCCCGGAGCACGCCGGTCGAGAAGGTCCAGGCCGGTCTGAGCCGGCGGACGTTCCCGGAGTCGATCTGGCTCAGCTCGCTGAAGCGGGTGCTGGCGTAGTCCCGCGCGGGGATGGTCCACTCGGTGGTATCGGCGCCGGGAGGGAGCATCGGCCGGGCCGTCGCACGGGCGCCGGCGGGACGTGACTCCCGCGCGGTAGTCTCGCTTCGTGCGGTGGTGCCTTCGCGGCCGCAGGCGGCCAGCAGCGCCAGGATCACGGTGGCGACGGCACGGGCCGGCCGAGCGGACCCCACACGGTTCATGGAGCTACCCCTTCCGGTCCGCCCTGACCTGGCTGTGATTGAGCAGCGCCACCAGGAGCACTCCTCCGACCGCGTTGCCGATCACCGCGGGCGTCACGAACCCGCCCAGCATCGCGGCCCAGGGGGCGTCGCCCGTGGCGGCTCGATAGAATGCCTCGATGGAGCCCACGATGGAGTGGCGGAAGTGCAGCGCGGAGATGGGCGCGGTGCAGAGCCAGATCAGCACGATCTGCGCGAGGGTCGAGGTGGTCGAGGCCAGCAGCCAGGCCAGCAGTGCCATGAGCCAGCCGGCGAAGACCCCCGCATACGCGATCTCGACGAACGAGCCGGTGGTCGCCATCCGCGAGATGTCGAGCAGCTCCGCGGCGACCTCCGGCCGCAGGACAGGCGTCCTCGCCAGCGCCAGCGCGAAGATGAGGGTCCCGGCGAGGTTGCCCGCCAGGAGCAGCACCCACACCCGCACGACGTTTCGGAAGGTGTCGCGGTCCCGCCGCTCCAGGAGCGGGATGACCGGCACCAGGGTGTTCTCGGTGAACAGCTCGCTCCGGGCGATGATGACGAAGATGAATCCGAGCGGATAGGCCGCCGCCGAAGCGGCCTGCACGTAGCGTTCGGGGGCCGTGTGGGCGGCGAATGCGGCGGCGAGACTGCTGAAGCCGATCACCAGCCCGGCCGCCAGCGCCGACCACAGCAGGGCCGCCGCGGGCCGGCGGATCTCCTGCTCCGCCGGGCGCAGGATGTTCTCGTGGATCTGCGCTGCGGTGAGGCGGGTTCCCTCCTCGGGCTGCTCGGCCATCAGCCGCTCTCCTCACCGGGCACGCTCACCTCGTCACCGACCACGTCTCGCACGTAGAGCATCTTCACCGGCACCATGACGGCCGCGAGCAGCGGGACCGCGAGCAGCAGCCCCAGAAAACCGAGCACCAGCGCCATGAGGGACTGTCCCAGAATCGTGATCACCGGCGGCAGCTCCAGCCCCGCTTTCATCAGCAGCGGTTGGAGCACCACCCCCTCCAGCTGCTGGATCGCCGTGTAGGCTAGGACGACATAGAGCGCCTTGTCGGGACCGTCCACCAGGGCCATCGCGACCGCCGGGACCGCGGAGAGGATCGGCCCCACGTAGGGAATGAACTCCAGCAGCCCGGCGATGACGCCCAGCGCGATCGCCGCCTTCACGTCGAGCAGCAGCAGGACCACGGTGGTGACCGCGCCGATCGCCAGCATGGCGACCATCTGCAGCAACAGCCAGCGCCGCAGTGTCGTTGCCGTCGCGCTCAGCACCTCTCCGGCCTTCTTCCGCGCGCCGTGGGGAAAGAGATGCATCAGGCCGCGATGGTAGAGACCCGGATCGGCCGCCACGAAGATCGCCACGAACAGGAGGAGAAGAATCCCTCCCAGCACCGAGACGGTGGACGAGAAGACCGAGAAGAAGTGCTGTCCGGCGCCCGCGAGCTGCCGGCTCAGGCTCTGGCGGATATCCACCTGGGGCGCGGCGCCGCCCTCCCGATTCCCTTCCCCGCGCGGCGCCGCGGTCCCGGATCCCTCTCGCCGTTCCTCCGGCGGGGGCTGGATCATCTCCGCCATGCCGATACCGCGCTGCTGGGCCCATTGCTCCACCTTGTCGATGGCCTGGGGGATCCGGTCCCGTAGCTCCTCGAGCTGACCGCTGATCTGGGGCGCGACCAGCACCCCGAGCCCCGTGAGCGCCCCGAAGAAGAGCAGGACGATGAGCGGGGCTCCGATCCCCCGCGGGATCCTGACGCGCTCCAGGCGGTCCACGCCCGCCGCCAGCGTGATTCCCAGCAGAACCCCGAAGAAGCCGATCAGGAAGACCGAGCGGCCCACCCAGAGGAGGCGAAGGGCGACGTAGACGCCCGCGACGAGCGTCGCCGCTCGGAGAATGTCGCGCGTGCGCCAACCCGGGTCACTGGGGCGGGGACCGGGACTCATGAACGAGTCTGGAGGTCGGCGCAGCCCGAGTCGGTGATCGGACTCACGTCAGGGGCGGGTATACAGATAGGCCGCGATGTCGCGCGCGTCCGCCGGCGAGACGCCGACATCGGGCATGGCGGTGCGCGGGTCCACCTCACGGGGCGCGATGACCCAGCGGATCAGGTTCTCGGGCGTGTTGGTCAGCACCCCCGCCACGTAAGCCCGGGCGCCGATGCCGCCGAGCGGCGGCCCCACCAGCCCGGCCGCGCCTGGAACGCCCTCCACCGTGTGGCAGGACCCGCAGCCGTAATGGCGCAGGGCGAGGCGCCCGCGGTCGGGATCGCCGCCGGTCAGCTGTGCCGCGTCGGCCGGAGAGAGCGCGGTCCGATCCCCGCACCCGCCGAGCAGAAGCAGCAGCGCGACCGCGGGAGTCCCGGCCCGCAGGCGCTCGAGATAGACGACCCTTCGCTCGGACGCCCCCAGCCACGCGACCACCAGCCAGAGCGTGGCGAGGAGATACGACACTCCCCCGGGAACCCACATGATGAGACCGGCGAGCTGCTGGTCCTCCAGCGGCGTCAGCCCCCAGAGCGGCGCCCCGGCGCCGTAGGCGGGATACCACGGGGTGCGGCTCAGCGTCAGCAGCGCACCCAGTCCGCCGGTGTAGATCATGGTGGAGAAGAGCGACAGGATCGCGGCGCCGTGGCGGCCGCGCTGCGATGCCGCGGGCAGCACCGACCACCAGAAGAGCAGCGCCGTGAGCAGGAAGCTGGCGTGCTGGAGAGCGTGGACCGCATCGGATGCCGCGGCGCGCTGGTACAGCGAGGGGGCATGCCAGCCGACGATGGCGGCCGCATGCAGCAGCCAGGCGACCTCGATCCGCGAGAGGACGCGCCACGCGGGGCCGAGACGGCCGGCCCCGCGGCCCACGGCCCTGCGCCAGCCCATCGGCAAGCCCCACAGCGACACCACGAGCGGGCGGCCGAGCACGAGCAGCGGTGCGGCGACTACCATCAGCAGCTCGTGCTGGGTCATGTGTGCGGCGAGCAGCGTCTCGCCCAGGCTGTGCAGCGGCGAGAGCAGCGCGATCCCCAGCAGCGCCAGACCGGTCCACCAGGACAGGGCCTCGCGCCGGCGCGCCGGGGCCCGGTGTCCGGCCCGGACGCGGAGCCGCGCCATGCCGCGCGCATAGAGCAGCGCCGCGAGGCCCAATCCGACCAGCACTCCGGGCTCCCAGCTCCACGCGCGCCACAGATCGTGGGGCCCTAGCGCGCCATCGTGCACGTGCAGCGCGAGCCCGGTCATTGGCAGGGATGCAGGAAGAGCGTGGCCGACCATTGCGCCGCGATGAGGAGTGCGGCGACGGCGCTGACCATCAGACCGAGCAGGGCGAGAAATCTGCTCCGCCCTTC
>CAMPKP010000115.1 GCA_946887295.1 uncultured Gemmatimonadota bacterium | reverse complement strand
CCACCGCCCCCGCCGTCACCGCGCACGCCGCACCGCCCAGGGCGAAGGCGGCGCGGACACCGAAGTGCTCCGACACCCAGCCCGCCTGGAACGCGCCGAACGGCGCCATGCCGAGCACCACGAACGAGTAGAACCCCATCACCCGGCCCCGCAGGCGGTCCGGCGCCTGGACCTGGAGCATCGTGTTGGCCTGGATCCCGTTCACCGCCATGAGGCAGCCGGCGCCGGTGAAGAGAATCAGCGCCCACCAGAAGCTCGGCGCGAAGGCGCCGGCGCCCAGCAGCACGCCGAAGAGCGCGAACGAGCCGATCAGCAGCCGGCCGCTCCGCGTGCGGCTGCCCCTGGCGGCCATGCCGATCGCGCCGACGGCCGCGCCCAGCCCGATCGCCGAGACGATGGCGCCGTATCCGTCGGCGTCGAGCCCCAGGACGTCGCGGGCGAAGACCGGCATCATCGGGACGAACGAGTACCCGAAGATGCTGAAGCTCGCGATGATCGTCACCAGGGCCCGGGGCCACCGGTTGCCGAAGATGTAGGCGAACCCCTCCCGGAGCGCGCCGAGCGCCCGCGCGCTGGACGGCGCCGCCGGGTGCGGCACCCGCATGAGGACGAGGCCCACGATCACCGCCAGGTAGCTCGCCGCGTTGACGTAGAAGCACGCCGCCAGGCCCACCGTGGCGATGAGGGCGCCCGCGATGGATGGCCCGATGACCCGCGCCACGTTGAAAGCGCTCGAGTTGAGGGCGATGGCGTTCATCAGATCGTCCTTGCCCACGATCTCGCTCACCAGCGCCTGCCGGGTGGGGACCTCGAACGCCGAGAGCAGCCCGGAGAACGCCGCCAGCGCCATCACCAGGTGCACCGTGATCCACCCCCCGTGGGTCAGCACCGCCAGGGTGAGGGCCTCGAGCAGCATCAGGCACTGGAGCACCAGCACCAGCCGGCGCTTGTCCACCCGGTCCGCCACGACGCCGCCGTAGAGGGTGAAGAGCAGGATCGGCAGCGAGCCCAGCGCCGTCACCAGGCCCACCGCGAAGGCGGAGTCGGTCAGCTGGAGCACCAGCCAGCCCAGTGCCACGGTCTGCACCCACGTGCCGCACTGGGAGACCAGCTGGCCACCGAGGAAGAGGCGGAAGTCGCGGTGACGGAGGGCGGAGAAGACGGAGGACGGGCGGCTCGGCACGATGGGAGGTAAGTTAATCTGGCCAACACCATCGCCCCGCATTATCTCTAGAACATGCGCTTCACCACCTACTCGAAGTACCACCCCGAGCTCGCCGACGCCGTCAACCTGCAGGGCCTGCTGGATCAGCTGGGGGATTTCCTGCTCCAGTCGGGGTTCGCGGGCGGGTCGCCATCCTTCTGGCACGACGAGGGGAGCGAGGGCGAGCGGTCGCTCGAGTCGCTCAGGCAGGCCATTCTCCAGGCCCTGATGGAATCCGGCCAGCTCACCAACGAGATGCTGAAGGTGCTTCGGGGCGAGTCCACCGGGGACGCGGAGCGCGACCGCCAGATCGAGCAGGGGCTCGGCGAGCTGCTCGATCGCATCGTGCAGCGCCTCATCGACGAGGGCTACCTCAACGTCGGCCAGCCGCCGCAGGTCCCCCAGGGCTACCAGTCCATGTTCGGCCCCGGCGGCCAGGCCCACTCCGCCGCCCAGCAGGTGCAGTTCAACCTGACCGAGAAGGGCATCGACTTCCTGGGCTACAAGACGCTGAAGAGCCTGCTCGGAAGCGTGGGCAAGTCGAGCTTCGGGGCCCACGACACGCCCTACCTCGCCACCGGCGTCGAGGCGGAAGGCGTGAGCAAGCCCTACGAGTTCGGCGACGTGCTCAACCTCGACGTGCCCGCGACCCTCACCAACGCCATAGCGCGCGAGGGGCTCGGGGTTCCGATCAACATCGAGTACCAGGACCTGATGGTGAGCCAGTCCGAGTACCGCTCGTCGGCCGCGACGGTGCTGATGCTCGACTGCTCCCACTCCATGATCCTCTACGGCGAGGACCGCTTCACCCCGGCGAAGAAGGTGGCACTCGCCCTCACCCACCTGATCCGCACCCAGTTCCCCGGCGACAGCCTCCGCGTCGTGCTGTTCCACGACTCGGCCGAGGAGATTCCGCTGAGCGCGCTGGCGCAGGCGCAGGTGGGACCCTACCACACCAATACCGCCGAGGGGCTCAAGCTCGCCCGCAGAATCCTGCTGGCCCAGAAGAAGGACATGCGGCAGATCATCATGATCACCGACGGCAAGCCGTCGGCGCTGACCATGCCCGACGGCCGGATCTACGTCAACTCGATGGGCCTCGATCCGCAGATCCTGCAGGCCACCTACCGCGAGGTCTCGAACTGCCGCCGCAGCGGGATCATGATCAACACCTTCATGCTGGCGCGGGACCGCAGCCTGGTGGAGTTCGTCAAGCAGGTGGCGTCCATCTGCAAGGGCAAGGCGTACTTCACCAACACCATGACGCTGGGTCAGTTCATCCTGATGGACTTCATGAAGCGGAAGACCCGCCGCGTCAGCTGAGCGACCAGCCTCATTGCGCTCCCCAGTCACCCCTCGGGCCAAGCCGGTGTCGAGCAGGCGCCGACCGCCAGCTATGTTATTGTCGTTATTGGGGTTACTGATTGGCTGCAGCCGGGGCGAGGGGGTCGGCTCGGCTCCGGCCTACGTGGCGCCCCTGAACGCCGACATGGCCCCCATGGTCACCGTCCGCCAGATCGTCGAGCGGGACTCGCTGGTGGGCCGCAGAGTGCGCGTAGGGGGCGTCTGTGCCATCGCGGGCACCGGACCATCGGCCGGGGTCTGGGTGCTCCAGGCGGGCGCCTGGGCCATCGAGGTGCGGGGCCTGGTGCCCGCGTCCTGCGTCAGGGAGCCGGTCGGCAGCGAGGCGCTCACCATCTTCGCCCAGGTCGTCGAGGGCACCGACAGCACCGAGCGCCTGCTGCTGAGGCTGCCGGACTAGCCGGCCGGCTTCCGCCCTCCGACCACCCGCTTCACGATCCGCCCTCTCGGAATCACCGATTCCGGTCCCTCCAGCTCGTTGATGATGGCGAGCTCCTCGATGGACGCCGTGGAGGGATACGTCTGGTAGAACTGGGCCAGCGTCATCTCCCGGGGAAGCTTCACCAGCTCCAGCTTCGCCGGCTGCACGCTGAGCGCGGCCGAGTTCCGCAGCTGGTCGAAGCTGCTGATGGTCCGGCGCAGCTCGTCGTCGTAGGTCCCGAGCTTTCCCTGAGGTGTGTAGCCCAGCAGGGCGAACGTTCTTCCGCCGTAGGCGACGAAGGCGACCAGCCCCTCGATCACGCCCTGCTGGGTCTGGGCCTGGAAGTAGCTGGTGGCGGCCGGATTCCCGTTGATGGTCTGGGTGGACCCCTGCCCCGGCTGGATGCCTTCCTGCGAGAGGAACTTCGACGCGGCCTCGCGCGGCGGCGTGTTGCCGGCGAGCGCGAGCTGGATGATCGCATCCTCCTGGGGGCTCACCGCGACGACCGCGGCCGGCGTGTTCTGGGTCTTCCAGCCCTCCGGGAAGTGGACCTGAAACCGCATGTCGGGGTGATAGAACGTCGTCCCCTCGAAAAAGCCCTGCCGGGGATCGTCCCCGAAGGTGAGGCCCTTGATGTGCTCGAGGTACTGCTCCCGGTTGACGACGGCGTTCGCGAGCGAGGTGTGGAGCGTGTCCAGGCGCTCCAGCGTCCTGGCGACGCGGTTCTCCGGGTTGGGGTGGGTGGAGAGCCACTCGGGCAGCCGGCCCTCGCCGCCGCCGCTGGCGCGGCCCAGCGTCTGGAAGACGTTGGCCATCTCCCGCACGTCGTAGTTCAGGCCCAGCGCGTACTTGAATCCCAGCTGGTCGGCCTGGTTCTCGGCGTCGCGCCCGTACTTGAGGAACAGCACGCCGAGCCCCTGGCTCGCCAGCCCGGCGAACTGCGCGATGTCGGACGAGAGAATGCTCCCGAGCCCGAGACCCAGGGTGGCGAGCTGCGCCTTGCTGATCTGCTGGACCGAGTGCCGCGCGGTGACGTGCCCGATCTCGTGGCCCAGGACCGACGCCAGCTCGGCCTCGTTGTTCATGTACGCCAGCAGGCCCCGGGTGACGAAGATGAAGCCGCCGGGCAGCGCGAAGGCGTTCACCGCGGCGTCGTTCACCACATGGAATTCCCAGGGGAGATTGGGGCGCTCCGACTTCGCCGCCATGCGCTTGCCGATGCCGGCGACGTACTCCTGCAGCGCCGGGTTCTCGACGAAGCCGATGGTCTGCGCCACCTCCTGGGCCGCCTGCTGGCCCATCTGGATCTCCTGGGACTCGGAGACCAGGGAGAGCTCGTTCTTGCCGGTGACGGGATTGCGGGCGCAGCTCGCGATGGGACCCGCGGCGAGCGCGGCGACGAGCAGGAGGGCGGGAACGGCACGACGAGTCATTGGCGCTCCTCGAGTTCGCGTTCGGCCGAAACGTCGGGATGCCCCAATTGTAACTCGGTGCCGGAGGGCCGGCTGTGATTTGGCCCCCCAAAAAATCGTATCAGCCCGCGCTTCGAGCCCTCGCGCGGTCCAGCCGGAGCCGGTCCCGGAAGTAGGCCACGGTCTTCTCCAGGCCCTCCGCGAGCTGGATGGCCGGCTCCCAGCCGAGCCACTCGCGGGCCCGCGTGATGTCGGGCTTCCGCTGGGTCGGATCGTCCTGCGGAAGCGGCTGATACACCAGACGCAGCTCGCGCCCGATGGTCCGGGCCACCTCGTCGGCCAGCTGCCGGATGGTGAACTCCACCGGGTTCCCCAGGTTGACCGGCTCGTGCCGGTGCTCCGCGGCCATGAGGCGGAGCAGGCCCTCCACCAGATCGTCCACGTAGCAGAACGAGCGGGTCTGCTGGCCCTCGCCGAAGATGGTGAGCTCCTGCCCGCGGAGCGCCTGCACGATGAAGTTCGACACCACCCGGCCGTCCGCCTCCGCCATCCGCGGGCCGTAGGTGTTGAAGATCCGCGCGATCCGGATGTCGGCCTTGTCCTCGCGATGGTAGTCCATGAACAGCGTCTCGGCCACCCGCTTGCCCTCGTCGTAGCAGGAGCGGGGCCCGATGGGGTTCACGTTGCCCCAGTAGCTCTCGGGCTGCGGGTGCACCGTCGGGTCGCCGTACACCTCGGACGTCGAGGCCTGCAGCACCCGCGCGTTCACCCGCTTGGCGAGCACCAGCATGTTGATGGCGCCCATCACGTTCGATTTGACGGTCTTGACCGGATTGTACTGGTAGTGGATCGGCGACGCGGGGCAGGCCAGGTTGTAGATCTGGTCCACGTCGATGAAGATCGGCTCGGTGACGTCGTGCCGGACCAGCTCGAACTCGTGAAAGTCGAGCAGGTGCTCGACGTTCTCCCGCCGGCCGGTGAAGAAGTTGTCGAGACAGATGACATGCGCCCCCTTCGCCAGGAGGCGCTCGCAGAGGTGCGAGCCGATGAACCCGGCGCCGCCGGTGACAAGGACTCTCATGGCCTGTCGGTTCTCCCCATCAGGTGAGGGGCACGCGCCGCAGCGATCCCGGGTCGGTGCGATGAAACTGGAAAGTCGGGGCGTAAGATCTTATATCTTGGCAAGAGACATGCCATATGCAAGACTGGAAATCCCACCCAACCCGGCGGAAGGACTCACATGAGACGGTGCGCGTGGCTCGGGCTCGCCCTGGTCGGCGCCTGCGGAACGGCCGGCGCGCGCGGCACCGATTCGGAGCCGGCCCCCCGCCCCACCGAGGCGTCCATCGCGGCCGCCCAGGAGCTGCGCCAGCTGCAGGAACAGTGGCGCCGGGCGCTCAGTGCCCGGGACACGGCCTTCTTCCAGCGGGTGCTGGCGGACGAGTTCCTGCTGACGGGCGATGCCAGGACCCAGACCAAGGCCGACTTCCTGGCCGAGCTCGCGACCTCCGGCGGGACGGTCCCCGCGGCGCATCCCGAGGAGACCAACGTCCGGCTGTTCGGGGATGTCGCCGTGATCACCGGGCTGGTCCGGTACGACATTCCCGCCAGCCCGGCGCCGGTGCAGTCGCGCTTTACCGAGGTATGGGTCAAGCGCGAGGGCCGGTGGCTGAGCGTCCATGGGCACTACAACCTGCTCGGTGGCATGCGGGGAGGCGGGCCGTAGTCGCGCCGGCGGGCGCCGCTACCGGCCCGGCGCGGGTGTCGTGGCCGGCGCCGAATCGGGCTCGGCCTCGTCCGGCAGGCTCTCGGGCTGCGATCCCGGGCGCTCGACCAGGTTCAGGGTTCCCCCGCCGCGGGTGTCCACGCCGATCCCCGCCCTGGTCACGCCGCCTCGATCCGCGAACACCAGCGTAGTGGCGCCGGTGGGTGAGATCCCGAGCACGGCGCGGGTCTTCCCACCCGGGTCCGCGAGCACGATGTTGGCGCTCTCGTCCGGGAGCACGCCGACCACGATGCGGGAGTTGTTGACGCTGTCCACGAAGGCCAGCCCGCTGGCGCCGTCGGGCCGCACCGTGATGCGCACCCGGGTGCGCCCGGAGCGGTCCTGAAGCAGGAGCTGTGCTGCCCCTTCCTCGTTGGTCCCCCAGGCGCCACGCACCTGCCCGTCCCGGTCGCGCAGCAGGAACTTCCGGGCCTCCGAGACCTGGGGGACCGTCCCCGGAAGACCGTGGCGCGACGCCACGACCATGATCGCCGTGGTGAGGCCGAGCAGGATGCCCACACCGATCAGCATCATCACCCCGAGCCGGCGCAGGCGGCGGTTGTCGCGCTCCACCGCCTCGAGCCGCCTGGTGAGGGGGATGGCGCGCTCGGCCTGTACCTTGGCGCTCTCGGCCGCGGGGTCGGGGGACTCCAGGCGGTCCGTCACAGCGCCGTCGGAAAGTCGAGGAAGTACGAATGGCAGGCGCGGTCCACCAGATCGGTGGAGAGCGTCGGCTCGATCTCGAGGTACTTCGCGATGTCCAGCAGATGGTCGATGATGTCGCGCGGGTGGCACGCCCGTGGCGCGATGGCATGCGCCTGGTAGTACTGGCGGTAGATGTACTCTCTCGCCCCGGCGACGAACTCGATGCCCTTCGACTCGCAGTAGCGTCGCAGGATGCGCTCGTACTCGTCGGGGCTGGGGCTCTCGGCCTTGATCTTGTAGTGGATCCGCCGGAGGAAGGCCTCCTCCACCAGCTGCTTGGGATCGATGTTCGTGGCCATGATGAGCAGGCAGTCGAACGGCACCGGGAACTTGCTCCCGGTGTGCAGCGTCAGGAAGTCTATCCGCTTCTCCAGCGGCACGATCCAGCGGTTCAGCATGTCGCGCGGCGGCATGCGCTGGCGGCCGAAATCGTCCACGATGAGCACGCCGCCGTTGGCCTTCATCTGGAACGGCGCCTGATACACCTTCGTGTGGGTGTCGTACTGGAGATCGAGCTGGTCCATGGTCAGCTCGCCTCCGGTCAGCACCACCGGACGATGCACCAGGACGTAGCGCGGGTCGTGCTGCTCCACCCGGTTGTGCAGCAGCGACTCGAAGGTCGGCTCCTCGGGCTTCTCGACCGTCACCGGACGATGGTGCACCGGATCGTACAGCACCAGGATCTGGCCCTCGATCTCGATCGCGTAGGGCACGAAGAGCGATCCACCGAGCAGCCGGGCGATGGTCTCGGCCATGGCGGTCTTGCCGTTGCCCGACTCGCCGTAGAGAAACAGCGATTTCGCCGAGTTGATCGCCGGGCCGATCTGGTCCAGCATCCCCGGCGCGAGCACCAGCCAGTTGAAGCCCTGCTCGACCACGTCGCGGTTGACGTGCGCATGGCGGATGGACTGCTGGTCCACCCAGTAGCGGTACTGCGCCAGCGGCACCGGCGCCGGGCCCGCGTACTGGCTGGAGTCGAGCGCGCTCCTGGCGCGGTCCCGGCCCTCGCTGCTCAGGTCGAAGATGTAGCCCGCCCGGCTCAGCCCGCTGGTGCCGAGCACCTCCACCAGTCGCCGCTGCTGCAGCGACAGCAGCTGCTCGTCCACGAAGGGGAACGGCAGGTGGATGGCGTCGGTGAGCTGCTGGCCGGTGCGCGCGCCCTGGATGTAGAGGAACTTGAGCAGCAGGTCGACGATGAACTCCCGGGAGAGCCCGGTATCCTCCACGGTCTGAGGGACCGCCGGGATGCCGGCGCGGCGGCCATCGCCGGTGGTGCTCGGTGCCGGGCCGCGATAGGCGGTGGTCATGGCGTCGTCCCCAGGAGCGAAGAGGTGGTCTCCAGCAGGTCGCCGATGCCGGTCCCGGTGGCCGCGAAGGTCCCCGCCGGCAGCTCCAGCGCCTGCCGGGCCCCGCGGTGCCAGCGGGTTCTGGCCCTCGGCGGCAGGGCCTGATACATGGCGATGAGCCGGCCGTCGGCATCGAGGAACCCGACGTCGAGCGGGAAGGCCATGCCCGCCATGTGCACCGCCTTGCAGGGGCGCAGCAGCAGTCCCTCGCCCCGGGCGAGAGGCGGCCGCCCGAGAAGACCGCGGAGCCGGAGCCACCAGCGGTCCGCGACGGCCACGCTGGTGCCGAGCAGGATGCCCCGGGTGCGGTTCGCGACCCGGACCGCGCGCATCAGAACGTCTTCTCCAGCGTCCGGATGATGCGGATCAGCGCCGGCGCCAGGATGACCACGAACATCGTCGGGAAGATGAAGAGCACCAGCGGGAAGACCAGCTTGATCGTGGTCTTCGCGGCCGCTTCCTCCGCCCGCTGCCGCCGCTTGGTGCGCATGGTGTCGGCGTGGACCCGAAGCGCCTGGGCGATCGAGGTACCGAACCGGTCGGTCTGGATCAGCATCGCCACCAGCGACTGGACGTCCGCCACCCCGGTGCGCTCGGCGAGGTTGCGCAGGGCCTCGTCGCGCGGCGTGCCGGCGCGGATCTCCAGGTTGACCAGCGCGAGCTGGTCGCTCATCAGCTGGCTGACGTGGTCGATCTCCTCCGACACCCGCACGATCGCCTGATTCAGGCCCAGTCCGGCCTCCACGCACACCACCAGCAGGTCGAGCGCATCGGGGAGCGCCTTCACGATCTCCTTCTGCCGCTTCTTGACCCGCGACCCGATGTAGAAGGTCGGGGCGATCCATCCCAGGGCCGCGAACCAGAGAGCGGCGAAGGCGCTGCTCAGAAATCCGATGCCGGTGATCGGCAGGAAGAGCAGCGCGGCCGCGCCGAGGCCGGCCATCAGGACGAACCGCGTCCCCCAGTAGTAGGACACCGACGTCGGGCTGAGGTATCCGGCCTGGACCAGGAAGCGCTTGGTGGTGGCGTTGTCGGTGCGGCGGCCTTCCAGCCGCTCGCCCCAGGCCTGCAGGATCGTCTTGAAGCGATCGCTGCGCTCCTGCCGCCGCTGGCGCACCAGGATGTCGGCCGTCACCCTGCTGCTCTCCTCCAGCTCGGTGAGCCTCTGGCTGAGCGCGGCGGAGCGGCCCGGCAGCATCTGGACCACGAACAGGATCCCGAAGGCGACCGAGAGCACGACACAGGCGACGATGATCAGCAGCACGCTCGTTCCTAGATGTCGATGTTGACGATGTTCCGGATCCAGAAGTATCCGGTCGTCTGCAGGACCGCGGCGACGGCGAGCGAGAGCCGGCCGACCGGGTCGCGAAAGAGCGTCAGCATGTAATCGGGGTTGAGCAGAAAGAGGATGACGCCCACCGATACCGGCAGCACCGCCAGGACGTAGCCGGCCATCCGGCCCTGCGCCGTGTACACCCGGAGCTGCCGGCGGATCTTGAACCGCTCGCGGATGGTATAGGCGATGTTGTCCAGGATCTCGGCCAGGTTGCCGCCGACGTTGCGCTGGATCAGAATGGCCGTCACCAGGATCCGGACGTCCACCAGCGCCACCCGCTCGGCCATGGCCAGGAGCGAGTCCTCCAGGGGGAGGCCGAACCGCTGCTCCTCGAAGGTGCGGCGGAACTCCGCCGCGATCGGGTCCTGGGACTCGTGCGAGACCATGTCCAGCCCGGAGGAGAGCGGGTGGCCCGCGCGGATGGCGCGACCGAGCAGATCGATGGCCTCCGGGAGCTGGGCCTCGAACTTGCCGAGCCGCCGCTTCCGCTTGTGGCGGATCCACAGATAGGGAAGCGACGCGCCCAGCGCCGCGAGCGGCACCGCGAAGTACCAGATGCCGGTGACGGTCAGGGCGGCCAGGCCCATGCCGATGCCCCAGCCGAAGGCCAGCAGGAGATAGCTCTGGATGGACCACTCCATCCCCGCCTGCTCCAGCATCAGCCGGATGTCCCTGAGGTGCGGCAAACGGGTGGAGAAGAGGACCAGCCACTGGACGTCCAGCGCCCGGTGGCCGCGGAGCAGGCCCGCCTCGCCGCTCTCGAAGCCCCGGGCGGCCATGTCCTGGAGCTGGCGGAGCGCCACCTTCCTCCGGCGGGACTCCTGCGACCACTCCAGCAGGAGCGCGACGGACACCGTGCCGAGCGCCACGGCCACGAAGGCCATGGCGGCTGCGAGCCAGGTGGTGAGCGGGAGATCTACCATCGTGCCCTGGTCGGGCCGGGGTGGTGCGCCGGCGACAGCTCGTTGTTGGTGAACAGGACGGTGGAGAGATCCACGCCGTAGGCCTTGAGCCGGTCGGCGCAGCGGGGACGGATCCCCGAGGCCCGGAACTGCCCCATCACCCGCTCGTCCTCGCCCACGCCGGTCCGCTCGAACATGAAGATCTCCTGCATGGTGATGACGTCGCCCTCCATGCCGACGATCTCGGAGACCTGCATCACCTTGCGGCTGCCGTCGCCGAGGCGGCTGACCTGGATGACGATGTTGATCGCGCTGGCGATCTGCTGGCGCATGGCGCGCTCGGGCAGGTCGAGGCTCGCCATGGCGATCATCGTCTCCAGCCGGCTCAGGGCGTCACGCGGGCTGTTGGAGTGGATCGTGGTGATGGAGCCGTCGTGCCCGGTGTTCATCGCCTGCAGCATGTCCACCGCTTCCCCGCTGCGGCACTCTCCCATGATGATCCGGTCCGGCCGCATCCGCAGGGCGTTGATGAGCAGCAGGCGCTGCGCCACCTCGCCGGTGCCCTCGATGTTCGCGGGCCGGGTCTCCAGCCGCACCACGTGCGGCTGCCGGAGCTGCAGCTCCGCCGAATCCTCGATGGTGACGATCCGCTCGTTCGGCGGGATGAAGGACGAGAGGATGTTGAGCAGGGTCGTCTTGCCGGCGCCGGTGCCGCCCGAGATGAGGATGTTCAGGCGCGCCTTGACGCAGCCGCGGAGCAGCTCGAGCATCGGCTCGGTGAGGCTGTCGTAGCGCAGCAGGTCCTCGCCCGCCAGCGCGTCGCGCTTGAACTTGCGGATCGAGAGGTGGGGGCCGTCGATCGCCAGCGGCTTGATGATGGCGTTGACCCGGGAGCCGTCCGGCAGCCGCGCGTCCACCATGGGCGAGGAGTCGTCGATGCGCCGGCCCACGGCCGAGACGATCCGGTCGATGACCTGGAGCAGGTGCCGGTCGTCCTGGAAGCGGACGTCGGTCGGCTCCAGCCTGCCCCCCCGCTCGATGTAGACGTGCTTCCAGGTGTTCACCAGGATGTCAGAGATATCCGGGTCCTGGATCAGCGGCTCCAGCGGACCCAGGCCGAAGATCTCGTCCAGGACCTGGCCGACCAGCTTCTCCCGCTCCTCGAAGTTGAGCGGGACGCTCTCCTGCTGAAGCAGGTCGTGGGTCACCCGGCGGCTGCTGGAGCGGCGGACCGCTGCCGTTCTGGTCGGGAATCGTCATGGTTGCTCACCCTTC
>CAMPKP010000114.1 GCA_946887295.1 uncultured Gemmatimonadota bacterium | reverse complement strand
TGTTCCGCCGCGCCAAGCACGCCGTCATCGATCTGGGCGAGCGGCGGCTGGTGGTGCAGCCCGGCATGACCGGATCGCTGATCGTTCACGACCGCGCGCTCGCCAGGGACGAGCGGCGCTACGCCGTGCTGCGGGCCGCGCTCGACGACGGGCGGGAGCTGGTCTACCGCGACGTCCGGCGCCTCGGCACCCTGCTGCTCCTCGACGCGCGCGGCTGGAGCCGGTACACCGCGGCGATCGGGCCCGAGCCGCTCGAGGCCGACTTCACGCCCGAGCGCCTGGGCGAGACACTCGGCCGGTCACGCCAGGCGGTGAAGAAGGTGATCATGGACCAGAAGCATCTGGCCGGCGTGGGAAACATCTACGCCAACGAAGCGCTGTTCACTGCCGGCATCGATCCCTCCAGGCCGGCCGCCCGGCTCACTCCCGGCGATCACGTCCGGCTTCACGCCGAGATCCGGCGGATTCTGTCGGCGGCCATCGAGTCCAACGGGACCACCGTCCGCGACTACCGCACCGGCACGGGGGAGGAAGGCAGCTTCCAGCTCGAGCTGCTGGTGTACGGCCGTGAGGGGGAGCCCTGCCGCCGCTGCGGCACCAGGCTGGCCGGTACCCACGCCATCGACGGCCGCATCACGGTTTTCTGCCACCGCTGCCAATCGTGAGCCGACGTCTCGCCCGCCGCGCGGTCCCCGCGCCCGCCACCGATCTCTCGCGCCTCCGTGAGCGGGTCCGGGCCCGGGCGGAGAACCGCCCCGCGGTCTACCGGATGCTCGACGCCGAGGGGCGCATCGTCTATGTCGGCAAAGCCAAGCGCCTCCGCACCAGACTGCTCTCCTACTTTCGCGCGGAGTATCCCGACGACAAGGCGGCGCGGATCCTCTACGCGTCGAGCGACATCACGTGGGAGTACACGCCGAGCGAGTTCTCCGCCTATCTGGGCGAGCTGCGCCAGATCAAGCAGTATCGGCCCCACTTCAACCATCGGGGCAACCTCACGCGCAGAGCGGTCTTCATCAAGATCTCGCGCGGGCCGGCGCCGCGGGTGTACGCCGGCGAGACGGTCACGAGGGACGATGCCCGGTGCTACGGGCCATTCCGCTCGCTGGGACGGACGATCGAGGCGGTGCGCACGCTGAACGATCTGCTCGGCCTGCGGGACTGCGCGGCCACGATGCCCATCGTGTTCAGCGGCCAGGGCGACCTCTTCGGAGCGACCCGGCAGGCCGCGTGCATGCGGCACGAGTTCGGATTCTGCAGCGGACCCTGCGCGGGGTTCGTGGCCCAGCGCGAGTATCGCGCGAAGCTGGCCACCGCGATCGCGTTTCTCGAGGGGCGCACCATCCGGCCCATCGACCGGGTGGTGAGCGAGATGCAGGAGGCATCCACGACCGACCGCTTCGAGCTCGCGGCGCGCTGGAGGGAGAAGTTCGAGCACCTCGAGTGGCTGCTGGCCGCCACCAACCGGGCGCGGACTGCGGTGGATCTGCTGACCTTCGTCTACCGCGACCCCGGCACCTTCGGCGACGACAGGGTCTATCTGATCCGGCGCGGCGTGGTGCGGGCCGCCTTCCCCGATCCCACCACCCCGATCGAGACCGAGGCATTCCGCGCGGTGGTCGCGGAGGAGCTGACGAAGCCGGATCCGCCGCCATGGCCGCTTCCGCTCGACTCGGTGGACGAGATCCTGTTGCTGATGTCGTGGTTCCGCGCCCACCCCGACGCACTCCGTCACACGAAGCCGCTGGGAGACTGGGTCTAGCATACGAAGTCTTTGGGGGACTGGATCTAGCCCCCGTGCGTCCCCCTGAAGGGACACTTCCGGCGGCCCGGGCCCTCCAGGATTACCGCAAGCGTCTACCAATAAGCGACTTACCGTGCTGCACGTCGTGGCACCCCCCATGCCTCCCGTCATGCAGGCTCGTCGGCGCACTGCCGCGCCGACCCTCTCGACGATCACGGAGGCTCTCATGCTTCGAACTCTCTTCGCCGGCGCAGTCACCGGACTCCTGCTCACCGCGCCACTGGAGGCGCAGACCGCGCGGCTCGGCAGCTTCGGCATCACTCCCTATGCGGGCTACATGAAATTCGGCAACCTGGTGAACGGACCGCTCGGCACCAGCGTGCGGGGCGCGGGTGGCCCTGTCTTCGGCGCCGAGGCCACGGTCGGGGTGACCCGGGGCCTCGCGCTGGTGGGCAACGTGGCATACGCCAGCTCGGACCTGGAGGTCGGGGTGCCGGTGGTCGGCGGATTGTCGTTCGGCCGGAGCTCCGCGCTGCTCTACGATGCGGCGCTCCGACTCAGCGTGCCGCTGAACGCGGGCGCCGCCGCCGGAATCACACCGTTCGTGCAGGCGGGCGCCGGCGCGATGCGCCGGGAGATCGAGGTGGCGCCGGTGGCGACCAAGTCCACCAACTTCGCGTACAATGTGGGCGCGGGCGTGGACGTGCCGCTGGGGCCCCGATTCGGACTTCAGCTGATGGCGAAGGATTACATCGGAAAATTCGATGCCCGTGAGGCCACCGCGGTAGACGTGGACACCAGGACGACCCACAACTGGACCCTGAGCGCGGGCATCAGGCTGGGTTTGTAGGACGGGAGATACATGGCCCGCTGCTGAGAACACATGAAGGATGTCCTACGGCCCGACCACCCCCCAGAGGTCGGGCACTCCTTCCACCGCGGCAGGCTGGCGCCCGACCTCTGGCGCCGGCCACGCGAACCACCCGCCGGGGCTGTCGTCGTAGACTCTGAAGGCGATCCCCGGCCGCCGCCCCCCTTCTCCCCGGAACCATTCGCCGTCGAGTCGCAGCACGAGCCACCATCCTCCAGCGTCGCTTCGGCTGTCCACTGTCCACCCGCCACCCTCGCGCGAGGTGCCGAGCCGCCAGTCCGGATCTCCCCTTGGCGCTTCCCACCGGCCTCCCCGGCCTCGATAGACCACGCTGCTGTCGAGCGAGCGCCGAAAGTACCACTGAAAGTCGTCATGTCCGGGTATCCGGCCGCGGTCGCCCGAGATGTCGAGACTGATCACCAGATCGTCGCCCCAGTAGTACGTGGAGTCGGGGATTCGGGCGGCAACGAACGCGGAATCGTGCGTGCGGAGCAACCAGATCTCCGCGGCGCCCTGACCGGTGGCGAGGCGGACCGACGGGTCGCCCAGCGCGGACGCGCCCGGTGCGGCATCCCTCGGAGGCGAATCCACGAGCCGGACAGGCGCGACGTCGCCCGGCGCAGCCTGAAGCGCGAGGGTGAGAAGGAGCGGGAGGGCGATCATGCTTCGTGGAAGGGGGCGAGCGGGACCAGGCGACCGCGCGGCGGGATGCCGGGCTCGAGCTCCAGGATGCCGACCGAGGGAGGCAGCTTGAATCGCCGTGGCCCCGCGCCGCCCGGGTTCATCACGGTCACCACCGTATCCACCAGCGTGAGCAGCGGCCGGTGGGTGTGTCCGAAGACGATGATCTCCGCGGACGGAAACGCCGCCTGCACCGCCTCGGGGGTCGGGGTGCCGAACTGGTCGCCATGGGTGACCACGATGTCGAAGCCGTCGAGCCGGAGTGTGGCGACCTGCGGCAGCCGGGCCCGCAGATCCGAGCCGTCGGTGTTGCCGTAGACCGCGGTCACCGGGGCGATGGCCTCGAGCTCGGCGAGAATGTCCGGCGGTCCGACGTCGCCGCCGTGCAGGATGTGATCCACCTCCCCGAAGACCTCGAAGACCTCGGGGCGGAGGAGCCCGTGCGTATCGGAGATTACGCCCAGGCGCATGGAACCGGCGCCGGGTGCACGGGGCTCTCCGCCGGGCCTTGTCCGTCTCCGCAGGCCGCGGGGGCCATGGTCCCGATCAGCAGCCATCCATCGCGCCCGAGCATCAGCCGGGGATCTCGCCGGTCCAGCGCCGGGCGATCTCTATCTCGAGATCCACGTGGTCGAGCACCCGCTGCACGATGAAATCCACCAGCTCCTCGATACGGCTGGGGCGATGATAGAAGCCGGGTGCCGCCGGGATCACCACCGCGCCGGCCTCGGTCACGCCGGCCAGGTTGCGGAGATGGATCAGGGAGAGCGGCGTCTCGCGTGGCACGAGGACCAGCTTCCGCCGCTCCTTGAGGGTCACGTCGGCCGCGCGCTCGACCAGGGACCGGGAGGTCCCCGCCGCGATCGCGGCGACGGTGCCCATCGAGCAGGGGCAGATCACCATCCCCCTGGTCCGCTGGGAGCCCGATGCGGGGAGCGCACCCCGATCGTCATCGGAGAACGGCGTGACCGAGGCCCAGTCGCCGCCGGTGGCCGCCCGAAGCGCGTCGAGCGTTCCGATACCGCACTCCGCCTCCAGGAGCCGCATCCCGTGGGCCGACGCGATGAGCCAGACGGGCACGCCGTTCCGCGCGAGGACCTCGAGCAACCGGACGCCGTAGGGCGCGCCCGACGCGCCGGTGATCGCGAGCACGACCGGAAGCCCGCCCGGCCTGCCGCTCACGCGACCAACCGATCGACCAGCGCGAAGACGAACACGGTGACGCTCATGATGCCGTTCATCGTGAAGAAGGCCGCGTCGAGCCGCGAGAGGTCGCCCGGCCTCACCAGGCTGTGCTCATAGGCGAGGATGCCGGCGGCCACCACCAGTCCGGCGTAGAACCATGGGCCGAACCCCATCCCGTAGCCGAACAGCGCGAGCGCCGGGATGGTCGCGCCGTGGAGCAGCTTGGCCAGGAGGATCGCCCGGGACCTGCCGAGGCGAACCACCGCGCTCCGGAGGCCCTCCTGCCGGTCGAACTTCTCGTCCGGCAGCGCGTAGAAGATGTCGAAGCCGGCCACCCAGGTCGCCACCGCCGCGGCCACGGCGAAGAGGGGCCACGCGGGATCGCTCCATCGGCCGGTCACCGCGAGATAGCCGCCGACCGGGGCGATCGCGAGGCTGAGCCCGAGCCAGAGGTGCGGCCACCAGGTGAACCGCTTGGTGAGACTGTAGGCGAGAATCCAGACCAGAGCGAGCGGGCTCAGCACGAGGCAGAGCCGGTTGAGCGAGCCGGCCGCCAGCACGAAGATCGCTCCGGCCGCCAGCACCGATGCCCAGGCCTGTCCCAGGGTGATCGCTCCCCGGGGCAGCTCCCGCTGCATGGTCCGCGGGTTGCGGGAATCGATGGCGCGGTCGGCGATCCGATTGAAGCCCATCGCCGCCCAGCGGGCGGCCGAGAAGGCGATCACGACCAGCCCCACCGTCCGGATCGTCACGGCCGAGGTCGGCTCGGCGGCCAGCACGCCGAGCAGCGCGAACGGAAGCGCGAAGAGCGTGTGCGGCAGCTTGACGAAGTTGGCGTAGCGGACGAGCAGCGACTCGCCGGCGAAGGTCTGGCCCTCGGGGGACGGGCGGAACGGCGGAGCGGCGGTGGGCTTGCTCATGTTCCCAGCCGGATCCCCAGCCGGGGCCACATCTCATCCACCCGCTGCTTCGTCTCGTCGTCCATCTCGATGCGATCGGGCCACTCGCGGTCGAATCCCTCCTCCTTCCACTTGCGGGTGGCGTCGATTCCCATCTTGCTGCCGTAGGTGAACGCCCGGCTCGAATGGTCGAGGACGTCCATCGGCCCCATGCTGAAGCGCACGTCCCGCTCCGGGTCGATGTTGTTGAGCGCGATCCACCAGGCCTCGTCCGGATCCCTCACGTTCACGTCCCGGTCGACCACCACGATCACCTTGGCCAGCGACATGAGTCCCTGGCCCCAGAGCGCGTTCATCACCTTGTAGGCCTGGCCGGGATACTGCTTGTCGATGGCGACGAACACCAGGTTGTGGAAGATGCCGGGTGCCGGCATGTGGTAGTCCACGATCTCGGGCACCGTGAGCCGGAGCAGCGGGAGGAAGATCCGCTCGGTGGCGTGGCCGAGATAGAAGTCCTCCATCGGCGGGCGGCCCACCAGTGTGGCCGGGTAGATCGGGTCGCGGCGGGCGGTGACCGCCGTGACGTGGACCTTCGGGTAGTAGTCCGCCAGCGAGTAGAAGCCGGTATGGTCGCCGAACGGCCCCTCCATGACCAACGGCTCGGCCGGGTCGATGTAGCCCTCCAGCACCAGCTCCGCCTCCGAGGGGACCTCGAGGTCGCAGGTGACCGCGCGGGTGAGGTCCACCGGCTGCCGGCGCAGGAATCCGGCGAACAGGAACTCGTCGATGGTAGGCGGCAGCGGCGCGGACCCGGAGTAGATGCTCGCCGGATCCCCGCCCAGCGCGATCACCACGGGCATGCGCTCGCCGGCGGCGGCCATCTCGCGCCAGTGGGCCGCGCCCACCTTATGCCGCTGCCAGTGCATGGCGAGCGTGTCCCGGCCGAGCACCTGGATGCGGTACATCCCCACGTTGCGGATGCCGCGCGCGGGATCGCGGGTGATCACCATCGGGAGGGTGATGTAGCGGCCGCCGTCGCCGGGCCAGGTCGTCAGGAACGGTATGTCGTCCAGATTCACCGCGTCGCCCCGGAGCACCACCTCCTGGCACGGCGCCCGGCCGCTCCGCACCTTGGGAGGGAATTTGCCGACCTCCGCGAGCTTGGGCAGCATCGCGAGCTTGCCGAAGAGGCCCTCCGGGACCTTCATCTCCAGCAGCTCGGAGATGCGGCCTCCCACGGTCTCGAGGTCCGTCACGCCCAGCGCCAGACACATCCGCCGCATCGAGCCGAACAGATTGATGGCCACCGGATGCGGGCTGCGCCGCCCGTCCGCCAGCAGCACGTGCTCGAACAGGAGGGCCGGCCCCCCGCCGGGACTCTTCATGCACCGGTCGGCGATCTCGGCGATCTCGAGCCGCGCGCGCACCGGCTGGGCGACGCGGACGAGCTCACCGGCCTCGTCGATGGCCTGGAGGAACTCGCGGAGATTGTCAGGGGGCATGGCTTAGGTCCGAGTCCCGATGTGGAGCGCCGTCACCCCGCCCAGGAACAGCTCGTAGGTGACGTCCGCGAACCCCGCGCGCTCCATGCGGCGGGCCAGCTCCGGCGGGCCGGGAAAGACCTGCGTGGACTCTGGAAGCCACGTATAGGCGGTCGTATGTTTCGAGATCGCCCGGCCGATCCAGGGAAGCACCCGCCGGAAGTAGAACTGGTACGCCGGCCGCAGCAGGGGGCTCGGGGGCAGGGTCATCTCGAGGATCACCAGCCGGGCGCCCGGCTTGAGCACCCGCGCCGCCTCGCGCAGTCCGGCGTCGAGATCGATCAGGTTGCGCATGCCCCAGCCGACCATGGCGCCGTCGAATGCGCGGCTCGGGAACGGCAGCGACAGTGCGTCGGCGTTCACCGGCGCGAGGCGGGAAGACTTGCTCCGGCCGAGACGGAGCATCCGCCGGACGAAGTCGGCCCCGGCGATGCGCCCGCGGAATCCGGGCTGCCCGGCGAGCGTGGCCCCGAAGTCGAGCGTACCGGCGCAGAGATCCAAGTACATTCCCTCCGGCGCACGCTCCCACCCCAACCGCCGCACTGCGTACCGACGCCACCGCTGATCCAGCCGGAGGCTGATGATGCGGTTGAGACGGTCGTACGTGGGCGCGATGGCGGTGAACATCTCGTGGACGTAGGCCCGCTTCTCGGGGCCGCCGGAAACGGGTAACTCACGATCCGAGGCTAACATAGGCGCACAATGTAGTCCTGCCGCAGGAGCCTTGGCAAGCCGGGCGGGCGATGGCTGACGAGCCGGAATGGGCCCGACTCACCGATCAGGAGGTCGTGCTTCTCGCCCGCGCGGGGCGGGAGGCGGCGTATCGCGAGCTGGTCCGGCGCTACGAGCGACCGGTGTTCGCCCTGGTCTACCGGATGGTGCGCGACCGCGAGCTGGCGGAGGACCTGGCTCAGGAAACCTTCGTGAAGGCCCTGAACGCCATCGAATCCTACCGGCCCGAGTTCAAGTTTTCGTCCTGGATCTTCAAGATCGCCAACAACGCGGCGATCGATCACCTGCGCCGCCGCGAGCTGGATACGCTCTCCCTCGACGGGTCTCCCCACGCGGAGACGCCCGAGGCGATGCAGGCCACCGCGCTTCAGATCGGTGCCAGGCAGGAGTCGCCGCTGGACGCGGTCGAGGCGAAGGAGCTGGGCGGGGCGATCGAGGCCGCGATCGGGGGGCTCCGGCCGGAGTATCGCTCGTGCATCCTGCTGCGCCATGTCGAAGGCCGCGCCTATGAGGAGATCGCCGAGATCCTGGATCTGCCCCTGGGCACCGTGAAGACCTATATCCATCGCGCCCGCAACGAGCTGCGGCTCGCGCTCGCGCACCTCAGAGAATGAAACCTTCGCCAAACCCTCACCGTAGGAGGGTCCACTTATGACCCAGGCTCCCGGCCCCCACCTCTCGCCGGACGACGTCGAGAACTGGCTGAGCGGCACCCTCGACGCCGCACGCACCCGACATCTGGATCTGTGCCCGGAGTGCTTCGACCGCGCACAGGTCGAGCGCGAGATCGTGGAGCAGATCTCCGCGCTGCCGCTGATGGGTCCTTCGGCGGGATTCGCCGATCGGGTCATGGCCTCGGTCATCGTGCCCCGGCCGCGCTTCGCCACCCGCCGCTCCATCGCCATCGCGGCGAGCCTCGCGCTCGCGCTGGTCGGCTCGATGGCCGCGAGCATCGCGTGGACCATGGCCAACCAGGACGTCCTCGCGTCGGTGGGCAACTGGGTCATGGCGCAGGGCGCGCAGGCCGGATGGCTCGCGGTGCGCGGGCTCGCATCCAACTTCATCGAACAGCCCTGGTACGAGAGTGCGCGGGCACTCGCGAGCCATCCCGGCCGCCTGGCCGTCGCCACCGGCACGGCCTCCCTGGCCTACCTGAGCGGGGTCTTCGCGCTGCGTCGCCTGCTGGCTTTGCCGGCCCAGCAGGTGGCCCATGCGGGCTGAGCGGAGGCGCCGGGCGCTGGTCGTCGCGCTGCTGACCTTGGGGGTGGGCCTCCCGTCGGTCGCCCACGCCGAGCCCGGCTCGGTGCCGACGGGTGCCGCGGCGGTCGAGCTGGTCAGGAACTTCTGGGATCTGGTCGCGAGCCAGCAGCGCGACGAGCGGACGGCCAGGCCCCAGCCCCAGGCCTTGCCTGCCGCACCCGAGGGCACTCCCCCGCTCGACCTGAGCGATCTCTCCCACCCGACAGAGATGGAGCGCAAGCTCAAGGCGGCGCTCGCGCCCCGCGACGGCGCCATCCGCGTGACCGTGCCCGACGGCAGCGCGCGCCTCGGCAACTTCAGCGTGGGTTCGGCCGAATCACTCGAAGGGGACCTGCTCGTAGTCCGGGGCGACGCCGATATCTACGGGCGGCTGCACGGGAACCTGGTGACGGTGGACGGCGATGTCATCGTGCATCCCGGCGCCCTGGTCTCGGGTGACATCCTCGCGCTCGGCGGCGACGTGCGGAACCTGGAGGGCGAGATCGGCGGCGAGATCAGGGCCCTCCGGTCCACCACGATCTTCGCTCCCGCGACCCAGGCGGCGGAGCCCGCGCCCCCCAGCGCGCTGACCACCATCGGCCGGCGGCTCGCCGGCGTCTTCGGCGTCTTTCTCACGCTGGCCGCGCTCGGTTTCGGACTGGTGATCTTCGGCCGGCCGAACCTCGAAGTCGTCTCCGACACTGTCTCGCACTCCTTCGGCCGCGCGTTCGTGACCGGCCTTCTGGGCCAGATCCTCGTCATCCCCACGTTCGGCATGCTGATCGTCGGGCTCATCCTGAGCGTCGCCGGCATCCTGCTCCTGCCGTTCGCCATCGCGGTCTACGCGCTGCTGGTAGTGGTCGCCGCGCTGGGAGGATTTCTCGCGGTCGCGCACGCCATGGGAGAGACGTACACCCGCCGCCGGATGGCGATGGGTGCGCTGATCGGCTCGGCGAACAGCTATCGGTATCTGGTCGTGGGCCTGGGCGCGCTGGCGGCGCTGTGGCTCGCGTGGTCGCTGTTCGGATGGGTGCCGGTGGCCGGCGATCTCATCCGCGGGGCCGCGTTCCTGGTGACGTGGCTGCTCGCGACCACCGGTTTCGGGGCGGCGCTGCTGAGCCGGGCCGGAATCCGGGAGAACTTCGCCGGCCGGCTCATCCCCCCCGAGGCGCTGACCGACGAGTACCTCTGGGCCACTCCGCAGTTCGGGGTCACGGCGGCGCGACGGCCCGGCGGCCGCACGCCCACCCGAGGCCTCTGATGCTCCGCAGCACCCTGGTGGCACTGGTCCTCTCGCTCGTCGCGGGAAGCGCGTCCGCGCAGGGCATGCGCGCATTCAGCACCTTCCGGCAGCTTCACGGCGAGACCCGCCTGCACGCCAGCCTCGACTACCGCGCGGGCGGGCTGCGAGTCGCTCCCGGCCGGGCCACCGAGCTCTACCGGATGGACGCCTCGTACGACGAGGAGCGCTTCCTTCCCACCAGCGACTTCGATGCGGCCAGGGGCGCGGTCTCCCTCGGAATCCGGCCCGCGGGGGAGGGAGGCCTCCGCGTGGTCTCGAAGCGGCAGCTCCGCCAGGACGCGAACGTCGCGTTCTCGCCGGCGGTGGATCTCGATCTCGACATCACGCTCGGGGCGGTGGATGCCGACCTGGAGCTCGGCGGGCTGAGTCTGTCGCAGCTCACGATGCAGGCCGGAGCGAGCCAGGCGGTGATCCGGTTCTCCCAGCCGAACCGCTCACGCTGCCGCCTCGCGGAGATCACCGCCGGAGCGGCGGAAGTGACGATGCTCGGGCTGGGCAACAGCAGGTGCGACCGCATCGGCTTCGAGGGGGGCGTCGGCAAGGTCACGCTCGATTTCGGCGGAGCCTGGACCTCCAGCTCGCAGGCGGAGGTGAAGATGGCGATGGGTGAGCTGACGCTTCGCCTGCCCCGCCGGGTCGGCGTCCGACTCACGCTGGACCGGTTCCTGGCGAGCTTCGACGCCGCCGGGCTGGTCCGCGCCGGCGACGGTTTCCAGTCGCCCGGCTACGATCGCGCCGAGCGCCGGCTGGACATCGACGTCACGACTGCCGTCGGTGGAGTGCGGGTGGAGTGGGTGGACCAGGAAGCGGACGCCGACCGACCACGGTGAGGATGGGTGAAGCCCCGCTCACCGTTTGCACCCCTCCGTCACACGGTTAAGCTTATCGAACATGTCCCCCCTCGAGACCCTGGGCTTCGCCCTCGGCACCTCGTTCGCTTCCGGCCTCAATCTGTATCTCACGGTCGCCGCCGCCGGGCTGTTCCAGCGGTTCGGCATCGTCACGCTTCCCGAGCCGCTCCAGGTCCTCGCCAACCCCGTCGTGCTGGGCGTCGCCCTGACGCTCGTGGTCGTCGAGTTCATCGCCGACAAGATCCCCTACGTGGACAGCGTCTGGGACGCGGTGCACACCTTCATCCGCCCTCCCGCGGCGGCACTGCTCTCGTACAGCGCGTTCGCGGGTGAAGGACTGCCTGAGGAGTGGAAGCTGGCCGCCGCGCTGCTCGCGGGGAGCGTGGCGCTCACGTCGCACGGGGCGAAGGCGAGTACCCGTGCGGCGGCCAACGTGAGCCCGGAGCCGGTCAGCAACTGGACGCTGAGCCTGCTGGAAGACGGCCTCGTCGTCTTCCTGGCCTGGATGGCCGCGGAGCATCCGCTGCTCACCGCCACCCTCGTGGTGGCGCTGGTGGTCGTCGCGGTGTTCGTGATCTGGAAGCTGTTCGGCTACCTGAGGCTGGCGCTGTCCAAGCTGAAGAGTCCTAGCCCAACCGGGCCCTGACCCTCCCGCCGACCCCCATTCCCAGACGGCGGGCGGCCGAGCCGTCGCGGACAGCGATCTCCACCTGGCCGCCGGACCCCAGGTAGGCCAACAACCCCCCGCTCGGCACGTCGCCGAAAGTCCGGCGCAGCGTTC
>CAMPKP010000113.1 GCA_946887295.1 uncultured Gemmatimonadota bacterium | reverse complement strand
GGCCCGGGCTGCAGGATCACGCCACGATCCCCGCCCTGAACCCGCACGCTGCGGCCGCGGCGGTGGGGCCGGAGGCGGGCGGCGACTCGATCGTCAACCTGGCTCGCTGACGCCGGACACCCCTTCGCCGACCCGGACGTCGCTCATCCCCAGCTTCCCTCCGCACGTGCGACGCCCTGGTCAGTCCAAATAGCTTCCATAATGCTGATGGGCGCACTCCGGGCAGAAGGTATGGGAGAACACCGCCTCGGAGTGCCTGGTGATGTAGGTCTCCAGTGGCTGCCACTCCCCCTCCTCCCGGATTCGCTTGCAGAACCCGCAAATCGGCAGCATGCCCTGGAGCAGTCGCAGCTTTCGCTCCTGCTCGACCACATGCCAGACAAGGATGGCGAAAGCGATCGAAACGATGCAATTCACTACCGAGTCCTCGAGCGTGAAATGCCACGGCGAGGGCGTGCCCCAGAGTGTTATGATCCCGAGGCGCAGGGGCGGCCAGAGCAGGGCCATGGCGAGGGCCCACCGCAGCGCGCCGCTCCATGCCGCCATACCGATCGGAATGAAGTAGAGGAGGATCACCGAGTGAAGGAACGGGCCGGTGACGTAGTCCCCCACGAGAATCGCGAGAAACGCAGCTACCCATTGCCAGACGTGAAAGACGGCTTCCGAGCGGACGGAGAACAGCCTCTCATTCCCGAGAAGGTGACCGGCCGACAGGCGGGCGATCATGGCCGGCTTGGCAGCCGGGCCCAACACCGCCGCCCGCACTTCCTCGAGACGCCCATCAGTCAGAGAGCCGCCTGAGTGCCGACCCCTTGTGCATCGCGATGTGATCGGTCTTGTCGCTCTTGATCTCGTACTGCGGCTCTGCCTTGCTGGCATGAACCGTGTAGCCCTTGAACGTGATCTCCGTCGTGATGACTCTGGTGACGCGGCCGCGGACCCGGCCGGCTTCCGAGTTCCAGCTCACGTGATCGCCGCGCTTGAAGCTCTTCCTTGCCATGGAATCCTCTATCGAGAGTCGGGTGATGCTGTCATGACTCAACGCCGACCAGCCGAGAGCAGCTACGCCATTCCGGTCAGGGCGCCATATCGGCTCGACCTTACCGTCAGCGTCCTGCGCCGGCTATCGACCAATCTGGTGGATGTGCTCACCCCCCGAGGAGAATACCTCCGCGTGCTGGGTGACACCGCCACGCCCGTGATCGTCAGTGCGAGGCAGCCCAACCCGGGAACGCTCGCGATCGGAATCCAGGGCGACCCGCACGACCACCCACGACTGCTCGCGCTGGTGAGTCGCATGCTCGGCGTGGAGGTCGACCTCACGCGCTTCTACCGCTCGGCGTCGAGCATCCCGTGGCTGGACCCTCTGGTGCTACGAATGCGGGGCGTCAAGCCGCCCCGCTATCCCACGCTCTGGGAGGCGTGTGTCAATGCCATCGTCTTCCAGCAGGTCAGTCTGGTCGCGGCGAGCGCCATCATGGGCCGCCTCATCGCCGCGCTGGCCCAGCCGGTCGACCGTGAGGGGGTCCGCCTCTACCGCTTCCCAGGCCTCGAGCAGGTCCGGGATGCCGGAGACGGTCTTCTGCGAGGAGCCGGCCTCAGCGCCGGCAAGCTCGCGACGCTCCGGCGGGTCGCCGATGCCGTCGGAACGCATGTGCTGGACGAGGCTCGTCTGGAGCAGCTGCCGAGTGTCGAGGCCGGCAGGCTGCTTCGCAGCATCAAGGGCATTGGTCCGTGGACGGCCGCCGTCATCCTGCTGCGTGGACTCGGACGTCTCGACGTGTTTCCCTCCAACGACACCAGCGTGGCACGAAACCTGGCGCTGATCGGCGGGTCCGCGCCGATGGACGTCGGGACGGTGCTCGAGGTTCTCGGCCCCGACCGGGGGATGCTGTACTACCACCTGCTGCTGGCACGGCTGGAGGCGCGTGGGCAGCTGTCTCCGCCGGCGGCAACCACTCGTCAGCCGGCCCGAGCCGCCGGCGCATAGGTCAACTTGCCGCGGACGAGGCGTGCCGGCGTCATCAACCGATGCGCCTGAGCAGTCTTGGCATCCAGAATGTGGATGACGCGCGCGCCGAGTGAGACCATGACGTCCGCGATCATTCGGCGGTGACAGCGCCACCAGAGCACTTCCGCGCACATGACTGCGGTCCTCAGCCCCCGGGCTACCATCAGGAGCTCGAAAAGCCCGTTGGCAAACTCCTCGCCGGCGAGGTAGTCGGCATAGCCGCGAAAGGCCGGATGTCGCCACCCCGTGTTCGCCGAATCCGGTGCCGGCCGGCGGCGGCCACCCAAGCCGGGAAGGGCGAGATAGTCGATCCCGGCTGAGCCGAGGGCCGCCTGCAGCGTGCGTTGCCGGTACTGGGGCTGGGATCGAGAGCCCGGAAACCGCCGGACGTCCGCCACCACCTCGATATGATACGACGCGAGGAGGTCGAGGAAGTCCGGCAGTGGGCGGGTGGAGTGCCCCACGGTCCACAGAATCAGGGTCACCGTGGACCAGCCCGCTCAGCGACCGGTCCAGACCTTCGGAAGGCCGAAGATCAGCACGGCGTCGCCGAGCGGGTAGCTGAGCTGGAAGTTTCCCCCGCACGCGACGGCTATGAACTGTTCCCCATCCTGCTCGAAGCTGACCGGTGTGGCGTTGCACCCGGCTCCGCCGTTGAACTGCCACAGCAGCTTGCCGGTCCTGGAGTCGTAGGCGTTGAAGTTGCCGTTGCCTTCGCCGGTGAACGTCAGCCCCCCCGCGGTCGACAGCGACCCGCCCATCATCGGCTGGGGCACCTTGTTCTGCCAGGCGATCTTCCCGGTCTTCAGGTCGACCGCGGAGAAGAGGCCGTACTGGTCCTCACCCGGGATCGCCACGAACGCCGAGCCCAGCCAGAGCCGGCCCTTCTCCCACGGCGCCGAGTGGGTCTTGTAATGCATCGGCTGATGCAGTCCCGCCACGAAGGCGTATCCCAGCCGGGGATTGACCGATATCGGCGACCACTCGGAGCCCCCGTTCGCGCCGGGCAACATCCGGGTTCCTTCCGGCGTCGGGAGTGCGAACATGTTCTCCTGCGGCACGAAGTTCTGGCTCTTGCGCACCAGCTTGCCGGTGGCTGCGTCTACGACGTAGAGCCAGCCGGTCTTGCCGGCATGAACCACGACCTTCTTCCCGTCCAGCATCATCACGACCGACGGGGAGGTGGCATCGAGGTCCCAGACGTCGTGGGGCACGGTCTGGTAGTACCACTTCGTCTTCCCGGTGGCCGCGTCGATCGCGACCATGGCGTCGGTGAAGAGGTTGTCGCCCGGGCGGACACTGCCATCGAGGTCCGGGGACGGATTGCCGACCGTGGCGAAGATGGTGTTCGACGCCTTGTCGTATGCGGGAGTGGTCCAGACCCCGCCGCCGCCGGTCTTCCAGCCGTCGGCGTACTTGGCGCTGTCGGCCTTCTCCTTGGCGATGTCGCGGTGCAGGTCGGCATCCTCGGCCTTCGTGGCCCAGGTGCCCCACCAGCCGTTGGTCGCCACCGGGTCCTCTCCCGGCGCCGGGATCGAGTACCAGCGCCACGCCTGTCGCCCGGTTCCGGTGTTGTACGCCGTCAGGTGGCCGCGGATGCCGTACTCTCCCCCGGACACGCCGACCACCACGTTGTCGCCCACGATCAGGGGCGCCATCGTGATGCTGTAGCCGAACGACGGGTCGGCCACTTCCACGTTCCACTTCTCCTCGCCGGTCTTGGCGTCGAGCGCCAGCAGCCGGGCGTCGAGTGTTCCGACGAATACCCGACCCCCGGCGATGGCGACGCCGCGGTTGACCGGCCCGCAGCAGGTGATGGTGGTGCCGATCTTCGGCTCGTGCCGCCACAACTGTTTCCTGGCCCGCAGATCGTAGGCGATCACGGCCTCGCTGTAGGGAGTGGTCACGTACATCGTTCCGTCCAGCACGATGGGCGAGGTCTCGAGCGAGCCGAGCTTGCTGGTCCCGGTCTGGAAGATCATCCTGGGTACCAGGCGAGTCACGTTGTCTGCGTTGATGCGCGCCAGCGAGGACCATCGCTGGTTCCAGTCGCTGCCGCCATATGTCGTCCAGTCGCTCTGTGCCTGCGCCGGCGCGGCACCTACCGCCGTGGCGAGGAGGCACAACCAAAGTCGTTTCATCGTTCACTCCTCGAAGAAGAAGTCAACTGCCCCTGACGATGCGCTCGCGCAGGATCTGCTCGATCCCGGGAAAGGTCCGCTGTGCCGCCGCTGGAACCGGAAGCCAGTCCTCGGCGCCGGCCGCACCCGTGAAATAGTCGAACGGAAGTGCCCCGGGGCCGCCGGAATGCCCGACCACGATACGTCCTACCATCCCTGCCGCCTCGTGGGGCATGCAGAAGTAGTCGTACACCCCGGGCACCGTGAGTGTCACCTCGAAGCGATCTCCGGGGTTCACCAGAAACCCCGAATCCCAGGGCGCCGACTTCTCCGGAATGCGGAGTGAGTGACGGCCATTCGTCGGATGATAGGCGGTGGCGGTATGGACATTCTCGCGCACGACCCAGCGCATCGTCGTCCCGGGATCGACGAAGATGCCTGCCGGATCGAACCACACCTTGCTGCCCGATTGGTCGCTGCGCATCGCGATGTCGACCACCTTGCCTGGCGGCGCCGGCAACTGCCACCAGGTTGGAAGCGCCAGGCCGGCGAGCACCGCGCCACCGGCCTGCACGAAGTCACGTCTCGTCGTCATCACGCGGCTACTTGAGGGCCGCTGCCTTGGCGGGTGAGACGTACCACTGGATGAAGTGGTAGTGCGGCTCGGCCACCCCGGGGTGTCCGGCATTGTACACCACGTCGACGTGATCCACCTGTTTGCCTTGGCCGGTCTTGAGGTTTGCAAAGGACTTCTGTGCGTTCATGTCCTTGAGCGGGATCATGTAGATCGCGCTCACCAGGCTGCCCTGACGGTCGTAGGCGAGGAACGGTCCTGCAGGTAGCGTCGCGGGGTCTGCGTAGAGCGTGCCCAATCCCGGAAGGAAGTCGGGCAGAGCGACGAGGGTGCTGACCTTTTCATACCCGCCGCCAGGGGGGGCCTTGGTCTGGGCCGCCACGGGTGGAGGCATGTTGAACAGGAGGCCGAGGGCGAGGAGAACGCCCGGAGCTCCGAGGAGAAAGCGTTTCATGGTGTGTGCTCCTGTGCGAGTGATATCGTTGTACGAGCTCGCGGATTCGTGCGTCGAGCTCGACCGGGCTTCGAACAAGGGATGCTGCTCGTTCCTCACCGCTCGATGGCGCCACATGCGATCGGCAATGTCACATGGGCGGGAATCGGTCCCAGCGAAGCCACCGATGGCGGGAGTGCGGTGCGGTCGCCGACACCGTGGATGAGCACGACGCGCCGGTCGAGGTCCAGCCGCGAACCCTCGAAAGCCTTGCCGAAGGCTGCCTCCAAGGCCGGGAGCGAGACGGTCGCGCGGTACTTGTAGCTGCCGTCCGCAGCGGCCTTCGGATACGTCCCCTCCGCGACCTGCATGCTCACCGGATCGTCGATGAACGGCACCATCGTCGTTCCGGAAGCGGGCTCGGTCTCGATCAGATCGATGATGCCGTCGTTGTTCGCGTCATCCGCCGCGGTGGCGCAGCTCGCCTCGCGGCCATCCTTGAAGCCATGGAAGTGCTGCCAGTGAATCACGCCCGGGGGAGCGCCCTTCACGTCCACGCTGATCGTCAGGCTGTCGCCCACGACCTGAAACCGGGCTTCGCCCGTCGTCCGGCTCTTGGAGACCTTGGTGTTCAGGGGATGGAGCCGAGCGAGATAGGTTTCCTTCGCCTGGCTGGTGCCTTGCGACTCCTGTGCGCGGGCCGGGACAGCCAGCACGCATGCGAGCGCCGCCGCTGCGAGCGCCGCAGATAATCGTGTTCTCATGTTGGTCCTCGTATGCGAGTTGATTCCATGGCGTGCTCGAGCGACGGCCTCCGCCCCCACCAGGCGCCACGGCGGCCGGTGAATCCCGAGTGTGACGTTCGCATTTGTGTACTGAAGAGACTGTGAAAGCGGTGTGAAGTTCCGCCCATGGAATCATGTACGAGTACGGAGCTCGAGCCGCGGCGCTCGGGTTTCGCTTGACCGTGGGGTCGAACGCGGCTATATGTCCCATCGGAAGTCGCGTCCGTCTTGAGCGCGGCGACAGTTGGCCGCAACCGGTGCGCGATTTTATTTTGTCGAGCGCCTACGAATTTTCAGGGGAGTGAGATGACCGTTTCGCGGGCGGGGCGAAGGCTCCAGGTGCTGTCCCGGGGTGTGCACCGGACCCGGGTATCCGAGATGCGAGTTCCGGCGGCGATTGCGGAAATCCCATTCGTCGGATCTTCGCGTCCCCGCCCATACCGGTTTCTGGAGCGCTTCCCGGCCGTGCGGCTGCCCGGATCCATGGGCTGATCGACCACTGCCATCAGGCGAGTAGCCCATCGCCCCACCTGCGCTCCGTCGCAGGTGGGGCGTTTGCACGCCTCGCTCATGCTCGAGCTCTTGAACTTCAGTTGTCGAACAGGAGGGATACATGCGTACACCGACCCGGCGCCGTAAGAACCTGGAATCAGCCGCGGCCGACACCCGGTACTCCGAGCTGCGGACGGAGCTGGAAGGAGAGCTCCGCCGCCTTGCCCCTGGCGCAGATGTCTCCGACCCGGAAGCTTTGAGGGGTCTCTCCCCGCAGAGCCGCAGGCGCGCTCTGCAGATTCTCGAGGTTCTGCGTCGGATGGAGGGCCAGGGATTCGGGGTGTGCGCGAGCTGCCGTTCGTCCATTTCGTACGAGCGGCTGGCCGTGATTCCCGAGACGACCGTGTGCGCGGATTGCAGCTGGGGCCGGTTGTCGCTCCAGGGCTGAGGGGGCGCCGGAGCGAGCCGGCCGGCGCTCGGGCAAATGAGAACGTCGGCAGAGGTGCAGCGATGAGCGGTACCAAACGAACTCAGCGGCGCGAAGGCGACCTCGCGGAGGCCGCACGGCAGGCGCGGCGACAGGCGATCGAGGAACTGATCGATGAGATGGGGGAGCAATCGTTTCCCGCCAGCGATCCACCCGCGTGGGGGACGCTCGCTTCCCGGCTCGACCAGGCGAAGAAAGACGCCGGGCTGCAGTAGGCAGCCCGGCGTCTCGTCGGCTGGAAGGTGCGACCGTCTGGATCAGCTCGCGGCATCCGGTGAGACTGCGGCCGTGAACTGTGACATCCGTCTCGTCACGCCGCTCGCGCGGAGCGCGCTCCACATCAGTCGGGCGCGAGCCATCGCGAAAATGCCCACGCTCTCCTCCGGCTCGAGCGAGGTCTCGAATCCCCAGGCGTCCTCGCCGGTCACCGGGTCGGGAGGAACCAGCCGTGCGATCAGGCCGCTCCGCGCGATCACGTACTGACCTTCCTCCGTGTGTCCGAAGAAATACTCGTCGGAAGAGCCCGCGGCCGCGCCGGCGCGGCGTCGGACGAGCGCCCGATGCGCGAGAGAGGCCGCCTGCGCCGCCTCCGTCTCGGTGGCAAAGCCCATGAATCCCACGAGATCTCCGCGCAGGTAGCCGATCCTGCGATCGCCCTGGTACAGTACGAATCCCGACCCCGCATTCTCCGCCTGTATTCGCATGCTCTCCTCCTGAGGCGTCCCCCGCCGGCCGAAGGCGCGACGGGCTGCGCCGGTTGACTATCCGAAAATGAATCGCCCCCCCGTGCAGGAGCGCGGGAGGGGCGACGACATGCTCGCCGATGGCTCGGCTGAGGCTTACCCCGTGAAGGGGAACAGCGTCAGGGCCATGATGCGCTCCAGAGGCCGGAACGGGTGACGACGCGAAGCTCCGGACAGCCGGATCTTCCCGCGCACCCGTGGAGCGCGCATCTCGGACACCCGCGTCCGGTGCACGCCTCGCGGAAGGGTCGTCCGGGCATGGCGCAGGCGCGCGGTCTCCGCGCACGGACGAGCCCGCCGGATGGCGTGCCGGCCGCGCCGGGAGCTACCGAGCTGTCGCGCCTCGTGAGAAACCATGCATCCCTCTGTGAGCGATCCGTTGTCTGTGAGCGATTCGTTGTCGGCATGCTAGCCCCGGGGGATCGGGCAGTCAACCCGACGCGGACACCACACGCGGTCTCACCGATGCGGTCCGCGGACCATGGCGCGGACGCAGAGGACCACGACGGCCGCCGCAGCCAGCATCACGGCGCCGGCCGAGGGCATCGCGAGCCATCGGAGTGACTCCTTCGCGGCCCCGGTACTGCCGAGGCCCGGGGCGATGAACCCCGCCCACATCCAGAAGACCGAATAGCCCAGGCCGCCGGCGCCGAGCGCGAGGCTGAGGACCCGCATGGTCGAGCGGGTCGTACCGATCAGGAGCAACACCAGGATCATGCCGATCGCGGCGGTGCCGATGGCCCCGGCGTGCAGGTGGGCTCGCTGCATGTAAGCCCAGGATTTGGCGAGCACCGGCTCGGCGGCGGCGACGTCGCCCTCGTAGACGGTGGTGGTCACGGCCGCCGCCGAAGCGGCGAGCCGGCCCTTGATCATGCCCTCGTTCAACCCGAAGATCCCGCCCATCGCGAAGCCGAAGAGCACCGTGAACAGCGCGAGGGTGAGCCCGGGGAGCGCGGCCTCCAGCAGCTCCGCCGGCGGCATGCGGATCGGGTCCACTCGGGCCGTCGGCTGCTCTGCTAGCGGGCCGTCGGTGCGCGGGCCGTCGGTACGCGGGCTGTCGGTACGCGGGCCGGGCGATGAAGATGTCGGTTGCACGACGAGCTCCTTCCTGCTGCGTGTTGAGGTCTACCGGCGGTGTGCCGCCGCACGTGTTCTGACGACCTCGCCCACCAGGAGCGCCGCGGGGTAGAACAGCTCCTCCTCGGCTTCGGCGTGCCCGGCGAGGGTCGCGGCAAGATCCGCGGCCTCCGCGTTCGACTCGGCACGCGCCACTTCGCCCAGGTGCACCGTGGCGGCGTGAATCGCCTTGTGCTCCTGCAGCATGCGTGGCAGCTCGGCACGGAGTGAATCGGTCAGGGGGAGGACCGCCGTCAGCTCCGGCGCGAACTCGCCGCGCGCGAGCGGCGCCAGCAGGCCGAGCGGCGGAAGCGCGATCTGCTCCTCGCGGACGAAGTGGGGGTGGAGCACCGCGGCGAGCGCGCGTGCCGCTTCACCGGTTCGGCCGGGCGCCCTCGTGGCGCGGACCAGCCGCTGGTGAATCGCGTCGTGCTCGGCCTTCATGGCCGCCGGAATCGCGATGGCGGCTGGCCGCGGCGCACCCGGGTGCGCGGGACCGGTGTCCTGTGCGGAGGCGGGAGCCGAAAGCAACGTGGCGATGGCCATGGCGAGCGGCAGGGCCGCGTGGGTGTGGGATACGGGATGTGCTCTCATGGTCGGGAAGCTATCAGGCGGCCAATGACGAATCCATGAAGCGCCGGTGAAACTTTGTATCGGCTGCTAGATCGCTCCGGACATCGGCCGTGCTTCCCGGGCCTCGGGAAGGCAGGCGTCGAAAGCGGTGCAGAGTGTGCGCAGGAAGTACCGGCCGATGGACGTCACCCGCAGCACCTCTCCTTGCCGCTCGACCAGCCCGTCGGCCGCGAATGCCAGGAGCCGGCGAAGCCCGGCTTCGAGCCCATCGGCGAGCTCGAGCGGCAGCTCCAGGTGGCACATCAGGCTGAGAATCGCGGCGCGGCGGCGGCGATCGTCCTCGGTCAGCCGGTGTCCCCGAACCGTGGCGAGCCCGCCTGCCGCGATCGCCGCGTGCCAGTCGCCGAGATCGGCGGTGTTCTGCACCAGCCACCCGCCCACTTCACCGATCGCGCTCATGCCGGCGGCGACCAGGTGCGCGGCAGGCATGGTGGTATATCCGTTGAAGTTGCGGTGGAGTCGCCGGCTCCTCGCCGCGCGCGCCAGCGCGTCGTCCGGCCGAACGAACTGGTCGAGACCGATCCACTCGTATCCCGCCGTCGTGAGCCCTTCGATCGCGAGGCGGAACAGGTCGAACCGCTCGGCCGGATCCGGCAGCCGGTACCGCTGCAGGGCCTCCTGGTGCGGCCGCAACGCGGGCACGTGGGCATACCCGAAGCACGCAATCCGCTCCGGGGCAAGCTCCACGATTTCCTCGATCGTCCGGCGGAAGCGGTCGGGCGTCTGCTCCGGGAGCCCATAGATGAGATCGACGTTGACGCTCTCGAACCCGGTGTCCCGGGCCGCCCCCATCGCACGACGAACCTGCTCCACCGGTTGCACGCGCCCGATGGCGCGCTGGACATCGGGGTCGAGATCCTGGACGCCGAAGCTCACCCGGCGGAACCCCAATGACCGCAGGTGGGCGAGCTGCGCCGCCGAGGAGAGGCGGGGATCCGCCTCGATCGAGGTGTCGGCGTCCGGTGCCAGTTCGAAGCGTGCGTCCAGCATCGCCCGCAGCCGGCTCAGCTGATCGTTATCGAGGTGGTTCGGTGTACCGCCGCCCAGATGCGCCTGTGCAACCCGGCGATCGCGGCCCAGGATGTCCGTGATCAGGTCGAGCTCGGCCGCGAGGTGCTCGAGGTAGCCGTCGAGCCGGTCCGCGCGGCGGGTGATGGTGACATTGCACCCGCAGTAAAGGCAGCGCCGGGGACAGAACGGCACGTGGATATAAAGTGAGACGGGCTCTTCCGGATCCTGAGCGGCGGCCTCCAGCGCCGTCCGATATTCGGCCGGGCCGACGCTCCGGCTCCAGGCCGGGATGGGCGGGTAGCTGGTGTAGCGCGGGGCCGGACCCGCGTACTTGGCGAGAAGCTCAGGCGGCAGGTCCCGCACCAATGTTCGCATGGACGAACTACATAGTCGTCGGCCTGTGAAGAAAACCGGAAGTTCGGGTGAAAGGGTGGGGGCTACCCCATGGACGAAGCGGGTGGAAGGCTGAGGTCGCCGAGGAAGAACGCCGCCAGCTCGGCCCGCCCTCCGACACCAGCCTTGTGGTAGGCGGCGATCGCATGCTGCCGGACGGTCCGCTCGCTGCGTCCGGTGGCGGATGCGATCTCCTTGTGGCTCTTGCCCTTGAGCAGGAGCAGCGCCACCTCGCGCTCGGCCGGTGTGAGGCCCCAGTCCGCGAATTGTTGGCTCACCGCCCGGCCGAGGCCCTGGAGGGACTGCGCCGCCCGTTCGCGCCACTCGTCTCGCTCGCCCTGGCGCTCGATCAGGGACCGCTGGAGCCCTCGAGCCGATTCGGCTGCCCGCTTCCAGTTGAGCCAAAGCCAGGTTGCGCCGGCCAACCCTCCCAGGATGAGGCCGAGCTCGAACACCACGTGCACCGAGAGCCAGCGCGTCGGCGCGTCGAGCACGAGGTCCACGGTCCCGCCCACGACGATGGCCGTCAGCACCGCCGCCAACATCAGCCGCATTCCCCGCGTCTCGTCCTCCATCAGACCCCCGTCATTTGCCGGAACCGAGCGATTTCATGGCACTTTCGTCGGCACATGCGTCGCATGCCGGATGGTGGGCGGCAAGCCCACACCATAAGGTACGACGACCTCAACCGGAGATCCTGATGTTACCCGAGCCGCTCCACCCCGCGGTGGTTCACTTTCCGATAGTCCTGCTCTTCCTGCTCCCCCTGGCCGCAGTCGCGGCGCTGTGGGCCCTTCGGCGCGGTGCCCGGCCGGCGCGGGCCTGGACCGTCCCGGTCGCTACAGCAGCTGCTCTGGCACTGAGCAGCTGGGTCGCCGTGGAGACCGGTGAGGGGGAGGAGGACAAGGTGGAATCCGTCGTGGCGGAGTCCTCACTGCACCAGCACGAGGAGAGCGCCGAGCGCTTTCTGGCCTTGTCGGGCGCACTGCTTCTCGTCACTGCGGCCGGGCTGCTCCCCGGCGCAGCGGGCCGGGCTGCCCGGTTCGGAGCCACCGCGGGCGCTTTCGGTCTGGTAGCGCTGGGTATCCAGGTCGGGCACTCGGGCGGCGACCTGGTCTACCGTGACGGGGCCGCGAGCGCCTACACCAGCGCCACGCCCGCCGGGTCGCTGGCCGCTGAGCG
>CAMPKP010000112.1 GCA_946887295.1 uncultured Gemmatimonadota bacterium | reverse complement strand
CATGGGATTCGCCGAGGACCTCGAGGCGATCCTCGAAGCCACACCGGGGTCGCGCCAGACCGCGCTCTTCTCCGCCACCATGCCGCCCAGGATCATGGCCATCGCCCGGCGCCACCTGCGCGACCCGGTGCACGTGAAGATCGGGCGGGAGCCGGTGGCGCCGGGCGAGGCGCCCCGGGTGCGCCAGGTCGCCTACATCGTGCAGCGGCAGCACAAGGCCGTGGCGCTCGGCCGGATCCTGGACATGGAGGACCCGTCGTCCGCCATCGTGTTCTGCCGGACCCGGACCGAGGTGGACGGCCTGACGGAAACGCTCAACGGCAGCGGCTACCGGGCGGAGGCGCTGCACGGCGGGATCTCCCAGGAGCAGCGCGACCGGGTGATGCGACGGTTCCGCGCCGGCTCGACCGATCTGCTGGTCGCCACCGATGTGGCCGCGCGCGGCCTCGATATCCCCCACGTCTCGCATGTGATCAACTACGACGTGCCGTCCGCGCCGGACGCCTACGTACATCGGATCGGCCGGACCGGCCGTGCGGGACGGGAGGGAGTGGCGATCACCCTGGCCGAATCGCGGGAGCACCGGCAGCTCCGCAGCATCGAGCAGCTCACCAGGCAGAGGATCCAGGTGGAGCCGGTCCCCACGGTGATGGACCTCCGGGCCCAGCGCTTGGAGAGCACCCGCGCCACCCTCCGCGAGATCCTGCTCGGCGGCGACCTGGATTCCTACCGGGTGGCCGTGGAGTCCCTCGCGGACGAGTTCGACGTCATGGACATCGCGACCGCGGCCGTCAAGCTTGCGCACGAGGCCGATGGTGCCAGGAGCGAAGTCGAGATCCCGGCTCTGGCACCCCCCGCCGAGAAGCCCCGCAGGGGTGCGCCGCGCATGGGTGCGCCCCGCAAGCGTGCCCCGCGCGGGCGAGCAGCGCCGAGTGTGACCCGTCTCTACATCGGCTTGGGGCGCCGCGCCGGCGTACGCCCGCAGGATCTGGTGGGAGCCATCGCGAACGAAGCCCGGATCGACGCCCGCGGAATCGGCGCGATCGACATCACGGACCGCTTCTCGGTGGTCGAAGTGCCGGACGAGGCCGCCGACGAGATCATCCACGCGCTCAGCGGCACCACGATCCGGGGCAAGCGGGTCAGCGTGAGGCGTGATCGAGAGGAGAGTTGAGCCTCTACGGGGCCCGACCGGCTCCCCGCCGCGCCTCCACCAGGTGATGGACGAACCACTCCCGCGCCAGCCGGGCCACCCGCTCCAGCGCCCCCGGTTCCTCGAACAGGTGGGTGGCGCCCGGGATGATCACCAGCCTCACCGGGGCGCGCATGCGCGCCATCGCCCGCTCGTTGAGCTCGATCACCTGCCCGTCCCGCTCGCCCACGATCAGCAGGGTCGGCGCCTCCACCAGCGGCAGCGCGTTGCCCGCGAGGTCGGGACGGCCGCCCCGGGAAACCACCGCATCCACCACCTCCGGCCGAGCGGCCGCGGCCCGAAGGGCGGCGGCGGCACCGGTGCTCGCGCCGAAGAGGCCGAGCGGCAGCCCGCTGGTCTCCGGCTGCCGCCCCAGCCATTCGATCGCGTGGATCAGGCGGTCGGCGAGCAGGCCGATGTCGAAGCGCAGGTGGAGGGTCCGCTCGTCGATCGCCTCCTCTTCCACCGTCAGCAGATCCAGGAGGAGCGACCCCAGGGCGCCCTCCCGAAGCTGCTCCGCCACGAACCGGTTCCGCGGACTGTGCCGGCTCGATCCGCTGCCGTGCGCGAAGAGCACCATGCCCTGCGCCTGGGGCGGCATGAGCAGCGTGCCTTCCAGCGTGATGTCGTCCGCGGCGACCCGCACGTCACGCTCGTCCTCTCCTGCCCTGTAACTCATTTGCAAACTCCCGGCCCTTTTGCGGCCTCCATCCTGAATTCACCGGCAGGCTAGCCTGCGGTATGTACACTCACAGTGATGCGACTCACACCAGCCTCCGGTACCCTCCTCTAAGATGACGTTCGAGGCTGATGAAGGAGGTTCCCATGCCCCGCACCGCCGTCGTGTCCCCCGCCGAAGTGCTCCGCGAGGCCGCCCATCCACTCGAAGGCGCCGGCCGCGACTATGATCCGCTGCTCGACATGGTCGGCGATGCCCGGGTCGTGCTGCTGGGCGAGGCCTCCCACGGCACCCACGAGTTCTACCGGGAGCGCGCCCGGATCACCCAGCGTCTGATCGAGGAGCGGGGGTTCACGGTGGTGGCCGTCGAGGCGGATTGGCCCGACGCCTACCGGGTGAACCGCTGGGTCCGCGCTGCCGGCGAGGACACCGTCGCGGCCGAAGCCCTCGGCAACTTCGAGCGGTTCCCCCGGTGGATGTGGCGGAATCGCGACGTGCTGGCGTTCGTCTCCTGGCTGCGCGACTTCAACGACTCGCTCTCACCCGGGGAGCGGAAGGTGGGGTTCTACGGCCTCGACCTCTACTCGCTCTTCGGCTCGATCGACGCGGTGATCCGCTATCTGGAAGACGTCGATCCCGAGGCCGCGCGCCAGGCGCGCTACCGCTACGGCTGCTTCGATCATTTCGGTGAGGACACCCAGGCCTACGGCTACGCGGCCGAGGTGGGCATGGCACCCTCATGCGAGAGCGCGGTAGTGCAGCAGCTTCAGGACCTTCAGCGGCGGGCGGCGGAGCTGTCCAGGCGGAACGGCCGGATCCCGGAGGACGAGTTCTTCTTCGCCGAGCAGAACGCGCGGCTGGTGAAGAATGCCGAGGAGTACTACCGCACCATGTTTCGCGGCCGGGTTCCGTCTTGGAACCTGCGCGACCGGCACATGGCAGAGACCCTCGACCACCTGCTGGCCCATTTCGACCGGAAAGGCGGAGAGACCAGGGCCGTGGTCTGGGAGCACAACAGCCACATCGGCGATGCCCGGGCCACCTCCATGGGCGCCGAGGGCGAGTGGAACGTGGGGCAGCTCGCCCGGGAGCGGTACGGATCGCGCGCGCTGCTGGTCGGCTTCAGCACCTACAGCGGGAGAGTGACGGCCGCCTCGGACTGGGGCGCCCCGGCGGAGCGGAAGTGGGTGCGACCCGCGTTGCCCGGCAGCTTCGAGGCGCTGTTCCACGAGCTCGACGTGCCCGACCTGCTGCTGCCGATGCGCGGTGACGGGCGGATCGCCTCGGTGCTCGGCGAGCCCGGGCTCGAGCGGGCGATCGGCGTGATCTATCGGCCCGAGACCGAGCGGCTCAGCCACTACTTCGAGGCACTGCTGCCGGCGCAGTTCGACGCCGTGATCCACTTCGACGAGACCGCCGCCGTGGAGCCGCTGGACCTGACGCCGGGGTGGATCACGGGCGAGCCGCCCGAGACCTTCCCGACCGGCCAATGAGCGAGGGAGACGGAATCGGAGTGCTGCTCCTGGTGTTCGCCTTCGCCATCGGCGTCATCGCCGGCCTCCGCTCGATGACGCCGCCGGCGATCGTCGCATGGGCAGCCCGCCTCGGCTGGCTGCGCCTCGACGGAACACCGCTCGCCTTCCTCGGCTCGACGATCGCCGTCTGGCTCCTGACCGCCTTCATGCTGCTGGAGCTGGTGGCGGACAAACTGCCCAGGACCCCCAACAGAACCGACCCGGGACCGTTCGCGGCGCGGATCGCGACCGGCGGGCTCGCCGGCGCGGCCCTCACCGCGGGCACCGGAGGATCTCTGCTCGCCGGCGCCGTCCTGGGAGGAATCGGCGGCGTCGTGGGCACGCTGGCAGGCTACAGGGCCCGCACCCGTCTGGTGCGTGCGCTCGAGCTGCCCGATTACGTCGTGGCGATCGCGGAGGACACCGTCGCCGTCGGCGGAGCGCTGCTGATCGCCGCCTCCGCATCCTGACCCTTCGGCAGGGGGACCCCGGCCGGATGCTGGCTGAACCGGCGCCCGGGTCCTATGTTAGCCCTCCACTGCCCGATTTGAGCCGTTATGCCGGAGCTGACCGAGCTCCCACACCGCGCCATCGACGACCACTACGTGCTGGAGCGGGAGCTCGGGCGCGGTGGCATGGCCACGGTGTACCTGGCACGTGACCTTCGGCACGAGCGCCTCGTCGCGGTAAAGGTGGTCCGACCCGATCTCGCGGCGGTCCTCGGCCCGGCCCGATTCCTTCGGGAGATCGAGATCGCGGCCCGTCTCGCCCACCCCCACATCCTGCCGCTCCACGACTCCGGCCAGTTCGAGGGCAACCTCTATTACGTGATGCCGTACGTCGAAGGGGAATCCCTTCGCGCACGGCTTCAGCGCGAGGTGCAGCTTCCCCTGCCCGACGCGCTGGCCATCGCCCGCGAAGTGGCGGACGCCCTCGGCTACGCCCACCAGCACGGCATCGTCCATCGCGACATCAAGCCCGAGAACATCCTGCTCCAGGCCGGACACGCCCTGGTGGCGGATTTCGGGATCGCGCAGGCGATCGGCGTCGCGGGCGGCGAGGGCCTGACGGAGACCGGCATCGTCGTCGGGACGCCCGCCTACATGAGCCCGGAGCAGGCCAGCGGGGACCTCGTGGACGGCCGCAGCGACCTGTACTCGCTCGGCTGCGTGGTCTACGAGATGCTCGCGGGCGAGCCGCCCTTCACCGGGCCGAGCGCGCAGGCCGTCCTCGCGCGCCACCGGAGCGACCCGCCCCACTCGCTCCGGGTGGTGCGCACCGGGGTGCCGTCCGCCCTGGAGGCCGCCCTCGAGAAGGCGCTCGCCAAGGTTCCAGCCGACCGCCACGCCACGGCCCAGGACTTCGCACGGGCCCTGGAGCCGGAGGCCGTCGCGACGACGAGCCCGGTTCGGGCGGCGGCCGCGCCGAGGGAATTGCGCAGGCACCCGCTCGCCCTGCTGCTCGCCATCGCACTGGCAGTGGGCATCATCGCGACGGTCGTGATCCTCCGGCGTCTCCCGGCGGCCGCATCCAGTCCCTTGGGGATCGTGATCCTGCCCTTCGATGGAAACACCGCTGCCCGGGGTCCGCGGCAGGGCGAGTCACCTCCCCACCTGCTCTTCGGAGAGGCCCTCGGCTGGCTTCCGGCGCTGCGACCCATCGACGGGTCAGGACTGCTGAGCCGGGGCCAGGGATGGCGCGCGGCCTCGTGGCCGGGGCTGCTTCGCGACGCCGCGCGACTGGGCGCCAGGTATCTCGTCGCCGGCACGGTCGTCGAGACGGCGGCGGGCCCGCGGGTCAGCGTCGAGTTGTACTCGGTGAGCGGTGGCGAGCGGATTCTGCGCGGCGACGAGCCGTTGTCCGGTGGCCGCCTGGACGACCCCATCGGCCGCCTGGCGCTGGCGTCCGTCAGCGCCCTCGCCACCCGGGAAGACCTCACCATCGGTCCCCGGGGCGCGCTGCTGAGCGCGACTTCGTCCGCTTCGGCCCTGGGTCACCTGCTGCAGGGACAGGCCCACTTCTGGCGCGGAGATCTCGACCGGGCGGAGACCGAGCTCCACGCCGCGATCGAGGCGGACTCCGCGTGCGGCCTGGCCTACCTGCGCCTCAGCGTCGTGCAGGCCTGGAAGTTCGACTACGGCGCCGCGGTCGGGAGCGTGGACACCGCGCTCGGCCGGCGCGACCGGATGGCCCCGCGCTGGGTGAGCCTGCTCGGCGCCCAGCGGCACCTCCTGCTGGGCTCGGGCGACAGCGCCATCGCCGCGTTCCAGAATGCCGTCCTCGATCACCGCGACGACATAGACGCCTGGTTCGGCCTCGGCGAGGCGCTCTTCCACTATGGCGGCCTGAGCGGCAAGTCGCCCCGGGACGCCCAGCCGGCGCTGGAGCGGGTGACGCGGCTCGACAGCGTATTCGCCCCCATCTACGACCATCTGGTCGACCTCGCGATCCTGGCGGGAGATTCCGCTCGGGCGCGGCGCTACCTGGGCCACATGGAGCCTCCGGAAGATCCCTTCCGCCGTGTCCGGGAGACGGCCTTCGCGCTGCGGTTCGACTCCGGCCCCGCCCGCGCGCGTGCTCTCGGCCGGCTTCCCTCCATCGACCGCCAGGCGATCTCCCAGATGGTGGCGCTCTACATGCACGACTCCTTCGACCCGGGGCTGGCGGACACGGCCGCCACCTTCCTCCTCGGCGCCGACCGGACGCCGGACGACCGCCGGCGGGGCGCCGCGTTCCGGCTCGCGGCTCTCACGGCCCAGGGTCGCTGGCCGGATGCCGTGGCGGCATGGAAGGCGGCGGCACAGGAGCCCGAGTTCGATGCCTGGGTCGTACACGCCGACCTGGCGGGCTTCCCGGCGGCGGATCTGGTCCGACCGATGTACGCCTGGGCCGACTCGCTGGTCCGCGCGGGGGCCGCTCCGGACTTCAGCCATCCCGTGTGGGACGACGCACAGCAGGCCTTTCACGCCGTGGCCCACCGGGCGGCCATGTCGGGCGACTCGGCTCGCGTCTCGGATCTCATCCGGCGGATAGACGCGGCGCCGCCCGGCCCCGACCGCGCCGACCCGACCAGGGAGGCCTTCCGTGCCGCGCTCGAGGCGAGGCTCGCGCTGCTGGCGGCCGACACCACCGTGGCGATCGACCGGCTCCGCCGCTCGGTGAGCCGGGTCCTGGAGCCGTGGACCTGGTACTTCCCGCTCACCTCGATGGCGCCGGAGCGGCTCCTGCTGGCGGATCTGTCGAGCGCTCGCGGCGCCTCGGCCGAGGCGAGGCGCTGGCACGGCTCGTTCGCGAACTCCTGGGCGGTCGGTGACGCGCTGTTCGCGGCCGCTCTTCGGGCGAGGGCCGGTGCCCCAGTCGGAGTGTCCTTGTCTCCTTGATTTCTCTTCCCTGCGACCAGGAGGATCCGATGTCCAGCCCCCACCCCACGATGGAAACGATCGTCGCCAACGGCAGGATAGGCCCCTATCCGATTCCCAAGGGAACTACGGACAAGCTCGCCAGCGCCGCGGTGGGAAGCGAAGAGTTCCAGTACATGCTTGCGACCTACTGCTTCGACGCGCAGCGGAAGCTCCTGTATCTCTGCAAGGCGGCCCTTCCCATCCTCGAGCACGTCGACCCCGAATTCCAGCGAGCCGTGCGGGAAGACAGCCGCGACATCGACAACCAGCCAGACTGGGAACATCGCGCCTTGAAGGCCCAGGAGATCATGATCCGCCTCCAGAGTGAGCTTGGTAGAACGCTCGGCGACGGCCTGACCTGATTGGGGATTCCACGGCAACAGCAGGCATAGGCGTGCCTGAACGTGACGGCCGGCGCCGCAGGGCGGCGCCGGCCGTCGCTCGCGCTGCGCGCAGCCCCCTCCCTCTCGATTATCCCTTCGTCCATGGCCAAGCCACCCACCCCGGGCATGACCCCCCAGGCGAAGCAGGTGCAGCGCACCTACCTCCTGCTCACCCTCTTCTCCACTCTCGCCGCCTCGTTCATCTGGGGCATCAACACCCTCTTCCTGCTCGACGCCGGGCTCGACAACGCCGAAGCGTTCACCGCCAACGCGTTCTTCACCGCCGGGATGGTCGTCTTCGAGGTGCCCACCGGCGTCCTCGCGGATACCTGGGGCCGGCGCAGGTCCTACCTGCTGGGAGCCGCCACGCTGCTGCTGTCGACCCTGCTGTACCTCGTCATGTGGCAGGCGAGGGCGCCCCTGTGGGGCTGGGCCATCGCGTCCGCGCTCATCGGGCTGGGCTTCACCTTCTTCTCCGGCTCGACCGAGGCATGGCTGGTGGACGCGCTGGCCTTCAACGGCTACAAGGAGGGCCTCGACCGGGTGCTCGCGAGGGGCCAGATCGTCGGCGGCGCCGCCATGCTGCTCGGCTCGGTGGCGGGCGGGCTCGTCGCTCAGGCGACCAACCTCGGCGTGCCCTACATCCTGAGGTCGGCCATGCTCGGCCTCACCCTCGTCGTGGCATTCTTCCTGATGAAGGATCTCGGCTTCAAGCCGGCCCGGGGCCGGAGCCACCTGGAGCAGGTACGGAGCGTGGTCCGGGCATCGCTGGAATACGGCTGGCGCAACCCGCCGGTGCGCTGGCTGATGCTGGCGGCCTTCTTCGCCGGCGGCGTGAACATCTTCGCTTTCTACGCCCTCCAGCCCTACCTGCTCGAGCTGTACGGCGACCCCGGCGCGTTCGGCATCGCCGGCCTCGCCGCGGCCATAGTCGCGGGCACCCAGATGGCGGCGGGGCTGCTGGTGCCGCTGGTCCGCCGGACGGCCGCGCGGCGCACCAGCGCGCTCATCGCCGCTTCGGCGGTCGGGGCCGGGTCGCTGGCGCTGATCGGACTGACGTCGAGTTTCTGGGTGGCGCTGGTGCTCCTGGGGGTGTGGGGCATGTGCTTCGCCGCCGCCATGCCGATCCGCCAGGCCTACATCAACGGCCTCATCCCGTCACGCCAGCGGGCGACGGTGCTCTCCTTCGATAACCTCATGGGATCGGCCGGAGGGGTGGTGGCCCAGCCGGCGCTGGGGCGGGCAGCGGATGTGTGGGGGTACTCGTCGGCCTACGTCGCGAGCGGGGTCATCCAGCTCGCGGCCGTGCCGTTCCTGATGCTGGCGCGGAGGGAGAAGGCGTCGTCGGACGGGGCGGAGGCGCCGTCTCCTCCGCGTACTGCACCAGGTGGCACAGGAGATTGACCAGCTTCATCTCCTCCACCGAGCGGCACCGCGCCTCCAGCAGCTCCGGCGAGCCCACCACGATCGCCAGGGCCTTCGCTCGCGAGACCGCCACGTTGAGCCGGTTAGGGCTCAGCAGGAATCCGGCGCCGCGCGGTGCCTCGTCGAGGGTCGAGGCGCAGAGCGAGACGACGACCCCGGGAGCTTCCTGTCCCTGGAACTTGTCCACCGAGCCCACCCGGATCCCGGCGCCGAGCTTCTCCCGCAGGCATCGCACCTGAAGGTTGAAGGGCGCCACGATCAGGATGTCGTCCAGGGACATGGCGCGCCGGACTCCATCCCCGTCCACCACCCTCCGCGTCAGCAGCTCCCGCACGATCGCGGAGATCGTCTCGCACTCCTCGTCGCTCGACTGCGTGCACCCGTCGTGCTTCACCGGCACCCAGACTATGCCGGTCTCCGCCGGCACCAGCGCCGTCTCGCCGCTGCGGATCACCCGATGGTGCTCGGTCTCCGGAATGCTGCCGAGCCGGCTCTCGTAGACGGCGTCCGACACGAACCGGCACACGTCGGGGTGCATCCGGCGCGACGCCCCGAGGAAGACGCCCAGGTCCGGCGGCACGGTCGCGTGGCCGTGAAGCAGGTATTCGAGGCAGGAGAGACCCGTCTCCTCCGGGTGGCTGCCCTTCACCGGCTGGGAGAGCTGCATCTGGTCGCCGATGAGGACGAGGTTGCGGGTCGACAGTCCCACCGCCACCGCATTGGCGAGCGCGACCTGGCCGGCTTCGTCCACGAAGAGATAGTCGAAGCGTCCCTGCACGTCCGCACGGCTGAATACCCAGGCGGTCCCCCCGACGAGCACCGCGCCGCCATCCAGAACGCCCGCGACTTCGCCCGACTCCAGCTCCCGCACGATGCCCTGCTTCACCAGCTGATCGTTCTCGTGATCGCCCACCTTGTAGAGCGGCGCCGAAGCCCCGGCCGGTCCCATCGCCTTCACCACTGCGCGCATGAGGTTGAGGATCACCTTGTGGCTGTTCGCCGTTACGCCCACGCGCATGCCGCGGCACAGCAGGTCCGCGATCATCGCCGCCGCGGTGTAGGTCTTTCCGGTGCCCGGCGGCCCCTGGATGCAGAAGGTGGTTCCGTCCAGCCGCGACGCCAGGTCGCAGACCCGGGTGACGATGTCGTCCCCGGGCCGGATCAGCTCTCCGTCGTCGTGGCCGACGATCCGCGGCAGGCGCCGGCGGAGCAGGTCGTCCACCGCTTGCGATGCGATCTCGCCCTGCTCCCAGGCCTCCGCGTAGCGGGTGATCGCCTCCTTGATGGGCTTCGCGCTCACGTGCTCGTCCGGGATCAGGCAGATCCGCGCATCCAGGGTCTTTCCGGGACCGACCTTGATCTCCACCAGGCCGGCGTCCTGGTCCAGGCTGACGATCTCGTAGGTGGACGTGATCGATCCCGCCACGTAGCACCGGTCCCCGGCCCGGATCCTCGTCTCCTGGTCGGGGTCGAAGCTGTATTCGAGACCCGACGACTTCTTGATCGTGCGGGCCGGCGTGCGGGTGCGTGACAATCCCGCCAGGCAATCGAAGTCGTCGTACCGCTGCTCGACGGTCATCTCGTGGCGATCGAACATCCGCCACCACATCGGCTTCTCCTCGCGCCGGTGGAACTCCACCAGCCAGCCGACCAGCGAGTCGAGCCTGGCCTCTTCCGTGTCGCCCGCCCGGGCCGCCCGCTCCACCAGCCGCGCCGCGATCCCGCCGCCGTCATCCCGGGGAGCCGGCGGAGCGGCTCCGACGCTCCGCTCGGCCTGACGGCAAGGATTGGGTACGTACCCGATCCCACTCTCCGCCTGCCGGTCGAGCAGCCAGCTCCGAAGCCCCCACAGCGACTCGCAGTCCACCTGGTTGTAGTCCCGGATCCCCCGCAGGACCTCCGAGTGCTCCCAGCTCCTCGGCTCCTCGCTGTCGAGCCAGCGCTGGTACTCGACGACCGACCCTCCCCCCGAGGTCACCTGGCCTTCCCGCTCCGGCAGGTACAGCCGCTCGATCTCCTTGAGTGAATAGCTCGGGGTGCCGACGACGAAGCCCTGCCGCACCACGGCGCAGAGGTCCACGAACACCCCGTACCGCAGCAGGTCGTCCACCTCGGCCTCGCGGGTGGCGTACTTCCCCATGAGCCGCTTGACCGCCGAGGTCTCGTATGGTGCGTAGTGGTAGATGTGGAGCGACGGGTCCCGCCGCCGCCGCGCGACGACCCAGTCGATGAACCCCTCGAACGCCGCCCGCTCCTCCGCCTCGTCGTGTGCCCACCAGTCGTGGAACCGGGGCGTGATCTCGTCCACCGTGACCGCGCCGAACAGGTACTCGAGGCCACGCTCCGCGTACGGGAAGCCTTCCATGTCGAAGAAGACGTCCGCGTCCGACGGCGGCGGCAGCATCGCGAGGCCCCGGCGGGACTCCTCGGCCGCCGGCGGGCGGAGCTGCCAGAGCGGCTGGCGGTGTCCGCGCGAGCGGAGCTGGAGCTGCGCCTGGGCCCGGAGCCGCTCGAGCACCGGTGGCGACACACGGCGCACACGGCGGCCCGGATCGCAGCCGGCGAGCGCGGTGAGCGAGGCGATCCCGTCATCCTCCAGCCGGCGCACCTGGCCGCGCGAGATGCCGGCCACCCGGCTCAGGTGATCGCACTCGGCGAGCAGCTTCTCCGCGGTGCCGGTCCAGCGGCCCCAGGTCCGGTCGAGCCCGGGGTCCGGGATTGCCGCCGCGCGCCAGTCCGCCTGGAAGGCGAGGAACGAGCGCTTCAGCTGCCGGTAGTAGTAGTAGAACTCGCGGGTCGCGAAGGTCCGCTCCTCGCCCTGGCCCAGCACGAACACCAGCTCCCCGGGCAGGAAGCCGCGGATCCGCTCGAGCATCTCCGCGTAGGCGCATAGCTGGATCAGGAAGTGGGGCTTGGCCGAGCGCGCGAGCTTGGTGTCCCAGGGCGTGTAGTGGTGGCCGCCGCAGCGGCACGCCGCGCCAGGGCACCGGACCAGGAAGTCGGGATAGCCTTGCCAGCCGTCCACGACGAGGTGGGCCTGGTAGATCACGGGCGCCCCGGCCTCCATCGCGGCGAGCGTCCGCTCGTGCCCGGCCGGGTCCTTCCGGGCGATCTCGATCAGGCCCGGCTCCCGCTCCCGCAGGCGCACGAGATAGCGGTGCTCGTACTCCTCGCCCTTCCGCGCGGCAAGGGCGCTCTCGTCGTCCTCGTCGGGCGTGGCCCACTCCAGCTCGGCGGACCCGGCGCCCGCGGTCCGGCCGCGCTCGGCGAGCATCCGCTCGCACCAGGCGGCGAAGTCGCCCTCGAGGTACGCGACGAGGTCGCGCGGCGAGTAGCGGAGGGTACCGTCGGGGGAATGGAACATGATTTTCTCGTCGGGGGCGTCCCAAGGTAACCGGCAGGACGCCGGGGCGTCAGGGTGACCCGGGAGAGC